>DATKKT010000024.1:0-6600 GCA_035542795.1 Burkholderiales bacterium
GCCGAGGCGTTTCGGCTGGTGCGCGAGTGGAAGAACGGGTTCCGCTGATGCGCCGCCCGCACTGCCTGCGCCCGGCCGCCGCGCTCGCCGTGCTCGCGACGCTCGCCGCCTGCGCGACCGCCCCGGCGCCGGACCCGAAGCGGGACTTCGCGATGGTGCCGTCGACGCACGTCGCGCACGCCGAGGGCACCGCGCCCGACCCGGCGGCGCCGCTGCCGCCGACCGTGGCGGCGGAGACCTCCACCGACTCGCTGGTCTCCTCGCCCGTGCCGCCCGAGTCGTCGGCGCCGCTCGCCGAGCTGCACGACGTCTTCGACCGCATCCGCCTCGGCTACAAGCTGCCCGAGGTCGCCGACAAGGCGGTCGCCGGCCAGGTGCGCTACTTCGCCGCCAAGCCCGAGTTCCTCGACCGCACCTTCGAGCGCGCCGAGCGCTACCTCTACTACGTGGTCCGCGAGCTCGAGGCGCGCGACATGCCGCTCGAGCTCGCGCTCCTGCCGGTCATCGAGAGCGCCTACAACCCCTACGCCTACTCGCGCGCGCGCGCCGCCGGCATCTGGCAGTTCATCGCGCCGACCGCGCGCCGCTACGAGGTGCGCGTCAACTGGTGGCAGGACGGGCGGCGCGACATCGTCGACTCGACGCGCGCGGCGCTCGACTACCTGTCCGAGCTGCACACGATGTTCGGCGGCGACTGGTTCCTCGCGATCGCCGCCTACAACTGCGGCGAGGCCGCGGTGCAGCGCGCGGTCGCGAAGGCGCGCCGCGCCGGCAAGCCCGCCGACTTCTGGCACATCAAGCTGCCGCGCGAGACGCGCGGCTACGTGCCGAGCCTGATCGCGATGGCGCGCATCGTCGCCGACCCCGACCGCTACGGCCTCGAGTTCGCGAGCATCGCCAACAAGCCCTACTTCGCGCAGGTCGAGGTCGGCAGCCAGCTCGACCTTAGGCTCGCGGCGATGCTGCTCGACGTCACCGAGGACGAGCTGCACCAGTTGAACCCCGCGTTCAACCGCTGGGCCACCGACCCGGACGGCCCGCACCACCTGCTGGTGCCGGCGGCCGCGGCGCCCGAGTTCGCGCGCACGGTGGCGGCGCTGGCGCCCGAGCTCCGGATGCCGGTCGAGCGCTACCGGGTCTCGGACGGGGAGTCGATCCAGGGACTGGCGCGCGATCGCGACATCCCGGTCAACACCATCCGGCAGATGAACGGCCTGATGACGGCCGAGCTGCACCCGGGCGAGGACATCCTGCTGCCGGCGAGCCAGGTGACGCCGCTGCACACGGGGCTCATCATCGAGGGCGAGACGCCGCTCCCCGGCCACCGCCGCCACACCTACGTCGTGCGCCGCGGCGAGACGCTGGCCTCGATCGCGCGCAGCCACCACGTGGCGGTCGAGGAGCTCGCGCAGCTCAACGGCCTCGCGCCGCACGCGCACCTGAAGGCCGGCAACACGCTGGTCGTCGAGGTCAGCGAGCACAAGGTCAAGCACCGCAAGAAGAAGACCCGCAACGCCGCCAACGCCGCCGCGGGCGCGACCCGCACGGTCGGCGACGCGGGCCGGGTCCCGGGCGGCGGCCTCGCCGCCCTCCGCGGCGCCGGTCCCGGTTCCGACGGCTGAGGAAGGCACCAACATGGGATTTCTGGCGGGCAAGCGCGCCCTGATCGTGGGCCTGTTGAGCGACCGGTCGATCGCCTACGGCATCGCCGAGGCCATGCGGCGCGAGGGCGCCGAGATCGCGGTCACCTACGTCGGCGAGCGCTTCAAGGAGCGCATCACCGAGCTCGCGGCGACCGTCGGCAGCTCGCTGGTCTACGACATGGACGTCACCGACGACGCCGCAATCGCCGCGACCTTCGCCGCGCTCGGCAAGGCCTGGGACTCGCTCGACATCCTGGTGCACTCGGTGGCCTTCGCGCCGCGCGAGGCGCTCGCCGGGCGCTACACCGACGTCACCGGGCGCGAGGCCTTCCGCGTCGCGCACGAGGTCTCGAGCTACAGCCTGACGGCGCTGGCGCGCGCCGCGAAGCCGATGATGAAGGGCCGCGCCGGCGCGATCGTCACGCTCTCCTACCTCGGCGCCGTGCGCTCGATCCCGGGCTACAACGTCATGGGCGTCGCCAAGGCGAGCCTCGAGGCGAGCGTGCGCTTCCTGGCCGCGGACCTGGGGCCCGACGGCATCCGCGTGAACGCGGTCTCGGCGGGCCCGATCAAGACGCTCGCCGCCGCCGGCATCGCCGGCTTTCGCAAGATGCTGGGCCACGTGGCCGCGGCCAACCCGATCCGGCGCAACGTCACGCAGGAGGACGTCGGCAACGCGGCGGCGTTCCTGTGCTCGGACCTCGCCGCCGGCATCACCGGCGAGGTGCTGTACGTCGACGGCGGCTACTCGAGCGTCGGCATGAGCTTCGCCGAGCCCGAGGGCTGAGGCGCCCGCCCGGGCGCGGACCGCGCCCGGCTACTCGAAGATCGCCGGGTTGTAGTGCACCGACGCGTGCGCCCGGAGCGCATCGAGGTAGGCCGTGAACTCGGCGTCCGCGGCCGCGGTGCCGAGCGCGCGGCGCTCGGCTTCGCCGCCGGCCTTGACGGTCCCCGGCCTGACCCCGGTGACCGCGAACGCGGCGACGTCGCCGTTCGCGAGCCGCACCGTGCCGGTCGCGCTCGAGCCGGCCGCCGGCGGCTTGACCTTGAAGGCCTCGCGCAGCACCTCGGGCGCGATGCCCTCGCCGCCGCGGCCGACGAACTTCGCCGGCTCGAAGCGCAGCTGCTCGGGCGTCGCGGTCTTGGCCGTCGCGACCGTGCCGACGGCCCGCAGCGCCGCGTCCCACTTCTCGCCGGCGCCGACCGCGCCCGCGATCCGGGCCGCGGCGGCCCCGACCTCGCGCGCCGCGAGCTCGCGGCGCGCGCCCTCGGTCGCCTTCGCGCGCACCGCCTCGAGCGGCTGGTCCTCGGGCGGGTGGCGGTCGCTCGCGCGGATCACGACCACGTCGCCCGGGGCGAGCTCGATCGGCCGGCTGTTCTGCCCGCCGAGCACGTCGGCGCTGAAGGCGGCCTGCAGCACCTTGGGGTTGGCGGCGAGCTCGTTGTCCGGCAGGCCCTTGTAGAAGGCGGGGATCTCCTCGACCTTGAGGCCGAGCGCCTTGGCGACGGGCTCGAGCGCGCCGCTGTTCTCGAAGGCCAGCTGCTCGAGCTTCTCCTGCCGCTCGCCGTAGCGGCGCTCGGCCTCGGACTTCCGGTACTCGCGCTCGATGTCGGCGCGGACCTCCTCGAGGGCCTTGGACTTGCCGGGCTGGATCTCCTCGAGCTTGATCACGTGCCAGCCGAAGGTCGTCTGCACCGGGCCCCTGACGTCGCCCGGGTGCATCGAGAACACGGCGTCGGCGAACGGGCCGACGAAGAAGCTGCGCTCGGCGAAGCCCAGGTCGCCGCCCTGCGGCGCCGAGCCCGCGTCCTGCGAGTACTGCTTGGCGAGCGCGGCGAAGTCGGCGCCGGGCTTGGTGGCGAGCGCGTAGACCTCCTCGGCCTTCTTGCGCGCCGCCGCGTCCTGGCCCTGGATCAGGATGTGGCGCGCACGGCGCTGCTCGGGCTCGATGTAGCGCTCCTTGACCGTGTCGTAGTAGGCCTTGAGCGCGGCGTCGTCGACCTGGACCTCGCGGGCGGCGTCCGCGACCTTGAGCGCGACGTAGGCGAGGTGCACCGTGTCCGGGGTGCGAAACTCCGCCTTGTGGGCCTCGTAGTAGGCCTTGACCGCGGCCTCGTCGGGCTTGGCGCTGCCGAGGTACTTGGCGAGCGGCACGATGGCGACGGCGAGCTCGCGCTCCTCGCCGCGGATCGCCGCCTCGCGCGCGATCTCGAGCGGGGTCGCGAACGAGGACACGTACAGGCCCGACTCGAGCGCCCGGACCTTCAGCATCTCGCGCTGCTCGGCCTCGAACTTCTCGGGGGTGTAGCCCTGCGCGCGCAGCAGCGCGTAGTACGCGTCCTTGTTGAACTTGCCGCCCACCTGGAAGCCCTGGTAGCGGGCGATCGAGTCGACCACGTCCTTGTCGGAGACGACGTAGTTGAGCTCCTTGACGCGCTGGTTGAGGAGCGCGGTGTTGACGAACTGCTCGACGACGTGGTCCTGGGTCGCCTTGCGCACGTCCGCCGGCACCTCGTCGGGGTACAGCCGGTTGAGCTGCACGAGCTGCTCCTGGTAGGCCTGGCGCAGGCGCTCGAGGTTGACGTCCTCGCCGTTGACCCGCAGGCCCTTGTCCTGGCGCGTCGTGAAGTCGACGATGCCGTGCACGCCCCAGACGGCGAACACGAGCGCGAGCGGCAGGATGAAGATCCAGCCGATCACCTTCATCCGGTCGTTGATCCACTGCAGCATGGCAGCTTCCCGATGTGAAAACGGCCGCGCGGTCAGCGCGGCCGTTCGTTGCCCGGGCGGCCCGCCGGCAAGGCGGTGGCCCGGAAGAAATACTGGCGGAGTGGACGGGACTCGAACCCGCGACCCCCGGCGTGACAGGCCGGTATTCTAACCAGCTGAACTACCACTCCACATCGAAACCGCCGCGGACGGCCCTCCGCCGCGGCACTCACTGGTAGGTGCTGAGGGTCTCGAACCCCCGACCTTCGCCTTGTAAGGGCGACGCTCTACCAACTGAGCTAAGCACCCGTACCCGGCTCTCCCGGCCCGCGCCCGCGTCACCGGGCCGCCCGGGAGAGCCCGAAAGTTTACCCGATAACCGCCGGGCTCCTCAAGGCAGCGGCCTCAGTGGGCGGGGACGGCGCGCCCCTTGCCCTTGCCGCGGCGGGGGCGCGTCGCGCTCGCCGTGGTCGCCGGGGCGCCGTCGGCGTCGCGCACCGCCTGGCCGACCGGCAGCGGACTCCTCTCGAGCGCGACCTCGAGCACCTCGTCGATCCACTTCACCGGCCGGATCTCGAGCTTGTCCTTGATGTTGTCCGGGATCTCGGCGAGGTCCTTCTCGTTCTCCGAGGGGATCAGCACGGTCGCGATGCCGCCGCGGTGCGCCGCCAGGAGCTTCTCCTTGAGGCCGCCGATCGGCAGCACCTCGCCCCGGAGCGTGATCTCGCCGGTCATCGCGACGTCGGCGCGCACCGGGATCTTGGTCAGCGTCGAGATCAGCGCCGTCGCCATGCCGATGCCGGCGCTCGGGCCGTCCTTCGGCGTCGCGCCCTCCGGCACGTGCACGTGCACGTCGTTCTTCTGGTAGAAGTCGGGCTCGAGGCCCAAGAGCGCCTGGCGGCTCCTGACCACGGTCATCGCCGCCTGGATCGACTCCTGCATCACCTCGCCGAGCTGGCCGGTGTACTGGAGCTTGCCCTTGCCCGGCACCACCGCCGACTCGATCGTCAGGAGCTCACCGCCCACCTCCGTCCAGGCGAGGCCCGTCACCTGGCCGATGCGGTTGGCCTCCTCGGCCTTGCCGTAGCGGAAGCGCTGCACGCCCAGGAACTTGTCGAGGTTCTTGGCGGTGACGCTGACGGGCGCGTCGTCCGGCTTCAAGAGCAGCTGCTTGACCGCCTTGCGGCAGATCTTCGACACCTCGCGCTCGAGGTTGCGCACCCCGGCCTCGCGCGTGTAGTGGCGCACGATGTCGGTGAGCGCGCCGTCGGCCACCTTCAGCTCGCCCTCCTTGAGGCCGTTCTGCTTGGCCTGCTTCGGCACCAGGTAGCGCCGCGCGATGTTCATCTTCTCGTCCTCGGTGTAGCCCGCGAGGCGGATCACCTCCATGCGGTCGAGGAGCGGCGCCGGGATGTTGAGCGTGTTCGCGGTGCAGACGAACATCACCTCGGAGAGGTCGAAGTCGACCTCGAGGTAGTGGTCGTTGAAGGTCGCGTTCTGCTCGGGGTCGAGCACCTCGAGGAGCGCCGAGGACGGGTCGCCGCGGAAGTCCATCGACATCTTGTCGACCTCGTCCAGCAGGAACAGCGGGTTGCGCACCCCGGTGCGCACCATGTTCTGGACGATCTTGCCGGGCATCGAGCCGATGTAGGTGCGGCGGTGGCCGCGGATCTCGGCCTCGTCGCGCACGCCGCCCAGGCTCATGCGCACGAACTTGCGGTTGGTCGAGCGCGCGATCGACTGGCCCAGCGACGTCTTGCCGACGCCGGGGGGCCCGACGAGGCACAGGATCGGGCCCTTCAGCGTCTGCACGCGCTGCTGCACGGCCAGGAACTCGACGATGCGCTCCTTGACCTTCTCGAGCCCGAAGTGGTCCTCGTCGAGCACCTTCTGCGCGGCGGCGATGTCGGTGCGCACCTTGGTGCGCTTCTTCCACGGCGCCCGGACGAGCCAGTCGATGTAGTTGCGCACCACGGTCGCCTCGGCGCTCATCGGCGACATCAGCTTCAGCTTGTTGAGCTCGGCGGTCGCCTTGTCGCGCACCTCCTTCGGCATGCCGGCCTTCTTGATGCGCTTCTCGATCTCGCCGAGCTCGTTGGGCGCGTCCTCGAGGTCGCCGAGCTCGCGCTGGATCGCCTTCATCTGCTCGTTCAGGTAGTACTCGCGCTGGCTCTTCTCCATCTGCTGCTTGACGCGGCCGCGGATGCGCTTCTCGATCTGCAGCACCTCCATCTCGCCCTCGATCTG
>DATKKT010000025.1:0-10195 GCA_035542795.1 Burkholderiales bacterium
GGAAGTACGACGTCGTCATGGTGTCCAGCTCCAGGCCCAGGCCGTCGGCCACCTCGAGTGCGCGCGTGATGTCGGGCTCGTTCATGAAGCCGAAGCGCACGTTCATGCGCCAGCAGCCGTGGCCGAGCTTCTGCAGCTTCACGCGATCCTGGAACGGCACCCAGGGCTCGTCGGTGACCTCGGCGGTCAGGAACACCACTCGCTCGTGCAGTACCTTGTTGTGGTTCAGATTGTGCAGCAGCGCGTTCGGCGTCGTCTCCGGCGTCGCGGTGAGGAACACCGCGGTGCCCGGCACACGGTGCGGCGGATCCCTGAACAGGGAGTCGAGGAAGGGCTTCAGCGGCACCGAGGAGGCGCGCAGGCGGCGGAACATCACGCTGCGGCCCTGGCGCCAAGTGGTCATCAGCAGGTAGACGAGCGCGCCGATCGCGAGCGGGAACCAGCCGCCGTCGGCGACCTTCAGCAGGCACGACGAGAAGAAGGCCGTGTCCACCACCACAAAGCACCCGGTCGCGGCAATGCAGGCCCAGAGCGGAAGGCCCCAGCCGTAGCGGATCAGGAAGAAGGTGACGATCGTGGTCACGAGCATCGTGCCCGTCACCGCGACGCCGTAGGCCGAGGCGAGGCGCGACGAGGAGCCGAAGCCGATGACCGCGCCCATCACGGCGGCGAGCAGGATCCAGTTGATGCCGGGGATGTAGATCTGCCCGCGCTCCTTCGCCGAGGTCTGCACCACGGACATGCGCGGCAGGAACCCCAGCTGGATCGCCTGCTTGGTCATCGAGTAGGTGCCCGAGATCGTCGCCTGCGAGGCGATCACGGTCGCCACGGTAGCGAGGCCCACCATCGGGTACAGCGACCAGGCCGGCAGCAGGTGGTAGAACGGGTTCTCCAGCGCCGACGGCCGCAGGATCAGCAGCGCTCCCTGGCCGAAATAGTTCAGCACGAGCGAAGGCGCGACCAGCGCGAACCAGGCGATGCGCACCGGTCCCTTGCCGAAATGGCCCATGTCCGCATAGAGGGCCTCGGCGCCCGTCACCGCGAGCACCACCGAGCCGAGCACAACGAAGGACGCGCCGACGTGCTCGGTGAGGAAGTCGATCGCGTAGACGGGGCTGAGCGCAGCCAGCACGCCTGGGTGCTGCACGATGCCATGCACGCCAGCCGCCCCGATCGCCAGGAACCACGCCAGCGTGATCGGGCCGAACAGTTGGCCCACGATCGCGGTTCCACGCGCCTGCAGCACAAATAGCGCCACGAGCACCGCGACCGCGATCGGCACCACGTAGGGCTTGAATGCCGAGGTGCCGACCTCGAGCCCCTCCACCGCGGACAGCACCGAAATTGCGGGCGTCAGCACCGCGTCGCCATAAAAGAGAGAGGCGCCGAACACGCCGATGAGCAGCAGCGTGTTGCGCCAGTTCGGGTTGTCCCGGATCGCCGAGGTGGCGAGCGCGAGCAACGCCATGATGCCGCCCTCGCCGCGGTTGTCCGCGCGCATGATGAGCGCGACGTACTTCAGGGACACCACGAACATCAGCGCCCAGAAGATCGTCGACAGGCCGCCGAGGACGTTCTCCGCGTCGAGCGGAATGCCGTGTGCCGGCGAGAAGGTCTCCTTCACCGCGTACAGCGGGCTCGTGCCGATGTCGCCGAAGACGACGCCCAGCGCGAGCAGGGTCAACGCCGCCGTGCTCGACTTGATCGGGTGCGTTCCGTTGGGCAGGGGCGGGGGACGTGCGCTCGGGGAGTGGGGGCGAAGTCTGCCCTTGCACTGCACAAAAATCAAATCGCGTATCTTTGCGTTTTCAAACACTCCGAAGCAGCCGATGAGCCAGCCCCGCACTTCACCATCGAAGGCACATTTCCTCGAGCGCGTGAGCCGCGAGATGGACGAGGGCCTCGGCGCGCTCGATCTGGCGCCGCAGGAAGCGCTCGCCGCCTGCTGCAGGATTCTCGCCAAGGAAGGCCACGAGTCGGGGCTCGCGGGCCAGGTCACGGCGGCAGGCGAGAAGCCGAACACCTGGTGGACGCTCAAGTTCGGCCTCGGTTTCGAGGAAGCGACTGCCGAGCGCATGGTGCTCGTGGATGACGACCTGAAGCCGCTCTCCGGCGGCCGTGCGAACCCCGGCGTGCGTTTCCACGTCTGGATCTACCGCAAGCGCCCCGACGTGAAAGCCATCGTGCATACGCATGCGCCGTATGCTTCTGCGCTTTCTTGCACTTCTTCTTCTTTAAAGACAATACATATGGATAGCGCGATGCTGCATGGCACCGCGCACCTGCCCGAATGGCCGGGCGTGCCGGTCGCCGACGACGAAGGCAGAATCATCTCCGGCGCGCTCGGCTCGGCGAAAGCCATCCTGCTCGCGAATCACGGTTTATTGACTACCGGAATTTCAATTGAAGAAGCCACCTATCTCGCGGTCTTCTTCGAGCGCGCGGCGCGCATGCAACTGCGCGCGATGGCCGCTGGCGGCTACAAGGAAGTGAAGCCCGAGCTCGCCGAGGAAGCGCGCAAATTCCTGCTGCAGCCCTCGATCGTGCGCGGAACGTTTGCCTACTGGGCCCGGCGCGCGGCGGTCTGAGATGCGCCGCCGGAGACCCAGTTTCATGGCGCTGTTGCCGGCCGTCGTTCTCGTGATCGCGGCGAGAGCGTTCGCCCAGCCGCTCGCCGAGCTTCCTGTCAACCCGGAGATCCCGATTCCGGACAAGCCGCACTTCTTCGGATCGAATCAGGGTCTTGCCGGCGTCTTTGGAGCTCTCGGTGGCATCCTCGCCAGCGGGCCGGCGGAAGATTCGAGGGACAAGATCAAGCTGTATATGGAGACGCATGGCATCGACATCCGCCAAATCGTCCTGGCCGAATTCCGCAAGAGGGCTGCCGCGTCGCCCGAGCTAGCGCTGCCGAAGGGCGGCGCGCCGTACAAGGTCAAGCTCGAGATTCCCAACTACGGCATCTCGGCCCGCAGGCCGTTTGCGGACGAGTACAAGCCATGGTTGCGAGTGCGCATCAAAATCGTGGACAGGAACGACCGCTCGGAATTCGACGAAGGCTCGTTCATCAACAACCTTACCGAAGGCACGCCCACGCATCAGCTGGACAAGTTCTTCGGAGACCCGGACGTCCTGCGCGCGGCGCTCGCGCGCGCCGCAGAGCTTGCGACGACGGAGGTCGTTGACAAGCTGGCGGATCAATATGGCCCGAAGCGGTAGACACGGGCCGCCGTGAAGCGGCTCGTCGACACGCGCTACCTGGCCGAGGAGCAATACGACGAGCTGATGGCGCTGCTGCGCGCCGCGGATGTCCCGGTGCATGAGACGCCGACGCATCTCTTCGCCTTCGGCGCGCTCTGGGTGCCGGATGAAGACTTCGACCGCGCACGGGAGATTCTCCGCACCCAGTCACGAGCCTACGCGATGCGCGCGCGCGAGGCGTGGGAGCGCGAATGGGAGCTGCAGCATCGAGGCTCCGCGCTGCGCTGGTTCGCCTACCGGCTGCTCAGCGACCCGGGAGCCGTCCTGCTGCGCGTGCTGCTGCTCGCGCTCGCGGCGGGCGCCTTCGTGATCTACCCGATCTGGTACGTGCTGCGCTAGCTCAGCGCTTGCCGCTCAGCAGCTCTACGAGAACCGCCGGGTCGGCCGCGCCCCTGCCCTGCGCGGCGAGCAGCCGGTAGAGCTCGGCGGCGGTGCGCGCCATCGGCAGCGGCACGCCGAACTCCTTCGCCACCGCGGCAGCGTTCTCCAGGTCCTTCAGCATGATGTCGTTCGCGCCGAGCGGCGGCTCGAAGCGGCGCGCGGCCATGCGCGCGCCGAACACCTGCAGCGGCAGCGAGTCGGCGAAGCCGCCCTTGAGCGCCTCGGGCAGCGCCTTCGCGTCTACGCCCGCGGCTTCCGCGAGGCGGATCGCCTCGGCGAGCACCGGGAAGAGGCTCCCCACGATGATCTGGTTGCAGAGCTTGGTCACCTGCCCCGCGCCAGCCTCGCCCATGCGCGTGAAGCGCTGCGCGAGGTGCATCACCACCGGCCGCGCGCGCTCGACGTCCTCGGCGCGCCCGCCGGCCATGATCGCGAGCGTGCCCTGCTCCGCGCCCGGCACGCCGCCCGAGACCGGAGCGTCGATCATGAAGATTTCCTTCTCTTTCAGCTTTTCGTGGAATTCACGGGCGGAGGCCGGAGCAATGCTCGAGAAATCCACGACGAGAAGACCTTTCCTTCCGGACGCGGAAACACCGTCAGCAGAAAACAAGACCTCTCTCGCCGCCTTCTGATCGGTGACGCACATCATGACGATCTCGGATGCGCGCGCTACCGCAGCGGGGGACTCGGCCGCCGTCGCCCCCTTCTCCAGCACCGGCGCGAGCTTCTCGCGGCTGCGGTTCCAGACCGTCACCTCGTGGCCCGCGGCAAGCAGGCGCAGCACCATGGGCTTGCCCATCAACCCGATGCCGATGTAACCCAGCTTCATTTGCGCGGCCCGCTGTGCGTCACGGCGCCGCGGAATGCGGAGCCGACCTGCGCTGCGTATTTTTCGAGCACGCCCGAAAGAGAGCGTCGGGGTTTCTTGAAGGATCTCTTTTTCATTTCACGTGCGGAAAGATCAACTGATAGCAAACCCCTGACCGCATCGATCACGATCCGGTCCCCGTCCTTCACCAGCGCGAGCGGGCCGCCGTCGATCGCCTCGGGCGAGACGTAGCCCACCATCATGCCGCGCGTGGCGCCGGAGAAGCGCCCGTCGGTGACGAGCGCGACCTTCTCGCCCGCGCCCTGGCCGTAGAGCAGCGCGGTGACGCCGAGCATCTCGCGCATGCCGGGCCCGCCCCTGGGGCCTTCGTAGCGGATGACGAGCACGTCGCCCGGCTTGTAGGCGCGCCGGCGCACGACGTCCACGCAGGCCTCCTCGGAATCGAACACGCGCGCGCGTCCCTCGAAGCGCAGCTTCTTCAGGCCGGCGACCTTGAGCAGCGCGCCGTCGGGCGCGAGGTTGCCCTTCAGCACCACGATGCCGCCCGTGGGCGAGAGCGGCGTCTTCGGAACAACTTTCCCGTCGGCTCCGGGATGCGATTTCAGCTCGCTCTCAAGGGTCGTGCCGAAAATCGTCAGGCAGTCGCCGTGCAGCGCGCCGCGCTTGAGGAGCTCCTTGAGCACCGCGTAGACGCCGCCCACCTCGTGCAGGTCCTTGGCGAGGTACTTGCCGCCCGGCTTCATGTCGGCGAGGGTGGGCGTGCGCTTCGAGATGCGCGCGAGGTCGTCGAGAGAGAAGCGGATGCCCGCCTCGTGCGCGATCGCGGGAATGTGCAGTCCGGCGTTGGTGGAGCCGCCCGTGGCCGCAACCGCGGCGCAGGCGTTCTCCAGGCTCTTGCGGGTGACCAGCTCGCGCGGCAGCGGCCCGCCGTTCTTCAGGATGTCCATGACGGTCTTGCCTGCTCCTCTTGAAAAAGCCTTTCTTTCAGGAGCAACGGCAGGCATTGTGGCGGATCCGGGCAGCGCGAGGCCGAGCGTCTCCGAGACCATCGCCATCGTGTTGGCGCTGAACTGGCCCGGGCAGGCGCCCAGGCCCGGCAGGCAGACGTGCTCGAGCACGTCCAGCTCCTTGCGCGTGACGGTGCCCGCGTACACGCCGCCCACCGCCTCGTAGGCGTCCAGCACCGTGACGTCCTTTCCGTGCAGCCGTCCGGGCAGCGCGGCGCCGCCGTAAATGAACACCGACGGCAGGTTGAGCCGCACCATCGCCATCATCATGCCCGGCAGCGTCTTGTCGCACCCGGCGAAGCCTACGAGCGCATCGTAGGCATGCCCGCGCGCCACCGCCTCTACGCCATCGGCGATGATCTCGCGCGACACGAGCGAATAGCGCATGCCGGCGTGGTTCATCGACATCGAATCCGCGACCGAGATCGACGCGAAATCGAAAGGCACGCCGCCCGCGTCGCGCACGCCCGCGCAGGCATCCCTCGCGAACTCGCCGAGGAGCGCGTTGCAGGGCGTGACCCGGCCGTCGGTCGAGGCGACGCCTACGAACGGCCGCCGGATGTCCCGGTCCGACAGGCCGAGCCCGCGCAGGAATGCGCGATGCGGCGCGCGGTCGAGTCCCTCCACGGTGATCCGGGAAGGCAAAATCGGGATCACTTTCGATTTTCGGGTGTTCATTTGCGCGCGGCTATTCTAAGCTGCGTCCCTAGAGGAGGAACCATGATTCGACTCGCTCTTGCCCTGCTCTGCGCGCTCGCGGCCCTGCCGGCGGCGGCGCAAAACTATCCCGCCAGGTCGGTGAAGATCATCGTGCCCTACGGCGCCGGCGGCCCCGCCGACATCTACGCGCGCTTCCTCGGCGCGAAGCTCGCCGAGTCGCTCGGCCAGCCGTTCGTCGTCGAGGACCGTCCGGGCGGCGGCGCGGTGATCGGCACCGACGCGGTCGCGAAGTCGGCGCCCGACGGCTACACGCTGCTGATGATGTCGAACACGCACACCGTCAACGAGACGCTGATCCCGAAGAAGCCCTACGACCTCATGAAGGACCTGGCGCCGATCACCGGCGTGAACTACTCCGACCTCCTTATGGTCGTGCACCCGTCCGTGCCGGCGAACAACCTGAAGGAATTCATCGCGCTCGCCAAGGCGAAGCCGAAGCAGCTCAATTACGCCTCCTCCGGTCCCGGCACCCCGTACCACATGGCCGGAGAGCTGTTCAAGATGATGGCCGGCGTCGACATCGTCCACGTGCCCTACAAGGGCAGCGACGGCGCGCGCACCGGCATTCTCGGCGGCCAGGTGCAGATGATGATCGACGCGATCACCACCATGGCTCCGAACGTGCGCGCCGGCAAGCTCAAGGCGATGGGCACGACCGGCAAGAAGCGCTCGTCGGTGCTGCCCGAGGTGCCGACGATCGACGAGGCGGGCGTGTCGGGCTACGAGGCCGGCATCTGGCTCGGCCTCATGGCGCCGGCGGGCACGCCGCACGCGGTGCTCGAGCGCCTCAATGCCGAGGTGAACAAGATCATCAGCGCGCCCGATGTCCGGGAGACCTGGAACAAGCAGGGCGCGGTGCCGATGGGCATGTCGATCGAGGGCTTCGGCAAGTTCATGCGCGCGGAGATCGCCAAGTGGGCGCCCGTGGTAAAGGCGACCGGGATGAAGGTCGATTGAGCGCTTGCGGCTGAAGGACAAAACCGCGATCGTCGTGGGCGCCGGCCAGAGCCCGGGCAGCGGCCTCGGCAACGGCCGCGCCACCTGCCTGCGCTTCGCGCAGGAAGGCGCGCGGATCATGGCGGTGGACCGAGCGCTCGCGCTCGCCGAAGAGACCGCGGCGCTGGTGCGCAAGGCAGGCGGCGACTGCTTCGCCTTCGAAGCCGACGTGACGCGCGAGGCCGACATGGCGGCGATGGTCGCCGAGGCGCGCCGGCGCTGGGGCCGCATCGACGTCCTGCACTACAACGTGGGCGTGTCGCTGGGCGGCGGCGACGCGCCGCTCGCCGAGATCACCGAGGCCGCGTTCGACAACGTCATCGCGATCAACCTGCGCGGCGCGGTGATGGCCGCCAAGCACGCGGTGCCCGTGATGCGCGAGCAGAAGTCCGGCGTGATCCTGATGATCTCCTCGCTCGCGGCGATCGAGAAGTACCCCTACGTCGCCTACAAGGCCTCCAAGGCGGCGATGATCGCCTTCGTCAAGCAGCTCGCGATCCAGAACGCCGACTGCGGCGTGCGCGTGAACGCGATCCTGCCCGGCCTCATGGACACGCCGATGGCGGTGGACACGCGCGCGCGCAAGCTCGGCAAGCCGCGCGCCGAGGTGGCCGCGATGCGCGACGCGCGCGTGCCGCTGCGCCGCAAGATGGGCACGGCCTGGGACGTAGCCAACGCGGCGCTGTTCCTCGCCTCCGACGAGGCAGGCTTCATCACCGGCGTGGACCTGCTCGTCGACGGCGGCGGCGCGCTCGACATCGGCCGCTGATGCCGCGAATCCCCGCGCGCCGCCTGCTGCGCCCGTTCCTGCTCGTCGTCGTGCCGCTCGTCGCGGCCATGATCGCTCTCAACTGGTACGCGAGGAGCGCACGCTACGCCGAGACCGACAACGCCTACGTGAAGGCGCAGGTGATCCCGATCAGCGCCGAGGTTTCCGGCCGCGTCGTCGAGGTGGCGGTGAAGGACCAGCAGCGCGTGGCGAAAGACGCTTTGCTTTTCCGCCTTGACCCGGCGCCGTACCAGCTCGCGCTCGCGCGCGCCGAGGCGCAGCTCTCGGTGGTGCGAACCGAGATCGAGACGCTGCGCGCCGAGTACCGGGTCGCGCTCGCCGAGCGGATGGAGGCCGAGGAACGCATCGGCTTCACCACCCGTCAGCTCGAGCGGCAGCGCCAGCTCAAGGAGCGCGGCATGAGCCGCGAGGACCAGTACGACGAGGCGCAGAACAACGTCGAGACCGCGAAGAAGCGCCTCGTGGCGCTGCGCGAGCGCGCCGCGCGCGCACTCGCGGCGCTCGGCGGCAGCCCGGACGCGCCCGTCGAGCAGCACCCGCGCACCCGCGAGGCGCTCGCCACGCGCGACACGGCGCGCCTCGATCTCGAGCGCACGCGCGTCGCGGCGCCGGCGCCGGGCACGATCAGCAACCTGAAGCTGCGGCCGGGCGAGTTCGTCGAGCACGGCGCCGCCAAGTTCAGCCTGGTGGACGACAGCCCGCCCTGGGTCGAGGCGAACTACAAGGAGACGCAGCTCACCGACATGCGCGAAGGCCAGCCGGCGCAGTTCACCGCCGACGCCTATCCCGGCGTCACCTGGCGCGCGCGCGTCACCACGATCGGCGCCGCCACGGGCGCGGAGTTCGCGGTGCTGCCGCCGCAGAACGCCACCGGCAACTGGGTCAAGGTCGTGCAGCGCATCCCGGTGCGCATCGCCATCGAGGAGACCGGCGAGCGCCCGCCGCTGCGCGCCGGCATGACGGTGACCGTGAGCGTGGACACCGGCCGCGAGCGGGGCGCCATGGAGCTGCTGCGCGAGCTGCTCGCGCCGGCCCGCGCCGACGCCGGCAAATGAGCGCCGCCGGAGCGCCGCAGCACGGCGTCGCGGTGCCGGCGAAGCACCCGGCGCTCGCCGCGGGCTTCACCATCCTCGCCACGATCCTGTACTCGATCGACTGGACCATCGCGTCGGTCGCGCTGCCGCACATGCGCGGCGCGTTCTCGGCGACGCAGGACCAGATCTCCTGGGTGATCACCTCGTACATCGTCGCCTCGGCGATCATGATCCCGACCGCGGGCTTCATGAGCGCGAGATTCGGGCGCAAGCGTGTGTTCGTCTCCGCGGTGGCCGGCTTCACGCTCGCCTCGATGGCCTGCGGCCTCGCCGACTCGCTAGCCGCCGAGGTGGTCGCGCGCATCGTGCAGGGTATGAGCGGCGCGTTCCTGATTCCGCTCTCGCAGGCGATCGTGCTCGACACCTTCCCGCCCGAGAAGCACACGCAGATGATGGGCTGGTTCGGCGTCGGCTCGGTGTTCGGGCCGGTGATCGGGCCGGCGCTCGGCGGCTACCTGACCGAGTACGCCGACTGGCGCTGGATCTTCTTCATCAACCTGCCCTTCGGCATCGTCGCGCTCCTCGGCGTGCTCGCGTTCCTGCCCGAGACCCGGCGCGACCCGGGCAAGAAGCTCGACTGGCTCGGCTTCGCCGTGCTCGCGCTCGGCATCGGCGCGCTGCAGATGATGCTCGACCGCGGCGAGCGCCACGACTGGTTCGAGTCCCCCGAGATCGTTGCGCTGACCGCGCTCGCCGCGCTGGGCCTGTACCTCTTCGCCGCGCACAGCGTCACCACACGCCAGCCGTTCCTCGACCCGCGCCTGCCGCTGGTGCGCGGCTTCGGGCTGGGCCTCGCCTTCGTCTTCCTCTACGGCCTGCTCACGGTGCCGCCGATGGTGCTGATGCCCCCGTTCATGCAGGACCTTCGCGGCATGCCCGTGGATACGATCGGCCTGCTGCAGGCGCCGCGCGGCTTCGGGCTGCTGCTGTCGATGTTCGCGGGCGGGATGTTCACGAACGTTCTCGGCGCGCGCGTGCTCGTCGGTTTCGGCTTCAGCTGCCTCGCGCTGTCGTGCGCCGAGATGTCGAGCTGGACCGCCGAGGTCGGCGCCTGGCCCATCGTCTGGTCGGGTTTCCTGCAGGGCGTGGGCGCCGGCATCATCTGGGTGCCGCTGCAGAC
>DATKKT010000026.1:0-7721 GCA_035542795.1 Burkholderiales bacterium
GCGGTAGCTCACCTGCACCTTCTCCACCGTCACGCCGGCGAGGCGCAGCCTCGGCGGCGCGCCGCGCTTGCCGTCCTTTTCCGGCGGTCCGGCCAGGTCCGCAAAGTTCATCGAGCCGTCCTTGCGCCGCAGCAGGTTGGCCTTGAGGCCGGAGAGCTTCAGCGTCTCGACCGCCACTTCCCGCTGCAGCAGAGGCATCACTCGAACCGCGACTTCCGCCGAATCGAGCGAGACGAACAGCTTGTCGCTGCCGGGCTCGCTGAGGCTGGTCTTGCCCAGAGTGATGCCAGCGACCGGAAACAGCTTCACTTGCGGCGTACCCTCGATGCTGAGCGTGCGGTTCTTAGCCTTCATCGCGCGCTCGAGGCGCGTCTTCACGAACTGCCCGTCCACGATCATCGCGGCGGCGCCGATGCCGATCGCGGCGAGAACGACCAGGCCGACGATGCCGAAGAGGAGGAACTTGATTGCCTTCATTTGGCCACCTTGCCGATGTTGGCGATGCCGAACGGAACGTGGCCGGTGGCCACGTGCTGACGGGCCGACTCGACGTGCGCGCGCTGATCGTCGAAGTAGAAGTCCGGCTGGAACGCTTTCAGGAACTCGCCCTTGTCGAGCCCGCCGAGGAAGAGCGCCTCGTCCACGGCGATGTTCCAGTCCATCAGGGTGCGCACGGCGCGCTCGTGCGCCGGGGCGCTGCGCGCGGTGACGAGCGCCGTGCGCAGGCGCATCGGCACGTCGGTGCCCGAGGCCGCCTGCAGCCGGTGCAGCGCTTCCAGCAGCGGCTTGAACGGTCCGGGAGGCAGCGGCCGGTGCGCATGCGCGGTCTCGTGGCGCGTGAACGCGGCCAGCCCGTCGCGCTGGTAGACGCGCTCCGCCTCGTCGGAAAACAGCACCGCGTCGCCGTCGAAGGCGATGCGCACCTCGTCGGCGTGCCGGCCCGCGGCCTGCGCCGACTCGGGCACCACGCGCGCCGCCGGAAAGCGCGCGTCCAGCGCGGCCATCACGTCCTGCTCGTTCGCCGAAAGGAACAGGTTGGCGCGCAGCGCATCGAGGTAGCGATAAGGGCTGCGGCCGCGCGTGAACACGCCGCGCTCCAGGTTCAGGCCCGCACGCTGCGCCGAGCGGAACACGCGCAGTCCCGAGACCGGGTCGTTCTTCGACAGGATCACCACCTCGACGCGTTGCGCCTCGCCGCGGTTGAACGCGAGAAGCTTCTTGACGAGGGGAAACGCCACGCCCTCCTTGGCCGGCACGTCGAGGCGCGAATACTGCAAGTCGACGTAGGCGCGCTCGCCCTGCGCGTCGAAGATGCGGTTCTCCTCCTCGAAGTCGAACAGCGCCCGGGACGAGATCGCGACGACCAACTTGCCTTCAACCGAGTAGGCCATGGCCTCCAGTGCACGCTGGAGCGGGTGATGGGAATCGAACCCACGTAACCAGCTTGGGAAGCTGGTGTTCTGCCATTGAACTACACCCGCCCGAGCATGGAATTCTAAGGCAGAAAACAAAAAAGCCGCGGCATGCCGCGGCTTTTCCGGAGTGGCCCGGCGCTACTGGATGCGGCGCAGATCGGAAGCCGACAGCGAGGCCATCAGCTGCCAGATCTTCGGCTGCGCGGCCGCCACCTTCGGCGAGTCCGCCGTGCGCATCACGATCATCAGGCCCTTGTTCCTAGCGTTGGTGCCGCGGCTGCGCAGGTCCGCGAAGCGCCCGCCGATGCTGCGGCCGTCGAGGTCGCGGATGATCGTGCCGTCGCGAGCCTGCTCTTCGTAGCCGATGATCGCGCCGCCGTGATCGCGCAGCGGCGTGTACATCGTCACCTGCGCGATGACCTCGCCCGTGCGCGTGTTGCGCATCAGCTCCTTGTAGCCGATCACGTGGCCCTGCGCGTTGTGCAGGGCTTCCTTGCGCATGCTGCCGTAGTCGGAGAGCGTCGTGCAGCCGCCCACCGCGAACGCGGCAGCGACCAAGAGCATGGTCAGCAGTCTTTTCGTCATCGTTGTTCTCCTACTGCAAGCTTATACAGCCGCCAATTTACTCCTTTTGTCCAGAATCGGGTAGGGAATAGTGCCTCAATTAATGTTTTACATTAAGAACTGCTGCGCCGCAGCATGGTTCACAAGTACTTGGCAGGATTGTATTATTCGAATGTGATGCAGATCACTGTGAACGGCAGCACGAAGCTTTACGAGGCCCCGCTGGCGGTCGCCGGCCTGCTCGAGCGCATGGCGCTCGCCGGCAGGAAGGTCGCCGTAGAGCGCAACGGCGAGATCGTGCCGCGCGGCGCGCACGCCTCGACGCTGCTCGCCGACGGCGACCGGCTGGAGATCGTGGTGGCGGTCGGTGGAGGCTGAGGCATGAAGGACATCCTGAAAGTCGGCGATCGCAGCTTTACCTCGCGGCTGCTCGTGGGCACCGGCAAGTACCGGGATTTCGCGCAGACGCGCGCCGCCATCGAGGCGTCGGGCGCCGAGATCGTCACGGTGGCGATCCGCCGAACCAACATCGGCCAGACCGCGGGCGAGCCCTCGCTGCTCGATTACCTGCCGCCGTCGAAATTCACCTACCTGCCGAACACTGCGGGCTGCTACACCGCGCAGGACGCGGTGCGCACGCTGCGCCTCGCGCGCGAGCTGCTCGGCGGCCACGAGCTCGTCAAGCTGGAGGTGCTCGGCGACCCGCAATCGCTCTACCCGAACATGCCCGAGACGCTCGCGGCGGCGAAAACGCTCGTCGCCGAGGGCTTCAAGGTGATGGTCTACTGCTCCGACGACCCGATCCAGGCGAGGATGCTGGAGGAGCTGGGCTGCGTCGCGGTGATGCCGCTCGCCTCGCTCATCGGCTCGGGCATGGGCATCCTCAATCCCTGGAACCTCCAGCTCGTCCTCGAGCGCGTCCAGGTGCCGGTGCTCGTGGACGCGGGCGTGGGCACGGCCTCCGATGCGGCGATCGCCATGGAGCTGGGCTGCGACGGCGTGCTGATGAACACCGCGATCGCCGCCGCGAAGGACCCGGTGCTGATGGCGCGCGCGATGAAGAAGGGCGTCGAAGCCGGGCGCGAGGCCTACCTCGCCGGCCGCATGCCGAAGAAGCTCTACAGCGCCACGCCCTCCTCGCCCACCGAAGGCAAGATCGCTCCGTCGCAGCCGAAAGCGGCTTGAGACGAGAGATCCGAAGCTATGTCCTGCGCCAAGGCAGGACGACGCCTGCACAGCAGCGGGCGCTCGATGACCTGTTGCCGAGATACGGATTGCCTTTTGCTTTTTCCCCTTTACAGGCGAAGAACATATTCGGTCGAAATGCACCCCTGATTCTCGAGATCGGATCGGGCATGGGTGAGACGACCGCGGCGATCGCGCAAGCGCACCCGGAGAACGATTACCTCGCGGTCGAAGTGCACGGGCCCGGCGTCGGCAGCCTGCTCAACAGGATCGACGCGCTGGGCCTGCGCAACCTGCGCGTGATCCGCCACGACGCGGTGCAGGTGCTGGAGAAGATGATCGCCGACGGCGCGCTCGCCGGCATTCACCTGTTCTTCCCGGATCCCTGGCCGAAGAAGCGGCACCACAAGCGCCGCCTCGTGCAGCCGCTGTTCGCGGCGCTCGCGGCGCGCAAGCTCGCGCCCGGCGGCTACCTGCACGCCGCCACAGACTGGCCGGAATATGCGGATCAAATCGATGCGGTTTTCAATTCAAGTACCTTTTTCACAAGAGAAGAACCCGGGAGCCGCCCCGAAACCAAGTTCGAGCGCCGCGGCGTCGGGCTCGGCCACCCGGTGCGCGACCTGCTATTCCGCCGCAGGCAGGAATAGCGCCACCAGGTCGTTCAGGAAGCGCCGGCCGCGCTCGGTGGGCCGCACGCCCCGCCCTGCGCGCACGAGCAGCTGCTTTTCCTCGGCCTTGCGCAGCCCCGGCTCCAGCGCGAGCGCCTGCAGCCCGGTGTGCGCGCAGAAGAGCTCGATCGGGAAGCCTTCGACCAGCCGAGCGGCGTTGAGCATGAACTCGAAAGGCAGCTCCTTCGGCGCGATCTCGCGCGGCGCGACCGTGCCGTCCGCGGCGAGGTACTCGCGCGGCTGCTTGATGCGCTCGTGGCGCGTGACGCGGTCGGCGAAGGAGAGCTTGCCGTGCGCGCCCGCGCCGACGCCGAGGTAATCGCCGAACCGCCAGTAGTTGAGGTTGTGGCGGCAGCGATGGCCGGCGCGCGCGAACGCGGAGGTCTCGTAGTGCTCGAAGCCCGCCGCGCCGAGCGCTTCCTCGGCCATCTGCTGCATGTCCGCACAGGCGTCCTCGCCCGGCAGCGCGGGCGGACGCGCGTAGAACACCGTGTTCGGCTCCAGCGTCAGCTGGTACGCCGAGAGGTGCGGCGTGCCGAAGCGGATGCCCTCCTCGATGTCGGCGCGCGCCGTCGCGAGCGCCTGGCCCGGCAGGCCGTACATGAGATCGATGTTGACGTTGCCGAAGGTCGCCAGCGCGAGCTCGATCGCGCGCCGCGCCTCGTCCGCCGAGTGGATGCGCCCGAGCGCCGCCAGCATCGCGTCGTCGAAGCTCTGCACGCCGAGCGACAGGCGGTTCACGCCCGCGTCGCGGTAGCCGCGGAAGCGGCCTGCCTCCGCCGTGCCCGGATTCGCCTCCATCGTGATCTCGGCCTCGGGCTCCACCTGCAGGCGCGAACGCACGCCGGCGAGCAGCGCGTCCATCGACTTCGCGCTGAACAGGCTCGGCGTGCCGCCGCCGACGAAGATGCTGCGGATGCGCCTGCCCCAGACCTGCGGCAGCAGGCCTTCCACGTCGCGCAGCAGCGCGGCGACGTACTCGGCCTCCGGCAGCTCCCCTGCGCGCTCATGCGAGTTGAAGTCGCAATACGGGCACTTGCGCACGCACCAGGGCAGGTGCACGTACAGCGAGAGCGGCGGCAGCGCGTCGAAGCGCACGCGCCGCAGGTCGCGCAGGACGGCGCTCACGCGCCCTTCAGCAGCGCGAGGAGCTTGCGCATCGCCTGGCCGCGGTGGCTGAGGCGGTTCTTGTCCTCGGGGGCGAGCTCCGCGGCGGTCCTGCCGAGCTCGGGCAGGTAGAAATACGGGTCGTAGCCGAAGCCGCCCGCGCCGCGCGGCGCGCGCGCGATCTCGCCGTGCCACTCGGCTTCGGCGACGAGCGGCGCCGTGTCGCCCGGCCCGCGCATCAGCACCATCACGCACACGTAGTGCGCGCTGCGATTGTTCTCTTCCTTCATTTCAGAAAGAAGTTTCTCGTTGTTGCGCGCGTCACGCTCGGCGCGGCTGCCTTCGCGCCCGGCGTAATACGCGGAGTGCACGCCCGGTGCGCCGCCCAGCGCATCCACGCACAGGCCCGAGTCGTCGGCGAGCGCGGGCAGGCGCGTCGCGATGCAGGCATGGCGCGCCTTGGCGAGCGCGTTCTCGCGGAAGCTGTCGTGCGGCTCTTCGGCCTCGGTGATGCCGAGCTCGTCCTGCGTGACGACGCGCGTGCCGAACGGCGCGAGCAGCTGCTCGATCTCGGCCTTCTTGCCCGGGTTGCTCGAGGCGAGGACGAGGCTCTTCACCGCTTCAGAGGCCGAGCGCGCGGCGCTGCTGCGCGACGAGCTCGGCGATGCCGCGCCCGGCGAGCGCGAGCAGCGCGTCGAGGTCGGCGCGCGCGAACGGCTCTCCCTCGGCGGTGCCCTGCACCTCGACGTAGCGCCCGGCGCCGGTCATCACCACGTTCATATCCGTCTGGCAGGCGGAATCTTCGGCGTAATCGAGGTCCAGCAGCGGCCGGCCCTCGTGCAGGCCCACGGACACCGCGGCGACGAAGTCGCGCACCGGCAGGACGGCGATCATGCCCTTGTCGCGCATCCACGCGAGCGCGTCGTGCACCGCGACGAAGGCGCCCGTGATCGAGGCGGTACGCGTGCCGCCGTCGGCCTGCAGCACGTCGCAGTCCACCTGTATCGTGTGTTCGCCGAGCGCCGAGAGATCCACCACCGCGCGCAGCGCTCGGCCGATCAGGCGCTGGATCTCCTGGGTGCGGCCAGATTGCTTCCCGCGTGCGGCCTCGCGGTCCGCGCGCGTGTGCGTGGCGCGGGGCAGCATGCCGTACTCGGCGGTCAGCCAGCCGCGTCCCTGGTCGCGCAGGAACCCCGGCACGCGCGCCTCCACGCTCGCCGTGCACAGCACCTTGGTGTCGCCGAATTCGACCAGCACCGAGCCCTCCGCGTGGCGCGTGTAGCCGCGCGTGAGGCGCACCGGCCGCAGCTCGTCGGCTTTCCGGCCCCCCGCTCTCGCGCCGCGCCCGCTCATTTCTTGGCCGGGTCGTGCTTGGCGAGCGCCTTCTTGATCTCGGCGATCTGGCGCTCGATGTCGGCGTCGCTCATATGCATGAAGTCGGGCTCCGTGGCGGTGAAGTCGCGCACGTCGGTCGGCAGCTCCTCCATCGGCACGGTCACCGGCTCCACGGGCGCGGGCACCGCCCTGTCCTGCCAGCGGATCGCCAGCACGGTCAGGTTGTCGCAGCGCGGGCCGGCGCGCGATTCGGAGAGATCGAGCAGCTCCGGCAGCGCCTTCTTCAGGTCCTTGCCGATGAGGCCCATCAGCAGCTGGCGCTGCGTGAGCGGTCCCCAGAAGCCGTCGGAGCAGAGGACCACGAGATCGTCCTCGAGCAGGCGCGCCTGGGCGGTGGGCTCGACGCGCGGCGGCCGCGGCCCGCCCAGGCACTGCAGCAGCTTGTTGCGGTCGGGGTGCGTCGCCGCCGCCTCCTCGCGGATGCGCCCGGCGTCGACCAGCATCTGCACCGGCGTGTGGTCGCGCGTGCGCGTGAGGATGCGGCCGTCGCGGATCACGTACAGGCGCGAGTCGCCGACGAAGGACCAGTAGGCGTAGCCGCCCTGCACGAGGCAGGCCACGACCGTGGTGCGCGGCGAGTTGGTCGCGTCGAACTTGAGGCCCTGGCGCTGCGTCTCATGCAGGATCATCGCGTGCGCGCGGCCGATGATGTTGTAGAGGAACTTGTCGGGATCGGCGACGCGCGGGTTCGCCTCGCTGCGGAACGCGCTGCCCAGGCAGTCCACCGTGATCTGCGCGGCGACGTCGCCGTGCGCGTGCCCGCCCATGCCGTCGGCCACCACCATGAAGAGCGCTTCCTTGGTGTGCCAGTGCGCGAGGCGGTCCTGCTGGTAGGGCCGCTTGCCGATGCGCGATTCCTGGAAAAGTGTGTATTTCATGCCTGGTTCGTCGTCCGCGGCCTAGCGCTTGAGTCGGCGCAGGATCGCATCCTTCAGCTGGTCCAGCACCGGCGCCTCGCCGCGGAACCCCGGCGCCGTCTCGCCGCGCAGCGCCTTTTGCAGCGCGAGCACGCTTTGCGGCCGCTCGAGGTGGTCCAGGCGCAGGCACCAGTCTATGGTGTCCAGCAGCTCGGCGGAATACTTTCCGGCCCAGCCCTTGCGCGCGCTTGTCAGTTTGTCCTTTTCGAGGCGCTGCGTCGCCGACGGCGGCCCGGCGCCGGCCAGGCAGGCGTACATCGAGGCGCCGATCGAATAGATGTCGCTCCAGGGCCCGAGCCGCTCGCGCCCGCCGTGGTGCTCGGGCGACGCGAAGCCCGGCGTGTACATCGGCGGCAGCTTCATGCCGTCCACGCTGAGCGTCTGGCGCGCCGCGCCGAAGTCGATGAGCACCGGGTTGCCGTCGTTGCGCACATAGATGTTGCCCGGCTTGATGTCCAGATGCAGCA
>DATKKT010000027.1:0-2712 GCA_035542795.1 Burkholderiales bacterium
AACGAGCGCCACCAGAGCACATGCGCGAAGAACCAAAGCTGCAGCGCGAGCGCCGCGACCACGAGCGCGCCGAGCGCATAGCTGAACGCGCGCCGCACGCCGCCCCGCGCCACGCTCAGCCCCGTCGCAGCGCGGCCAGCACCGCAGCCGTCTCGGGCCGCACCCCGCGCCAGAGCTGGAACGACTCGGCCGCCTGCTCGACCAGCATGCCCAGGCCGTCGCTGACGGCGGCGCCGGCCGCGCGCGCCATGGCGAGGAACGGCGTGTCGCGTCCGTAGACCATGTCGTAGGCGAACGCGCCGGGCGCGAACGCCGCCGCCGGCAGCGGCGGCGCCTCGCCGGAGAGGCCGGCCGAGGTGGCATTGATCACCAGGTCGAAGGCCTCGCCCGCCAGCGCCTCGAAGCCGCCGCCGCGCACCTTGCCGAACAGCCCCGCGAGCTCGCGCGCGCGCTGCGCCGTGCGGTTGGCGATCGTGAGCGCCGCGGGGCCGCGCTCGAGCAGCGGCTGCAGCACGCCGCGCGCCGCGCCGCCCGCCCCCAGCAGCAGCACGCGCCTGCCGGCGATCGCGCGCCCGAGGTTGCGCTCCAGGTCGGTGACGAGGCCGACGCCGTCGGTGTTGTCGCCGAGCGCCTCCGCGCCCTCGAAGCGCAGCGTGTTGACCGCCTGCGCGACGCGCGCGCGCTCGGTGAGCCGCGTGGCATACGCGCAGGCCTCGCCCTTGAACGGCAGCGTGACGTTGGCGCCGCGCCCGCCCGCGGCGCGGAACGCGTCCACGGTGCGCGCGAAGGCGTCGAGCGGCGCCTCGATGCGGCCGTAGTCGAGGTCCTGGCGCGTCTGGCGGGCGAACTCGGCGTGGATCCAGGGGGACTTCGAGTGCGCGACCGGATTGCCGATGACCGCGTACCGGTCGGTCATTCAGTCCAGACTTTGTCGCCCCGATCGAAGAACCAGGTGCGGGTGATGGCCAGCAGGTCGGTGTCCTTGCGGATCTCGGGCGGAAACGCGGCGAACGGTGCGGCGATCCTGACGATGTGGAACGCGGCGGCGTCGAGGATCTTCAGTCCCGAGGAGCGGTTCAGCTCCACGGACTCGACGCTGCCGTCCGGGCGGATGGTCACCGTAAGCTGCAGCGTGCCGTAGAGCTTGCCGCGTGCCTCGGCCGGGTAGTTGACGGTGCCGACGCGCTCGACCTTGCTGCGCCAGTCCTCCTCGTACTGGGCGAAGCGGTACTCGCGCGTGCTCGCGCCGATGAAGCGCTTGCGCGGCCGCTCCTGGTAGGCCTGGGTCTGGCGCGCGATCTGCGCCTGCAGGTCGAGCATCGCGAGCGAGCGGTCCGCGATGTCGCGGCCCGAGACCTGCGGCGTCGCCTCTTCCGACGGGTTGCGGCCGTCGCCGCCCGCGGCGACGGCGGCGCGCGACTCGCGCGCCTGCGCGAGCAACTGCTGCTGCTGCGCCTCGAGCTCGCGCTGGCGGCGGCGCATCTCGGCGAGGTCGCGCCCGGGTTCCCTCGGGTTGGTGGTGGGCAGCGGCGTGGTGGCGCGGTGCCTGGCGTCGGAGTTGCCGCCGCCATCGAGATTCGCCTGCGCGAGCGCCCGCGCGCGCGCGGGCTTCTCCAGCGTCTTCGAATTCACCAGCACCACCTCGAGCGGCTGGCTCGAGGACTTCCAGCGCATCGCATCCGGAAAGCGGAAGTGCACCATCAGCAGCACCGCGTGCAGCACGATAGAGACGCCCGCCGAGATCGCCAGCAGGCGCGACTGGCGATCCAGTCCGGCCCAGTACTCGCGCGGATCCAGCAGCAAGCTCGCGGCGTTGGCGCCCTGCGAAGTCACCCGAAATTCACCTTCTAAGGCGATGTTCCGCCGCCATTCTAGGCGTTTACGACCTCGCCTGCCCGCGCCAGCTGCACTGCACTTGCCGCTCGATGAGGTCGGGGGGTTCCAGCGCGAGGCGCACGCGGCTGCCCGGCTCGAGCGGCGGCATCGAGGGCACGCGCACCACGAGCGGCAGGCCGTCGAGCCGCGCCAGGTTCTCGCGCAGCACCGTGGCGTCGCATTCGCCGACGCGCTCCTGAATGAGCCAGCGCAGGCACCAGTACTGCTCCAGCGCGCGCTGGTGCTCCTCGTAGCGCGAGGCGACGACCTCGAAGGCGCGCAGCGCCGCGAGCAGCCCCTCCGAATTGCGCGCAAACGCCGCGCGTCGCCCGCGCAGCGCGGCAACGAGCTGCCACTGGTTGACGAGATCGACGTAGCGCCGCAGCGGCGAGGTGAACCAGGCATAGGTGCCCACGCCGAGGCCTTCGTGCGCCTCCGCATAGACGCTCATGCGCACCTTGCCGGCGGCCTGCACGCGGTAGATCGCGGCGATGTCGCGCCCGGCGAGCAGCTCGCCCCAGGTGGCGTTGGCCAAGATCATCAGCTCGGACACCAGCTTGTCGAGCGGCGAGCCGCGCCTGCGCAGGCCGATCGTCACCCGGCCCTGCTCCACCTGGAACACGTAATCCTGGTGGGTAGGCGCGACGGGCGGCTTGCCGCGGCGGGCCTCCTGCGCGCTCGCGAAGCGCCAGAGCGCGTGCAGCTCCTCTTCGAAGGGAAAACCCAGAGTGCCCCCAGGGCGTCCCCGCTCGAAGGCGTCGTTGAGGGCGTCGAGCTGCGAATGGCGCAGGTTGGCGGCGATGCGCACGCGCTCCAGCCGCGTGCTCTGGCCGCGCA
>DATKKT010000028.1:0-10514 GCA_035542795.1 Burkholderiales bacterium
CTACCTCTACGAGC
Organism: Burkholderiales bacterium; assembly: GCA_035542795.1. Lineage (GTDB taxonomy): Bacteria > Pseudomonadota > Gammaproteobacteria > Burkholderiales > SG8-39 > RBG-16-66-20. Next base: position 15 of record DATKKT010000028.1, read on the forward strand.
ACCGCACCGCGCCGCACTCGCGCAGCGCGATCGTGACCGTGACGGGCGATGCCGGCTGATCGCGCGCGGCTGCGCGGGCGGCTCGCCTCGGGCCGCCTCATTTGCGAGAGAAGCGCAAAGATCGAATAGGATTCCCGGCGACGGCCCGCGACACCGGCCTGAAAAGGGATTGGGCATGGCTCGAATCGCCATCGGCGGCTTCCACCACGAAACGAACTGCTTCGCCGCGGGCACGACGGATTTCGCCTACTTCGCCTCGCACCGCGACCGGCCGCCGCTCTGCTACGGCGCCGACGTAGTGAAGTGGCTCTCGGACACGACGTTCGCGCTCTCGGGCTTCATGAAGCAGATGGCAGGGCACGACCTGGTGCCGCTCCTCTGGACGAGCGGCGGCGCCGGCGCCCTCGTGACCCGCGACGCGTTCGAGCGGATCGCGGGGAGCCTCGTAGGGCGGCTGTCCGAGGCGATGCCGGTCGACGCCGTCTACCTCGATCTGCATGGCGCGATGGTGACCGAGGACTTCGAGGACGGGGAAGGCGAGCTGCTGCGCCGCGTGCGCGCGGCGCTGGGGGCGAAGGTGCCCGTCGCGGCGAGCCTCGATTACCACGCGAACGTGACGCCGGCGATGGTGGAATACGCGGATGCGCTGATCGCCTACCGCACCTACCCGCACGTGGATCGCGTGGAGACGGGACAGTACGCCGCGAGGGCGATGGCCGAGCTGCTTGCGCGCGGCCGGCCGAAGGGTCGCGCGCTGCGCAAGGCGCCGTTCCTCATCCCGCTCAACGGCCAGTGCACGCTGGTCGACCCGTCGAAGCGCGTCGTAGGGCTCTCGAAGGTCGCCGAGGGCGACGTGCTTACGCTTTCCTATCTCGCCGGCTTTCCGCCTTCCGACCTCGAGTGGTGCGGGCCCGCGGTGATCGCGCATGCCTGGACCCAGGAAGCGGCGGACCGCGCGGCGGACGAAATGGAGCGCGAGGTGGAGCGCTCCGAGGCGAGCTTCGCGGAGGAAATGGTGTCGCCCGAAGAGGGCGTGGCCCGTGCGATGGCGATCGCGAGAACGGCCCGCAGGCCCGTGGTGCTCGCCGATACGCAGGACAACCCGGGCTGCGGAGGCACCGCGGATGCTACAGGGCTCCTGAAGGCGCTGGTCGCGGCGAACGCGCAGGGCGCCGCGCTGGGTTTTCTTTGCGACGCCGAGGCGGCCAAAGCCGCGCACGCCGCGGGCGAAGGCGCCAGACTGCGCATCGCGCTGGGCGGACGTTCTGGACCGGCAGGAGTCGAGCCCTTCGAGGCGGAGTTCAGCGTCGCGAAGCTGGGCAGCGGAAAGTTCCGGACCGATGGCGCCGTCTCGGGCAAGCGCGAAGTGGACCTCGGACCCATGGCGCTCCTGCAGGTGGGCGGCGTGAAGGTGGCCGTGACCTCGAAGCGCATGCAGGCCTACGACCAGGCGCCGTTCCGGCACCTGGGCGTGGAGCCGGCCGCGCAGAAGATCCTGGCGCTGAAGAGCACCTGCCACTACCGCGCCGAGTTCGAGCCGATCGCGGAAAAAGTGATCGTGGTGCTCGCGCCCGGCTATTACCTCGCCGACCCGACGGCGTATCCGTTCAAGCGGTTGCGCCGCGGCGTGCGCCTCAAGCCGCTGGGGAAGGTCTTCGGCGGCTAGGCCGTGCGCGCCAGCGCGTCGTCGATGATCGCGATCGATTCCGCGATCGTGTCGGCTACGCGATTGCGGTCGCGCACCGCCCTGGTCTCCAGCATCCAGCGTTCGGCGCCTTCCGGCAGCTTCGCGAGCCGCCCGAGGTCATAGAGCGACGGGATCATCGTGCCCTGAGGCGTGTAGCCGTAGGGATCGTGGCCGTACTTGCCGATCGCCGAGCTCATCAGCGGCACGAGCAGCCGGCTCAGGCGCTTCATGGCGCCATTGAGACGCCGCGCCCCGGCCTCATCGCCCTTGCCCGCCTCGAACGCGGCTTTCGCCGCTGCGGCGGCCGCATCCAGCTTCGCCGCGGCCTTCGCGAATTCCTTCGCGCGCGCGGCTACGCCTTCCAGGCCCACGGCTTTTCCGGAAGCTTCCACTTCCTGCAGGCGCTTCTCGATCTGCGCGGCGACCGGCGCGTAGGTAAAGGGCAGGACGGGCGCGGTGCAGAGCTCCCAGAGGTAGGCCGCGTAGACGCGCACGTGATCCTGCATGTAGTCCCAGTCGAGCTTGTCGATCGTGCACTCGATGGAGTGATGCCACCAGCCGCGCGTGGCGAGCGCGGTGGCCTTGAGCTCCGCTTCCGTGAACGCCCCCTCGCCCTGGAACATCGGGATGCCCACGCCGATGAAGGAGGCGTCGCCGCTCTTCGCTACGCGCTTCCAGCTGATTTCGCGGCCCGGGACCATCGCGCGCTCCTCGCGCTGGTGGAAATCCTTCAGCTCGACGTTCGAGGTGGTGTGCCAGATCGACGTGCCGATGCACGAGGGCTGGTCGATCTGCAGGTAGGCGCAGCCGTGGTCGCGCAGCTTGTCCCAGTAGCGGTCGGCGAACCAGGCCGACCCCGCCATCGTCCCCGTCTCGTGCGCGGTCCAGAAGCCGAACAGCAGGCCGCGCCGGAGCTTCGCCTGGTGCGGCTTGAAGACGCGCGCGAGCTCGATCATGATCGCGCTGCCCGCGGCGTTGTCGGTAGCCGCTTCGCCCGGCCAGGAATCCTGGTGGCCGCCCACCATGATGAAGTCGCCCGGCTCCCGGCTGTTCGGCGCGGCGATTTCCGCGACGGTGATCTGCACCGGGTGCCAGCCGTTCTTCACGTGCGCCCGGAGCCAGACGCGCACCGGGCCTTTTTCGCACATCGCCTTCAGCTGCAGGCCGGCCGTGCGCGCAATACCGATGCACGGCATCACCGCCATCTCGGTCTTCTCGTTCTCGGGCGTAGGGTTGCCCCACACCGGCTTCACCGAGCCGTAGGGCACCGCGGTGTTCTCCGGCCCGCCCCAGTTCATCATCACCGCGCCGATGGCGCCGCGCAGGCCGGCGAGCCGCTGCTTCTCGTGCCGCGCCGGGGAGTAGGACAGCTCGGTGAGCACGATCTTGCCGCGGACGTCCTTGCCCTCGAAATCCTTTTCCGCGCCGGCGCCGATGTAGACGAGTTCTCCGGACAGGCCCTCCGGCATCGTCTCCAGGCTGTGGCCGAGCGTGTTCGCCTGGATCGCCATGTCTACCGGCGACAGCACCCGGAACTCCGCATGCTCCGGAAAGCTCACCACCGCCGGCAGCTCGTGGATCGCGACCGTGTCGGCGCCCGCCGCCTTCATGGCATCGCGGCTGAATTCCGCCATGCGGCGGCCGTTGACGGACCCGGCCGCCCGGTGCGGAATGTCCCGAACGATGCGCTCCACGCTCGCGCGGACGTTCTTCGCCGAGACGGCGGCGACGACTTCGCTCTTCGACATGGGCGCTACTTTTTCGGCGGCGGGAAGCTCGCGGCCATCTTCGGCCCGACCACGGTCTCCATGTAGCGGATGCTCTCGCTCAGCGCCGAGGGCGGCGTGAACACCGGGTCGTACACCAGCGTCTTGGAGGCCTTGATGTAGTCCGGATCCTTGACGGCCTGCTCCAGCGCCTTCGTGATCTGATTGGCGATCGCGGGCGGCGTGCCGGGCGGGGCCCACAGGTCGAAGCCGAACACCGGCACCTCGAAATTCATGCCGAGCTCCTTGAAGGTCGGCACCTCCGGCATCTCCGCCATGCGCGTCGGATAGCCGACCCCGAGCGCGTGCGTCTTGCCGGCGCGGACGTTCGGGTAGACCTCGGAAGCCTGCGCCACGCGGTAATCGATGTGTCCGCCGAGCAGCGCCTGGCCGCTCGGGCCGCCGCCCTTGAACGGGATGTACGTGACGTCGATCCCGGCGCTCTTCGCGGTCTCGATCACGGTGAGCTCCATCATCCCGCCGGGCGCGGGGCCGCCCGCGCTCAGCTTGCCCGGATGCTTCCTCGCGTACTCGACCAGCTCCGGCCAGGTCTTGTACGGCGCATCGGCGCGCGCCTCGATCGCGACCCAGGGCATGCGGCCGGTCTCGCCGAGCAGCACCAGCTGGTCCCAGAACTTGTAGTCGAAGATGCCGGAGAAGTAATACCCCATCAGCGCGCCGTGGCCGGCGAGCAGCAGCGTGTACCCGTCGGGCGCCGCCTTCATCACGTGATCCAGCGCGATCTTCGTCGAGGCGCCCGGCATGTTCTCCACGAGCACGTTGCCGCCCAGCGCCTTGCCGAGCGGAATCTGCAGCGAGCGGCCGTTGAGGTCGTTGGCGCCGCCGGCGGCGAAGGGCACGATGATGCGGATGGGCTTGCTCGGATACTGCTGCGCCGGCGCGCCGGGCGCGAACACGCCGGCAAGCGCGCCGCCGAGCAGGGTCTTGAGGAGATGTCTGCGATTCATGGTGGGCCTCCGCAAAAGATATTCATGGAACGAGCACGATCTTACCGACATGCGCGCCGCTGTCGAAGTACGCGTGGGCCTTGGCGGCCTGCGCGAGCGGATGGACGGAATCCACGATCGGGAACACCGGATCCCGGGCGGCGAGCTTCGGCCACACCTGCTCGCGCAATGCCGACGCGATCCGGCCCTTTTCCTCGGGCGTGCGCCAGCGCATGGCCGAGCCGAGGATCGTGGCGCGCTTCTGCAGGACCGTGCGCATGTCGATGGTGGCGCGCTTGTCCGCGCCCTGCGTGGCCAGGTGCACGAGGCGCCCATCCATGGCGAGCACCGAGAGCGAGCGCTGCACGTACTCGCGGCCGACGATGTCCAGCGCCAGGTCCACGCCGCGGCCGCCCGTCTGCTCCAGCACCCAGGGCGCCCAGTCGCCCGACCGGTAGTTGAAGGCCGCCTGCGCGCCGATCTTCACGCAGGCGGCGCATTTTTCGTCGCTGCCGGCGGTCGCGAGGGCGCGGGCGCCGAAGGCGCGCGCGAGCTGGATCGTGAGCGAGCCCAGCCCGCTCGTTCCGCCATGAACGAGGATCGTTTCGCCCGCGGCGAGCTTGCCGCGCGTGAAGACGTTGTCCCAGGACGTGAATGCGTTCTCCGGCAGCGTCGCCGCCTCCCGGGCCGTCCAGTTCGCCGGAACCGGCAGGAGCTGCTGCCACGCGCAGGCGGCGTACTGCGCGTAGCCGCCCCCCGGAAGCAGTGCGCAGACCGCCTCGCCAACCTTCCAGTCGGGCACCTGGGCGCCCACCGCGGCGATCCTGCCCGCGACTTCCAGTCCCGGAATGTCCTTCGGCGCGCCCGGCGGCGGCGGATGCATGCCCTGCCTCTGGAGCGAATCCGGCCGGCACATCCCTATGGCCTCCACCGCGATGAGGACCTCGCCTGCGCCGGGCTCGGGAACGGGCCGCGCCGCCAGCTGGAGCACTTCGGGACCGCCCACGCCGGTGATCACTACAGCGGACATCGACTTCGGGAGCGGCATGCGGCCGAGTCTAGTCCCGCGCAGGATGAATCCACGGCCAGTTTCGCATCGGAAGATGCGCAACCATTCGGGCCGAGGGATACATTAGCCTTCCCGCGGAACATTTCCTTTCCATGAACCCCTTGCGACCGCCGACGCCCGACGATCCCGTCGTGTTCTGGGGCGCCGGCGCGATCGGCGGAACGATCGCCGCGTACCTCTCGCGCGCCGGCGTTCCGGTGCTGCTGGTCGATGTCGTGAAGGAGCACGTCGAGGCCTGCCGCACGGCCGGCCTGCGCATCGAGGGCAAGATCGGGAACTTCACCCGGCGCCTGGCGGCCGCGACGCCGGATGAATTGAAGGGAGCGTATTCGCGCATCGTGCTCGCGGTGAAGGCGCAGGCGACGGCAAGCGCGCTGGATTCGCTGCTTGCGCACCTGAAGCCCGAGGGCTTCATCCTCTCGGCGCAGAACGGGCTCAACGAGCTGGAGATCGCGCGGCGCGCGGGAGCGGCGCGCACCATGGGCTGCTTCGTCAACTTCGGCGCCGACTGGCTCGGGCCCGGGCGCATCCTCTACGGCGGGCGCGGCGAGGTGTTCGTAGGCGAGATCGACGGCGCGGTGCGCGAGCGCACGCGCGAGATGCACGCGCTGCTCAGGCACTTCGAGCCCGAGGCGGTGCTCACCGAAAACATCTGGGGCGTGCTCTGGGCGAAGCTCGCCTACGCGGCGATGCTGTTCGCGACCTCGATCAACAACGACGGCATGGCGGGCAACTTCGGCGCGCCGGACCGGGAAGCCGTCTTCGCGCGGCTCGGACGCGAGGTGCTCGCGGTCGCGCGTGCCGCGGGCATCGTGCCGCTCGCCTTCCCGAGCTTCGATCCCGCGGCCTTCGAGGCGGGCGCGCCGCCGGGCAGCGCGCGCCGCGCGCTGGATCTCCTCGCCGAGCGGCGCCGCAACGCCGGCAAGACGCATTCGGGCTTCTGGCGGGACCTCGCGGTACGCAAGCGGCGCACGGAAGTCGATCCGCTGCTCGGCGCCGTCGCCGCCGAGGCGCGCCGCCTGGGCGTCGCCACCCCGGCGCTGGACCGGCTCATCGACCTGGTCCACGATATCGAGGACGGGCGGCGCGAGCTTTCCATCGGCACCTTCAACCTTCTCCGTGAGAGCGGCCATGCCCTCGAGAACGCAGCTTCCCGCTGACCTGCGCTGCGCGGTCGTGCTCGGCATCGACTTCGACGGCCCGAGCCACGAGGTCGGCCGCGGCATCGCGCCGCTCGGCACCCACTCCTGGGGACGCTACTCCGCGCGCCGCGGCATTCCCCGGCTCATGGACCGCCTGGAATCCCTGCGCGTGCCCTGCACGTTCTTCGTGCCCGGCTACGACGCGCAGTGCCATCCGGAGCTGGTGAAGGAGATCGACCGCCGCGGCTTCGAGGTCGCCGCGCACGGCTACCTGCACGAGGCCTGGGACGTGCCGAAGGACGAGGAGACCGCGCTCCTCAGGAAGACGGACGAGATCCTGCGCGGGCTGATCGGCAAGCCGGTCCTCGGCTGGCGTTCTCCCTCGGGCCGCAAGACGGCCAATACGATGCACGTCCTCAAGTCGCTGGGCTACCTCTACGACTCGAGCGACAAGGACTACGACCTGCCTTACCGGCTTCGCTTCGGCAAGCAGGAGAACGATTGCATCGTGGAGCTTCCCAACAACACCTACAGCCTGGACGATTTCCCCTTCTTCAAGTTCAGCTATACGCCCCCGTCCGAAGTGCTCGCGCAGTGGAAGTCGGAGTTCGATGCCATCTACGCCTCCGACCGCTTCGTGTGCCTGGTGGTGCACCCGCGCTCGGGCTGGGGCTCCGGGACGCCCGTGCGCACCCGGATCTTCGAGGAGGCGATCGCCTACATGAAGGGGCACGAGGGCGTGCGCTTCTTCGATTCGGCCGGGTTCGCGCGCTGGTGCCTCGAGCACCCCGAATGCCTGGAGGAGCTCGACGTCGCGCAGGGGAAGGCCGCATGAGCCAGCCCTTTGCCTGGCCCGGCGGCGCGCGCTGCGTCGTCTTCGTCTCGGTGAACTTCGACGCCGAGTCCTTCGACCTGAAGAGCACCACCGAGGACCGGCTCTTCGGCCGCTTCTCCTACGGCAGGTACGGCGTGCGCGCGGGCCTGCCGCGGCTGCTGGGGCTGTTTTCCCGGCGCAGCATCCCGGCTACGGTCTTCGTCACCGCGGACGACGCCAGGCGCCATCCGGACGCGATTCGCGCCTTCGCGGACGGCGGCCACGAGATCGCCGCGCGCGGGCTCGACCTTGCCCCGCTGCCGGCGCTGAAGGACAAGGAGCGGGACGCGCTCGAGCAGTGCCGCGATGCGCTGGCGAAGATCGCGGGCGGGCGGCCGGTGGGTTTCCGCGCGCCCGGCGGCGAGCTGAGCTCGAAGACGCTCGCGCACCTCGCCGGGCTCGGCTTCGCCTACGACTCCTCCTTCCAGGACGACGACTATCCGTATGCGTTCGCCCCCGCGCCCGGAAAGACCATCGTGGAGATCCCCACCGTGCACGCGCTGGACGACTCGCTGCCCTTCTCCGCGCGCCACACGCACGCGCGCGTGATGAAGATCTGGCGGGAGGAGTTCGACGCGCTGTACCGCGAAGGCTGCCTCGTCCCGCTGACGCTGCACCTGAGGGGCGACGTGGGCTCTACCCGCGCCGCGCGCATCGCCGCCCTGCAGGAGCTGCTGGGCCACATGGCCACGCAGCCGGGCGTGCGCTTCCTGAGCGGCCGGCAGATCGCCGCGCACCTCATGGCCAGCGGCGTCGTGCCCGAGGGCGACCCCTTCGCGCCGCACCAGCCTACGCTCGCGGTGACGCCCTACCGCGGCGACCTCGCGGTGAAGCCGCTCTGACGGGAGGCGCCATGGATCCGAACGCGTTTCCGCTCATCGAGCTCTCGGGCGAGCCGCATGCGCGCGGCCTCGCCTACGGCAAGGCGGCGCGGGAGCGCGTGCACCGCAGCCTCGCCCTGTACCGGGGCGAGCTCGAGCGCCGCGGCGTGCAGATGGGCGAGATCCACAAGCTCGCGCGGGACTTCACGCCCCACGTCTCGTCCTACGACGCGGCCTACCTGGAGGAGATGCGCGGCATCGCCGAGGGCGCCGGCGTCGCGCTCGAGGACGTGGTGTTCATCAACTGCCGCACCGAGATGATGTTCGGCGCGCGCACGATGATCGAGCAGGGAAAGCACGACGGCTGCACGGCCGTCATCGTTTTGCCCCAGGCGTCGGCCGACGGCGCGCTGATCCACGCGCACAACTGGGACTGGCGCCAGGAGTGCGTGGACACCGGCGTGGTGCTGAAGATCCGCCGCAGCCAGGGGCCCGACATGCTGGTCTTCGTGGAGGCCGGCGGGCTGGCGCGCCACGGCCTCAACGCCGCCGGCGTCAGCGTGACGGGCAATTTCCTCAGCTGCGACCGCGATTTCCGCACCGGCGGCAAGGTGCCCCTCGCGCTGCTGCGGCGCAAGTTCCTCGAGGCGGGCAACCTCGCCGATGCCATGCGCAGCGCCTGGGGCAGCCATCTCGCCTGCTCTACCAACGTCATGCTCGCGCACGCGCCGGCGAGCGGCGAGGGCGAGGCGGTCAACCTGGAGATGGCGCCGGACGAGATCTTCTGGATCACGCCGGAGGACGGCCTCCTCGTGCACGCCAACCACTGGATCAACCCCGTAGCCCAGGCGAAGCTGCGCGACACCGGCATCGCGGTCACGGTGGACACGGTCTACCGCCAGCGCCGCGTGGAATCCCGGGTGCGCGGCGCGAAGGGCAAGCTCTCGGTGCAGGACCTGAAGGACGCCCTGGGCGACAAGTACGGCTGGCCGGATTCGGTGCTGCGGCCGCCGAAGCCCGCGCCCTTCGGCGCTACCTCCGCCACCGTGTGCACCACGATCCTGCGCCCGCACGCGGGGCACATGTCCATCGCCCGCAAGCCCTGGGAGGAGCGCATCTTCCAGGACTACACGCTCGCGTGACGCGCCGCCTCGCCGGGCGCCGCATCCTCGTCACCGGCGGCGCATCGGGCATCGGCCTCGCCGCCGCGAAGCGCTTCGCCGCCGAGGGCGCGCGCGTGGCGCTGCTGGACCGCAACGCGGAAGGCCTCGCCGCCGCAAAGCGCGAGCTGGGCGGCGCGCCGGCCGTCGTGGCCGACGTAACGGACGAAGCGCAGGTGAAGTCCGCTGTCGCCGAGGCGGTCGAGAAGCTGGGCGGCCTGGACGGGCTCGTCAACTCCGCCGGCGTCAGCGCCTGGCGCAGCTTCGAGGACCTCGACTTCGCCGAATGGCGGCGCATCCTGTCGATCAACCTGGACGGCCCCTTCCTCGTCACGCACGCGGCGCTGCCGGCGCTGAAGGCGGCGGGCAAGGCCACCGTCGTAAACGTCGCCTCCGGCGCGGGCCTGCAGCCGCGGCCGAGCTTCAGCGCCTACTGCTCCTCGAAGGGCGGCCTGGTGATGTTCACGCGCGCGATCGCCATGGACCTCGCCGGCGCGAACATCCGCGTCAACGCGGTGTGCCCGGGCATCGTCATGACCCCGCTGGTGGAGGCGAACCTCGCGAAGTTCCCGGACCGCGACGCCGCCTACCAGCGCTACATCGCGCGCAACCTGATGCACCGCTTCGGCACGGCCGAAGAAATCGCCGAAGCCATCGTCTACCTCACGAGCGACGACTCGTCCTTCGTCACCGGCACCGCCCTGTCGATCGACGGCGGCTCGGTGTTCCATTGACCGGCCGCGCGCGCCTGCGCGAGCGCCTCGCCTCGGGCCGCACCCTCGTCGCCCCCGGCGCGACCGACGCGCTCTCGGCGAAGCTCATCGAGCGCCACGGCTTCGAGGCGGTCTACATCGGCAGCTACGCCACCGCCTCGAGCCGCTACGCGCTGCCCGACACGGGGCTGCTCAGGCTCGAAGACCTCGCCGCGCAGGCGAAGACCATCGCCGGCGCCGTCTCGATCCCGGTAATTGCGGATGCCGAAGGCGGCTTCCACCCGCCCGAGGAAATGTGGCGCACCGTGCGCGCCTTCGAGG
>DATKKT010000029.1:0-9388 GCA_035542795.1 Burkholderiales bacterium
GGCGCGGCAGCCCGCGCGTTGACGAACGGCGGCCGGGGCGGACGGGCGACGGCCCGCCGCGACGAAGTCCGGCGGGCGGGCCCCGCGCTAGAGCCCGCGCGCGATCCGCGCGTAGGCCGAGTGATTGTGGATCGACTCGAAGTTCTCGGATTCGACCGTGTAGGCGGTGATGCGCTCGTCGAGGTTCAGGATCGCCGCCACGTCGCGCACCATGTCCTCGACGAACTTCGGATTGTCGTAGGCGCGCTCGGTGACGAACTTCTCGTCCGGGCGCTTGAGCAGGCCGTAGAGCTCGCTCGAGGCCTGCTTCTCGACCAGGTCGACGATCTCCTCGATCCAGACGAACTCGCTCGTCGTGGCGGTCACCGTGACGTGCGAGCGCTGGTTGTGCGCGCCGTAGTCCGAGATCTTCTTCGAGCAGGGGCACAGGCTCGTCACCGGCACGAGCACCTTCATCGCGAAGCACTGCCGGCCCTTCTTCACCTCGCCGACGAAGGTGACCTCGTAGTCCATGAGGCTCTTCACGCCCGAGACCGGGGCCTTCTTCTCGATGAAGTAGGGAAAGGCCATCTCGATGCGGCCTTCCTTCGCGTCCAGCCGCTCGACCATCTCCTTCAGCATCGTCTTGAAGCTCTCCACGGTGAGCTCGCGCTCGTGCGCCGAGAGGATCTCCACGAAGCGCGACATGTGCGTGCCCTTGAAGTGGTGCGGCAGGCTCACGGTCATGTTGAAGCTCGCGATGGTGTGCTGCGTGCCGCCCGTGCGCTCCATGATGCGCACCGGGTGGCGGATGGACTTCACGCCGACCTGGTCGATCGCGAGCTTGCGCGAGTCGGGCGCCGACTGGACGTCCGGGATGTTCTGCAGATCTTTGGCTTTCATGGCCGTAGTATATCCCCGAGTGATTTACTCGGGTATTACGGAGCGGATCGAGTTTCGAATGCCCTCGGAGTCCAACCCTACTGACGAGAGGAGTTTTGCCGGGTCGCCGTGCTCGATGAAGCGATCGGGCAGCCCGAGCAGCAGCGTCCGCACGCCGGTGCCCGCGAGCGCTTCGAGCACCGCGCTGCCCGCGCCGCCCATGATCTGGTGCTCCTCCACCGTGACGACGAGCTCGTGCGCGGCGGCGAGGCGCTGCACGAGCGCCACGTCGAGCGGCTTCACGAAGCGCATGTTGGCCACCGTGGCATCGAGTCGCTCGCCCGCCTCGAGCGCAGGCTTCACCATCGAGCCGAACGCGAGGATGGCGACGCGCCTGCCCTCGCGCAGGATCTCGCCTTTGCCGATGGGCAGGGCGCGCAGCTCCTTCTCGATTTCCTTGCCAATGCCGACTCCGCGCGGATACCTGACGGCCGACGGTCCTTCCAGCCGGAATCCGGTGGTCAGCATCCGGCGGCACTCGTTCTCGTCCGCCGGCGCCATCACCACGAGGTTCGGCACGGTGCGCAAGAACGCGTAGTCGAAGGCGCCGTTGTGCGTCTGGCCGTCGCCGCCCACCAGCCCGCCGCGGTCGAGCGCGAACAGCACCGGCAGGTTCTGGATCGCGACGTCGTGGATGAGCTGGTCGTAGCCGCGCTGCAGGAACGTCGAATAGATCGCGACCACGGGCCTCAGGCCCTCGCAGGCGAGGCCCGCCGCGAACGTCACCGCGTGCTGCTCGGCGATCGCCGCATCGAAGTAGCGCTCCGGGAACTCCTCCGAGAACCGCACCATGCCCGAGCCTTCGCGCATCGCCGGCGTGATCGCCACCAGGCGCTCGTCCTGCCTCGCCATGTCGCACAGCCAGTCGCCGAACACCTGGCTGTAGGTCGGCTTGCCGCCGCCGGCAGTCTTCTTGATGCCTTCGGCAGGGTCGAACTTGCCGGGACCGTGGTACGTGATCGGGTCTTCCTCGGCGAGCTTGTAGCCATGGCCCTTCCTCGTCAGCACGTGCAGGAACTGCGGGCCGCGCAGATTCTTGCGAATATTGGCGAGCGTCGTGATCAGCGTGTCGAGATCGTGCCCGTCGATCGGTCCGATGTAGTTGAAGCCGAACTCCTCGAACAGCGTAGAGGGCGTCACCATGCCCTTGACGTGCTCCTCGGCGCGGCGCGCGAGCTCCCAGGCGATCGGCAAGCGCTTGAGGATGTGCTCGGAAGCGCGCTTGGCGGTGTCGTACATGCGCCCGGAAAGCAGGCGCGCGAGGTAATTGGTGAGCGCGCCCACCGGCGGAGAGATCGACATCTCGTTGTCGTTCAGGATCACGAGCAGGTCGACGTCCATCGCGCCGGCGTTGTTGAGCGCCTCGAAGGCCATGCCCGCCGACATCGCGCCGTCGCCGATCACCGCCACGGCCTTTCTTTTTTCCTTTTTTAGTTTCGAAGAAACAGCCATCCCCAATGCGGCAGAGATCGAGGTACTCGAATGCGCCGTGCCGAAAGCGTCGTACTTCGACTCGCTGCGCCGCGGGAAGCCGGAGATGCCGCCGATCATGCGCAGGCGCGCCATCTGCTCGCGCCTGCCGGTGAGGATCTTGTGCGCGTAGGTCTGGTGGCCCACGTCCCAGACGATGCGATCCTCGGGCGTGTCGTAGACGTAGTGCAGCGCGATCGTGAGCTCCACGGTGCCGAGGTTCGACGACAGGTGGCCGCCCGTCTTCGAGACCGAATCGAGCACGTAGGCGCGCAGCTCGTCGGCGAGCTGCGGCAGCTGGCGCCGCTCGAGCCGGCGCAGCTCCGACGGGTCGTTGACCGTCTTCAGCAGCTCGTACATCGAGGGATTGTAGCCGCCGGCTTCGTGGTCGCCCGGCAGGTCCCCGGTGATTGTGGCCATGTCTAGTTGAACAGGCAAACCCAGGTTTCCCCGTAACCCCTTCCTAGAATTTTCTCAGAACTATGAAGTCGGCGAGCTGCCTCAGTCGCAGCGCGCGCTCGCCGAAGCCCTCCAGCGCGGCATGCGCCGCGCGCCGCAGCTCTTCGGCGAAGGCCCGCGCGCGCGCCGCCCCCATCGCCTGCACGTAGGTCGCCTTGCCCTGCTTGGAGTCCTTGCCGGCGGTCTTGCCGAGCGTGGCCGTGCTCGCCTCCGCATCCAGCACGTCGTCCACCACCTGGAAGGCGAGCCCGACGCGGTGCGCGTACTGCTCGAGCGCGGCCGGGCAAGGCCCGCCGCACAGCGCCCCCAGCTTCACCGCGGCGCTGATGAGCGCGCCCGTCTTCCTCACGTGCATGAACTCGAGCTCGGCCTGCGACAGCGCCTTGCCTGTGGATTCCAGGTCGACCGCCTGCCCGCCCGCCATGCCGCGCGAGCCGGCCGCGAGCGCGAGCGTGCGCACCATCTCGAGCTGGCGTGCCGCGTCGCCACCCTGCTCGGCGAGCAGCTGGAAGGCGAGCGTGTGCAACGCGTCGCCCGCCAGCATCGCGGTCGCCTCGCCGTACTCGACGTGCACGGTCGGCTTGCCCCGGCGCAGCACGTCGTCGTCCATGCAGGGCAGGTCGTCGTGCACGAGCGAATACGCGTGGACCATCTCCACCGCCGAAGCCGCGATTTCCAGGCGCGCCGGATCGGCGCCCGAAAGCTCGCCGGCGGCGAAGACGAGCAGCGGGCGCACGCGCTTGCCGCCCCCCAGCGTCGCATAGCGCATCGCCTCGTGCAGCCGCGCGGGCGCCACCTGCGGCCCGGGCAGGCTGCGCTTGAGCGCTTCCTCGACGCGCGCCTGGACGGAGCCCATCCAGGCCGCGAAATCGGCCTCAGTCGTCGTCGCCGCCATCGTCCGCCGCGAAGGGCTTGAGGACTTCGCCTTCCAGCACCTTCACCTGTTGTTGCGCGGCGTCCAGGCGCGCGCGGCAAAGCTTCGCGAGCTCCAGGCCGCGCTTGTGCGCGGCGAGCGACTGCTCGAGCGTGAGGCCGCCGTCCTCCATCTTCGCGACGATGCCTTCGAGCTCCGCCAGCGCCTTCTCGAAGCTCGGCTCCGCGGCGGCGGTTTCCTTTTTTGCCATAACGGGGGAACTGGCACCTTAACCCGAGCGCGGCTGGCGGGTCAATCGCGGAATCAGGTAAAATCCTGCGCCTTTAAGCACTTACCGAATGTCAACTCCCGCCACGCCTGCCGAGCTGCGGCCGGCCAACTGCCAGCTTCCCGTCTCCTGGTATTTCGACCCGGAACTCTTCGAGCGCGAGAAGCGGCTGCTATTCGACGCGGGCGCGAATTACATCGGCCACGAGCTCATGGTGCCGGAAGCGGGCGACTATCAGACGCTCGCCTGGATGGACCACGCCAAGGTGCTGGTGCGAAACCAGGGCGGCGTAGAGCTGCTGTCCAACGTCTGCCGCCACCGCCAGGCGATCATGCTCGAAGGCCGCGGCCGCCTCGAGAACATCGTCTGCCCGCTGCACCGCTGGACCTACGACCTGAAGGGCGAGCTGCTCGGCGCGCCGCGCTTCCCCGAAAATCCCTGCGTCAAGCTCGGCGCCACGCCGCTCACGAACTGGAACGGGCTGCTGTTCGCCGGCCCGCGCGACCCGCGCAAGGATCTCGCCGGCATGAAGACGTGCGCGGACTTCGATTTCACCGGCTACGTGCTCGACCGCGTCGAGACCACGGACTACGCCTGCAACTGGAAAACCTTCGTCGAGGTGTACCTCGAGGTTCTCCACGTCGACCCGTTCCATGCCGGGCTCGGCAATTTCGCCGACTGCGACGGCTTCCACATCGAGGCGGGCGAGCACTACTCAGTGCAGGTCGTTCCCGCGAAAAAGGGCCTGGCGGCGCCGGGGACGCCCGTCTACCGGCGCTGGCACGAAGCCTGCCTTGCGCAGCTGCGCGGCACGGCGCCGAAGTACGGCGCGCTCTGGGCGACGTATTTCCCGGGGCTCACGCTGGAGTGGTACCCGAACGTGCTCGTGGTCTCGAACCTGATCCCGCGCTCGCCGCAGCTCACCACCAACGTGGTCGAGTTCTACTATCCCGAGGAGATCGTCCACTTCGAACGCGAGTTCATCGAGGCGCAGCAGGCCGCTTATATGGAGACCGCGCGCGAGGACGACGAGATCCAGCAGCGCATGGACCGCGGCCGACGCGCGCTCATGCTGCAGGGCCGCGACGACTTCGGCCCCTACCAGTCGCCCATGGAGGACGCAATGGTGCATTTCCACGAGTGGCTGAGGAAAGGGCTCGGCGCTTGAGCCCCGCATTTTCCCCGCTGGTCTCCACCGAAGAGCTCGCGCAGCACCCCAAGTGGCGGGTGTTCGATTGCCGCCACGACCTCGCCCAGCCCGCGCTGGGCGAGCAGCAATACGCCGAGGCGCACGTGCCGGGCGCGCTGTTCGCGCACCTGGATCGCGACCTCTCGGCGCCCATGACCGGCAAGAACGGCCGCCACGCGCTGCCCGAGGCGAAGACCTTCATCGCCTGGCTCGGCCGACAGGGCGTGAAGCCGACCGATACCGCCGTGTGCTACGACGCGGGCAACGGCACGATGGCCTCGCGCCTGTGGTGGATGCTGCGCTGGGCGGGCCACGAGCAGGCGGCGGTGCTGGACGGGGGCTTCGCCAAGTGGCAGCGCGAGGGGCGTCCGACGACCGCCGACGTGCCGCAGTTCGAGGCGGCGACCTACCCGGGCCGCGCGCGCGCGTCGATGCACGCGAGCGTCGCCTACGTCGAGAAGAAGCTCAAGCGCGCGGCGCTGCTCGATGCGCGCGCGCCCGCGCGCTACCGCGGCGAGCAGGAGCCGATCGACCCGGTCGCCGGCCGCATTCCGGGCGCGAAGAACCGCTACAGCAGCGACAACCTCGCCGCCGACGGCACGTTGAAGAATCCCGAGGTCCTCAAGGCCGAGTTCGAGGCGCTGCTCGCGGGCCGCGCGCCCGCCGAGGTCATCCACTACTGCGGCTCCGGCGTGGCCGCCTGCCAGAACGTGCTGGCGATGGAGCTCGCGGGCCTCACCGGCTCGCGCGTCTACATCGGTTCCTGGAGCGAGTGGTGCGCGGATCCGGCGAGGCCGATTTCGCGAAGCGCGTAGTTGCTCGCCGATCTACTTCTCGTCTTTCATTTCTGCATTGCCGGTTTTGTCGTCCTCGGGCTGATCCTGGTCTGGGCCGGCGCGCTCGCGGGCTGGCGCTGGATCCGGAATCCCTGGTTCCGCTATCTGCACCTCGCCGCGATCGTCTTCGTCGCCGCGGAGGCGCTGCTCGGCCAGGCCTGCCCGCTCACGGTCTGGGAGGACGCGCTGCGCGGCGGCGCGCGGCCCGACAGCTTCGTCGGCCGCTGGCTGTACCGGCTGCTCTACTACGACGCGCCGGAATGGCTGTTCACGCTCGCCTACGCGCTCTGGGCGGGCGCGGCGCTCGTCACGCTGCGGCTCGTTCCGCCCAGGAAAAAAGCTGGCTGAAAACGCCGTCGCGGATCTCGCGGCGCGAGAGCACGAGGTCGTGCAGCGCGCCCGGAAACGACAGCACCGTGACCTCGGGACCCAGCGTGCGCGACCAGCGCGCGATCGACTTCCAGGCGAGCACGATGTCGGCCTCGTCGGAATGCATGGAAAGCACCGGAATGCCGAGCTTCAGTCCCGCGTGCACCTTGGCGTGCGCCTCGAAGATCGCGCGCACCCAGCCGAAATAGGCCGGAAAGCCGCGCTCGGGCTTGAGCGCCAGGTCGAACTCCCATTCGCCGCCCCAGCCGCGGTGCAGGCTGTGCACGTACTCGGGCAAGACCGCGTTCGGATCGTGCAGGAAGGGCCAGAACCAGCCGAGCATCTGCGCCACGCGCAGCCTGCCCTTGTGCGACTCGCGCCAGTCGAGGAAGGGGCTGTTCAGCCAGAGCATGCGGACGCGGTCCCTCAGCTGGCCTTGGTGGCAATACAGGGAACAAACCAGCCCTCCCGTCGAGTGGCCCGCGAGCAGCACAGGGCCGCCGATCACCTCCAGCGCGCGCGTGAGGTCGTCGAAGTATTCGGCGAGATCCTTGCAGAAGCAGGGATGCTGGTGCGGCAGCAGCGAGCGGCCGTGCTTGCGCAGGTCGAGCGCGTAGAACGCGTAGCCCTCGGCCGCGAAGCGCTCGGCCATGTGGCGCTGGAAGAAGTAATCGATGAAGCCATGGACATACAGCACCGCGCCGCGCGACGCGTCGCCCGCAGGAAGGCGCACCAGGGTGGCGACCACTCGGCCGTCGTAGTCGTCGGGCGCCGGCAGCTCGAGCGCCTCGAAGCCCGGCAGAAGACGGTCAGGCTGCCACGCCATGGCGCCTCAGGGCCCAGATCACGTGTTCGCGAACCAATTCGGAAGGATGGTGTTGTTTTTCTTTGAGCGAAGTTACCACTTCCGGAGAAGTCGGAGCGTTTCCCAGTCCTACGGCCAGGTTTCGCAGCCAGCGCTCGTAGCCGATGCGCCGGATCGGCGAGCCGCGCAGGCGCTCGTCGAATTGGCCTTCGGTCCAGGCGAAAAGCGCCACCAGAGTGGCGCGATCCAGGCCGTTGCGCGCGCGGAAATCGCCTTCTGGCGAGGGCTTCGAAAACCCGTTCCAGGGACAGACGAGCTGGCAATCGTCGCAGCCGTAGATGCGGTTGCCGACGAGCGGGCGCAGCTCCTCCGGGATCGCGCTCTTGTGCTCGATCGTGAGGTACGAGATGCAGCGGCGCGCATCGAGCTTGTAGGGCGCGACGATCGCGCGCGTCGGGCAGATGTCGATGCAGCGCTCGCAGGTTCCGCAGTGATCTTGCTTCTCTCGGTCCGGCGTCAGCGGCAGGTCGCAATAGATTTCGCCGAGGAAGAACCAGGAGCCCTGGCGGTCGAGCAGCAGCGTGTGCTTGCCGCGCCAGCCGATGCCGGCGCGCGCGGCGAGCTCGACCTCCATCACTGGCGCGGAGTCGGCGAACGCGCGGTGGCGGAACGGCCCGTGCTCGGCGGCGATGCGCTCGCACAGGCGCTGCAGCCGGCTGCGCATCAGCTTGTGGTAGTCGCGGCCGCGCGCATAGCGCGCGACGTAGGCGCGCGAGCGCTCGGCCAGCTCCTGCTCCAGCGGAGCAACCGCGCCCTGCAGGTAATCCATGCGGCAGCTGATCACGCGCAGCGTGCCCGGCACGAGCTCCGCGGGGCGCGCGCGGAGGCCCGCATGGCGCGCCATATAATCCATCTCCCCGTGCCACCCCAATCCGAGCCACTCGGCGAGCCGGCCGCCGGCGGCCGAGAGGTCCGCATCCGCGATGCCGACGGCCTGGAAGCCGAGCTTGGCGCCCCAGCGCTTGATCCGGTCCGCGAGCTCCGCCATGGCCGCCGAGCTTAGCCTGCCGGACGAGGCGGCGACGCTGCGCCTGGGCGAGGCCTGCGCACCCGGCGCGCAACCGGGGCTTGCCCTGTACCTGCGCGGCGAGCTCGGGGCCGGAAAGACCACCCTGGTCAGGGGCTTGCTGCGCGGACTGGGCTACCGGGGCCGCGTGAAGAGCCCGACCTACACCCTGGTTGAACCTTATGCGGATTTGAGATTAAACTTGTATCACTTTGATTTTTATAGATTCAAGGACCGATCGGAATGGCTGAGCTCCGGCTTCCGCGAGCACTTCAATCCGGAATCGCTTTGCATCGTCGAATGGCCGGAGCGCGCCGGGGACCTGATCGCGCCGCCGGACCTGGAGATCGAGTTGCGCTACTCGGGCGAGGGGCGCAGCGCGGCGCTCAGCGCGCGCACCCCCGCGGGCGAGTCCTGGCTCGCCTCGGCGCTGCAGCGCTGGCGCTCGTCCTAGGCGCCATTCCAGCGGTGGCGCAGGTCGCCTCTGCGCCGGCGCAGATCCTGTCCACGCGCATCTGGCCCGCGCAGGACTACACGCGCGTCACGCTGGAATCCCGGTCCGAGCTCAAGTTCGAGCTGTTCTCGGTGAAGGACCCCGAGCGCCTGGTGCTCGACCTCGAGGGCGTCGAGCTCGGCCCGGCGCTCGCCGAGCTGAACAACAAGGTCGCCGTCGGCGACCCCTACATCGAGAGGCTGCGCGTCGCGCGCAATCGCCCGGGCGTGGTGCGCCTGGTGCTCGACCTCAAGGCCGAGGTGAAGCCGCAGGTGTTCGCGCTGAAGCCCGTGGGCGAGTACGGCCATCGCCTCGTGCTGGACATCTACCCGCTCGTTCCGGTCGATCCGCTCGCCGCGCTCATCGCCTCGGGCGGCAAGCTGCCGACGCGCGCCGAGCCCGCCGGGCCGCGGGCCCCGCCCGCGCCCGAGAAGCCGCGCATCGCGCGCCTGGCCACGATCGTCATCGACCCGGGGCACGGCGGCGAGGACCCGGGTGCGCGCGGCCGCCGCGGCTCGCAGGAAAAGGACATCACGCTCACGATCGCGCGCCGCCTCAGGGAGCTGGTCGACGCGGAGCCCGACATGCGCGCCCTGCTCACGCGCGACGCCGACTACTACGTGCCGCTGCAGGTGCGC
>DATKKT010000030.1:0-28267 GCA_035542795.1 Burkholderiales bacterium
ACGGGCTTCATCACGGGCGGCCTGCCGCGCGTGGCGGAGCTGTTCGAGGCGCGTTCCCCCAAGGATGCCGGCATGCTGGCGGAAGTCACCGGCACGGTCAGCTTCGGCAAGGACACCAAGGGCAAGCAGCGCCTGGTGATCACCGACCTCGACCAGCAGCAGCACGAGTACCTGATCCCGAAGGACAAGCACGTGCTCGTGCACGACGGCCAGGTGGTCAACAAGGGCGAGATGATCGTCGACGGTCCGGTGGACCCGCACGACCTGCTGCGCCTCCTGGGGGTGGAAGCGCTCGCGCGCTACATCATCGACGAGGTGCAGGACGTGTACCGCCTGCAGGGCGTGAAGATCAACGACAAGCACATCGAGGTGATCGTGCGGCAGATGCTTCGCCGCGTGGAGATCACCGAGCCGGGAGACACGCCTTTCATCACGGGCGAGCAGGCCGAGCGTGCCGAGGTGCTGGAAGAGAACGAGAAGGCGCAGAAGGACGGCAAGAAGCCGGCGCAGTACGCCTACATGCTGCTCGGCATCACCAAGGCCTCGCTCTCGACCGACTCGTTCATCTCTGCGGCCTCTTTCCAGGAGACGACCCGCGTACTCACCGAGGCGGCGATCATGGGCAAGCGCGACGGCCTGCGCGGCCTCAAGGAAAACGTCATCGTCGGCCGCCTGATCCCGGCGGGCACGGGCATGGCGTACCACAAGATCCGCAAGGACCAGGCCGCCGAGCCTCCGGTGCTGGACATCCCGGTCACGGAAGCGCCTGCCGCGGCGCCGGCCGCGGAAGCGACCGCCGGGGGCGGCTGAGAAATCTTCGTCAGGCAGGAACTCAGGGGCGCCTTCGGGTGCCCCTTTTTTTCACGCCTCCAGCTGCGCCTGCTTCTCCAGCCACTCGCTCTCGAGCTCGCCGAGCTCGCGGGCGAGGTGGGCCTGGTCCGCGAGCGCGTCCTCGAGCGACTTGCGCATCCCGTCTTCATAGAGCGCGGGATCGGCGATGCGCGCCTCCACTTCCGCCTTGCGCGCATTCAGGCGCGCCATGAGCTCCTCCAGGCGCTTCAGGCGAGACTCCAGCGCCTTCCTGGAGCCTGAGGCAGGCCGCTTCTGCGGCCGCGCCGGCTCGGCCTTCTTCGGCGCCACCGCCGCGGGCTTCTCCAGCTTGCTCGAGAGCAGCCAGTCGCGGTAGTCGTCCAGGTCGCCGTCGAACGGCCGCAGGCGCCCGTCCGCGACGATGAGGAACTGCTCGGTGGTGGCGCGCAGCAGGTGCCGGTCGTGCGACACGAGCACCAGCGTACCCTCGAACTGCGCGAGCGCCACCGTGAGCGCCTCGCGCGTCTCGAGGTCGAGGTGGTTGGTCGGCTCGTCGAGCAGCAGCAGGTTCGGCCGCTGCCAGACGATGAGCGCCAGCGCGAGGCGCGCCTTCTCGCCGCCGGAGAAGGTGGCGATCGGCCCGAGCGCCATTTCGCCCGGGAAGTTGAACATGCCGAGGAAGTTGCGCAGGTCCTGCTCGCGCTGCTGGGGCGCGAGGCGCTGCAGGTGCAGCAGCGGCGAGGCCGCGTCGTCCAGCATCTCGAGCTGGTGCTGCGCGAAGTAGCCCACGGCGAGACCCTTGTTGAAGGTCGCGGTGCCCGAGAGCGGCGCGAGCGTGCGCGCGATCGTCTTGATGAAGGTCGACTTGCCCGCGCCGTTGACGCCGAGCAGACCGTAGCGCTCGCCCGACTGCAGCGAGAAATCGATGCCCGAGAGCACCGTCTTCTCGCCCGCCTCTCCCCGGTATCCGGCGGCCACGCCCTCCAGCACGAGCAGGGGATTGGGCGCGCGCAGCGGCTCGCGGAACTCGAACGAGAACGGCGCCGCGACGTGCAGCGGCGCGAGGTCCTCCATCTTGGCGAGCATCTTCATGCGGCTCTGCGCCTGGCGCGCCTTGGTGGCCTTGGCCTTGAAGCGGTCGATGAACGATTGCAGGTGCGCGCGCTCTCGCTCCTGCTTCTCGCGCTGCGCGCCGGCGAGCACCACGGCCTGCGCGCGCTGCTCCTCGAACGCCGAGTAGTTGCCGCCATAGCGGCGCAGCTTCCTCTGGTCGATGTGCAGCACGGTGGTCACCACGCCGTCGAGGAAGTCGCGGTCGTGCGAGATCACGATCAGCGTCCCGGCGTAGCGCTTCAGCCATTCCTCCACCCAGAGGATGGCGTCGAGGTCCAGGTGGTTCGTGGGCTCGTCGAGCAGCAGCAGGTCCGAGGGGCAGAGCAGCGCCTGCGCGAGGTTGAGGCGCATGCGCCAGCCGCCTGAGAAGCTCGAAACCGGCATCGCGAGCTCGTCATGCGCAAAGCCCAGGCCTACCAGCAGCTGCTCGGCGCGCGAGCGCACCGTGTAGGCGCCCGCATCGCCGAGCGCCGCGTGCAGCTCGCCGATCAGGTTCCCATCGTTCTCGCGTTCGGCCTTTGCAAGTCTCTTTTCAAGCGTTCGCAGGACGACATCGCCGTCGATCGCATACTCCAGGGCCGAGCGGTCGAGCGCGGGCGTCTCCTGCGCTACGTGCGCGATGCGCCAGCCAGCGGGGAACTCCGCATCCCCCTTGTCGGCGTGCAGCTCGCCCCGCAGCAGCGCGAACAGGCTCGACTTGCCCGAGCCGTTGGCGCCGATCAGGCCCACGCGCTCGCCCGGATTGAGCGTCGCATCGGCGCCGTCGAGCAGTACCTTCGCGCCGCGCGCGAGCGTGAGATTGGAGAATCGAACCATGCGGACCCTTGCGGGGCCCGCGATTCTACCTAAGAGTGAGCGCTATTCGGCGGGCAATGCGAATGTCCGCCGACGGCCCAACGCAGGCCTTGGATTTGCGGCAAGAACGGCGGTGCGGCGGAAGGCCTAGAATCGTTCTGCCGCCTAATGTGCGGCGGCGCCGGAGGGGTGGCAGATGACGCCGTACGACATCCTCTTGCTCATGTTCTGGCTGCTGTTCGCGATGGCCACGGTTTGGCTGGTCTGCGTAGTCCGCTTCGTGCGCCTGGTCCGCGACAGCCACCCGGAAGCCTATGGCGCGATGAACCTCGACGAGATGTGGCCCAAGGATGCTGGTGGCTGGCTGCGCGGCCACAACAACGCCAAGGCTGTCTCTGCAATGCTGCGCTTTGTATTGAGGCGCGAGGACCGCACGCTTCAGGATTCGCAGTTGTCCCGACTCTGCGCATTCATGAAGTCCCTTTTTGTTGCGTTCGTCGGCGGGTTCGCGACCCTCATCGCCGGAATGCTGGTCTTCGCTGCGCTATACAAGGAGGATCAGGCCGGCACGAGGGAGAGCGGCCCGGATGCCGCACTCCTCGATCGCGCCTATGAGCTGCATCGAGCGCAGCAATGGACGCAGGCGATCGACGCGTACGACCAACTCATCGCTCGATCGGATACGAACGCCGACGTACGCTATTGGCGCGGCATCGCACATTTGAAGCTCGGGCACGCTGACGCCGCGCTGCGCGATTTCCGGCGCGCGCTGGAGCTCAAGCCCGACTCCTACGCCGCCAGCGGGAGCGCCGTCAGGATCCTGGCAGACGAGGGGCGCTGGGACGAGGTCATTGCGGTGTGGAACGCCTACCTCGAACACGCACCCAACGACCCCAATGCTCTCTACTATCGCGGCGGAGCACATTTCCGCAAGCACGATCTCGATAGGTCGCTTGCGGACGCCGACAAGGCGTGCAAGCTCGGGCGGGCGCAGGCTTGCGCGGCCGCCGAGCACATTCGGAAACGCTGACTGCTCAGCGTCGCGGCGAGTGTGCTGCCCGCCTTCTGTGGCATTGGACCGAAAGCCATCTTTGTTCGCGGAACGTCAGCTTCAGATGGAAAGCGGTCATTCGACAGCTACTTCAATTCGATCTCGACAAACGCGAATTCCTTGCTGCCAGCGTTGACGATGTTGTGCTCTACGCCGACGGGGCGGGCATAGGACTGGCCGAACTGAAGCTCGGTCTCGACGTTGCCGGCGGCGGTTTCGGCCAGGAGCTTGCCCGCGGTGAGGCACACCACCACGTAGTCGTGGGCGTGCCGGTGCCAGCCGGTTTCCGCCCCGGGCGCGAAGCGCCATTCGGTGACGATCACGCGCTCGTTCTCCTGCAGCAGCTTGCTGGTGGCCTTGGCGCGGCTGACGGACATGGGGCTCCCTCGAGCGATGAGGCGGCCTAGGACGCGGGCGGGTAGTCCTTGAACCGGCAGTCGGGGTCGCGGCGGATCTGCTCGACGAGCGCGACTTCCCAGGTGAGGTAGTCCTGCATCGCCGCCTCGACCTGCGATTTGTGGTCATAGGGCTTGTAGTAGACGTCCTCGGGCGGCTCGAGCATGCGCGTCTCGCCGGTTTCCATCGGCAACCCGGCCTTTTGCCAGGCCGCGGTGCCGCCTTCGAGCGCGGGCACGTCGCGCTTGAGCAGCGCGGAGAGGTCCGCCGCCGCGAAGCGCGCGAGGACGCCGTCCGGCGAGGTGCACACGATGGGGCCTGTGAACGAGGCGAGATGGCTCGCGAGGCGCGAGCGGATCGCGAACGCGGCGCCCGGAATATGGCCGGCGCGGTATTGCAGGCTCGTTGCGAAGTCGAGAACCAGAGCGTCGTTCCTGGATTTGAGCTGTTCTGCTTTGATCGAGGTGGCAGCGGGCGGATCAGCCCGGAACGGCAATTCCTTCGAATTCAAAGGCGCGTCAGAGACGACAAACACTTCCGCCCAGCCCATCTGCAGCAGCCAGGAGGCGGTCATCGTCGCGCGCACGCCGTGGTCGTCCACTAGCGCGATGCGCGCGCCCTGCACGGCCGCATAGGTGTCGGTGGCCTGCACGAGCTGCCCGCCGGGGGCCGAGATCGCCCCCGCGAAGTGGCCGGCTGCGTACTCCTCCGGCGAGCGCACGTCGAAGACGTAGACAGTGCGGCCGGTCTCGCGCTTCAGGTTCTCGAGTTCTGTCACGGAAATGGAGCGAATCGAAAAGCGCCTTGCCACTTGCTGCGCCGCCGATTTCGCTTTCGCCAAAGCTTCAGCGGTAGGGGGCAGCGCCATGCGCGACTGGCCGCGCTCCAGCTGCAGGCCCGCGAGGTGCCAGCCCATGGTGCCGTTCTTGAGCGCCACGACCTTGTTCGGGATTCCGGCGTTGATGAGAGATTGCGCGCCGATGATCGAGCGCGTGCGCCCCGCGCAATTCACCACTACGAGCGTTTCGGGCTTCGGCGCGGCCTGGAAGGTGCGATAGACGAGCTCGGCGCCGGGACAATCGAGCGCGCCCGGAATGTTCATCACCCGGTATTCGCTCATCGGCCGCGAGTCGAGCACGATGAGGTTCTCGCCCGCGTCCAGCTTCGCCTTGAGCTCCGAGGCGGCGATGCGCGGCGTGCCGTCGCGGTGCTCCACATGCTCGCCGAAGGCTTTCGAGGGCACGTGCACGCCCGAGTAGAGCTCGTAGCCCGCCGCCTTCCACGCTGCCTGGCCGCCCGCGAGCACGTGCAGGTCGCGGTAGCCGAGGCGCCGCAGCACGCGCCCGGCTCGTTGGGCGAGCGACTCGTCGTCGTCCACGAGCACGATGCGCGTCGCCAGGCGCGGGATCAGGCGGCCGATGCGCAGCTCCAGGTGCGAGAGCGGCGTGGAGGTGGCGAGAAACAGGTGGCTGCGCGCGTGCACGCCTTCCTCGCGCACGTCGAGGATCGCGAGCTCGCCGCCGCCCGCGCGCATCTCGCCGATCAGCGCGCGCACTTCGGGCGCCGTGATGCGCGGGCACCAGATTTCGGGCTTGGCCATGAAGCGCGCGTACTTGCCGCCGCCGCTCGACGGGAAAGTGATGCGGTCGGGGAGGTCCTCGAGCGTCTTGCCGTACAGGTGCAGGTGCAGCGATTCTTCCTTGCTCGTGACCTCGATCGTGTGGAAGTCGTCCGGCAGCATCGCGCAGGCGTTGCCGCGCCGGATCGTGAGCTCGCGCAGCTTCGTCAGGCGGCCTTCGCCGGGCACCTCGCCGCGGTCGGCGCGCTCGTAGAACACGTTGTGCTCGTCGCCGTAGACCCCGGCGATCGAGGCCCAGGTGGTGTGGTTGTGCGGCGGCTGCGCCTTGCCGGGCACGCCCGCCGAGCCGTAGAGCGCGAAGCGCCCGTCCGGATCCTCTGCGAGGTGGTAGATCGTGCCCGCGCGGCCGGCGGGGTTGGCGAAATGCGCCGGCGGAAAGAGCTCCGTCCGGCTCGCCAGGGCGGTCAACTCCGACTTTATCTTTTCCAGCGAGGCGCGCGTCACGCCGTCGGCCGCTTCGATCGCCTTCACGCGGCCGATCAGCTCGCCGACAGCTTGCCTGCGCCGCTCCTGGACCGTGGCTGTCATTTCCTCGCCCCCGGCTTTTCGAAGCTCTTGAGCACCGCCTTGCCGTCGACGAAGCGGATCGCAATCACCGCATCGCCGTCTCGCCACGTAGAAGACGTTCCGGCGATGCCGAGGATGCTGCCGCTGGAAGTTTCGGTCGGGGCGCCGAGAATGGCCGCGACCTGCTGCTCGGTCATGCCGTCCTGGATCCTGGCGAAGTTCTCCTGCGTCACCTTGGAGCAGGCCGCGAGCAGCAGCGCGGCGGAAAGCACAAAAACCGCGGCGGTGGCGGATCTCATGGCGACACTATAATCGTTCCATGCTCGTCCGGCCCGCCGCGCCGCAGGACTTGCCTGCGATCCAGTCGATTTACGCCCATCACGTGCTGCACGGCCTCGCTTCGTTCGAGGAGGTGCCGCCGCCGGTAGAGGAGATGCAGCGCCGCTACGCCGACGTCGCGCGGCAGGGGCTGCCGTACCTGGTCGCCGAGGAAAGAGGCGAGATCCTCGGCTACGGCTACTGCTCGCTCTATCGGACGCGCTCGGCCTACCGCTATACGCTCGAGGATTCGATCTACGTCAAGGACGGCAGGCAGGGCAAGGGTGTCGGCAAGGCCGTGCTCTCCGAGCTCATCCGCCTCTGCACCGCGCTCAAATACCGGCAACTCATCGCGGTGATCGGCGACAGCGGCAACGCGGCTTCGATCCGGCTGCATGCGAGCCTCGGCTTCGTGCGCGCGGGTCTGCTGCGCTCTTCGGGATTCAAGTTCGGCCGCTGGGTGGACAGCGTCTACATGCAGCTTCCCCTCGGCGCGGGGGACGGAACTAAACCGTAAGGACGATTTTTCCCTTCGCCTTGCGGCCCGCCATGAGCTGCAGGGCCTCGACGGCCTTCGCCAAAGGGAAGGTCTGCGAGACGTGCGGCTTCAGCTTGCCTTCGCGGAACCAGCGGTCGAGCTGCGCGAAGCTCTCGGCGAACGCTTTAGGCTCGCGGCGCGCGAATTCTCCCCAGAAAACGCCTACGATGGCGCTGCCTTTGAGCAGCGGCAGATTGAGCGGGATCTTCGGGATCTCGCCCGCGGCGAAGCCGATGACGAGGAAGCGCCCGCGCCAGCCCACCGAGCGCAGCGCGGGCTCCGCGTAGGGGCCGCCCACTGCGTCGTAGACCACGTCCACGCCCCGGCCGCCGGTGAGCTCGCGGATCTTCTCGCGCAGATCCTCGGTCGCGTAGTTGATCCCGGCATCGGCGCCGTGCTGCCGGCAGACCTCGAGCTTGTCCGCGCTCGAGGCGCAGGCGATCACGCGAGCGCCGAGCGCCTTGCCGATCTCGACCGCCGCGAGGCCTACGCCGCCCGCCGCGCCCAGCACCAGCAGCGTCTCGCCGGCCCTGAGCTGCGCGCGGTCCCGCAGCGCGTGATCCGAGGTCCCGTAGGTGAGCAGGAAGGCCGCGGCGGCGTTGAAATCCATGCCCTGCGGAATCGGCAGCAGGCGCGTGGCCTCCACCTTCACCTCCTCGGCGAACGCGCCGAAGGTGGTGCAGGCGAGCACTCGGTCGCCCGGCTTGAAGCCCTTCACGCCCTCGCCGACTTCCTTGACGATGCCCGACATCTCGCTGCCGGGCGAGAACGGCAGCGGCGGCTTGGCCTGGTACTTGTTCTGGATGATGAGCACGTCCGGAAAATTCAGGCTCGCCGCCTTCACGCTGACGACGACCTCGCCCGCGCCGGCGCGCAGTGGCGGCAGTTCCTCGATGACGAGGGATTCCGGAGGGCCGAACTGCTTGCAGAGCACAGCTTTCATCGGGGTACCATGGGGGAAAAATCGGAAGGCGAATTATGACCGAAGCCGCGCAGTTTCCTGTCCTTCATCATTACCCCGTTTCTCCGTTCGCGGAGAAGGCGCGCCTGATGCTGGGCTTCAAGCGCCTC
Organism: Burkholderiales bacterium; assembly: GCA_035542795.1. Lineage (GTDB taxonomy): Bacteria > Pseudomonadota > Gammaproteobacteria > Burkholderiales > SG8-39 > RBG-16-66-20. The sequence continues at coordinate 8,239 of DATKKT010000030.1, forward strand.
GCCTGGAAGTCGGTGCAGATCCCGCTCATCATGCCCAAGCCCGACGTGGTGGCGCTCACCGGCGGCTACCGCCGCACGCCGATCCTGCAGATCGGCGCCGACGTCTACTGCGATACGGCGCTCATCGCGCGCGTGCTGGAGCGCTTCGCCCCGACTCCGACTTTCTTCCCTCACGGCGACACGTACGCGCAGCAGGCGGCGGCGCACTTCGCCGACACCACGCTGTTCTGGAACACGGTGCCCGTGGGCTTCACGCCCGGCACGGGCATGATGAAGATCTACTTCAAGGATGCGACGCCCGAATACCTCGCGGCCTTCGGCAAGGACCGCTCGGCGTATCGCGCCGGCTCGCGCCGCCCCCCGGCGCACGAATGCAAGGCCAACCTCGCGGGGCTGCTCGGCAAGATCGAAGCTCAACTCACGGCGGGATTCCTTTTCGGCGCCGAGCCCTGCTACGCGGACTTCTGCGTGTACCACGCGCTCTGGCCGCTCTGGCTCCCCGAGGATCTGCGCCCGATGATCGCGGCGCACCCGCGCACGCTCGCCTTCATGGAGCGCATGACGGCGTTCGGCCATGGCAGCCCGAGCGAGCTCTCGAGCGCGGACGCCATTCAGGTCGCAAGCACCTCCAAGCCCCAGCCCCTGAAGAACGCCGTGACGCTCGAGACCAACGGGATCTCGCTCGGTGAAAAGGCCTCGGTCATGCCCATCGATACGGGTCTCGATCCGGTCGTGGGCGAGCTGATGACGGCGTCTGCAGAGGAGATCGTGATCCGGCGCACCGATCCGCGCGCGGGCACGGTGCACGTGCATTTCCCTCGCTTCGGCTATCAGATCAACAAGCCGGCCTAGCCCGGGCTACGCGCGGTTGGACTGCCCGCCGTCGATGGTGAGGATGGTGCCGCTCGTGTAGGCGGAGCGCTCGGAGGCGAGGAAAGCGACCGCGTACGCGATCTCCTGCGGCGTAGCGGGGCGGCCGAAGGACATGTCCTTGAAGAGCTCGCGGTAGCGCTCCGCGTCGCCGAGCCTCGTCTGCGCCATCTGCCGGTGCAGGCTCACGAGGCGATCCGTCTCGACCGGGCCCGGATTGATGCCGACCACGCGGATGCCGTCCGCATGCGAGGCGCCGCCGAGCGCCTTGGTGAATGCCATCAGGCTCGCGTTGGCCGCGCTGCCGGCGATGTAGGCGGCGTTCATCTTCTCGCCCGCGGCGCCGATGACGTTGACGATCACGCCCCGCTTTTTCGCTTTCATGCGCGCATAGACCGCGCGCGAGAGGTTGATGTAGCCGAACAGCTTCAAGTCCCAGGCCGCGCGCCAGGTCGCCTCGTCCACCTTGAGCAGGTCGCCGCCAGGGATCGCGCCCGCGTTGTTGACGAGAATGTCCAGGTCGCCCGCCCAGTCGGCCAGCTCCTGCGCGGCGCCGGGTTTTGCGATATCGATCGCCTTCGCCTTCGATCCGGGCGCGATGTTGCGCGAGGCGCCCAGCACCGTGCAGCCTTCCTGCTCCAGCAGCTCGGCGCAGGCGCGGCCGATGCCTTTCGATGCGCCCGTGACGAGCGCGCGTTTGCCCTTAAGATTGAGGTCCATGGGAGGGAAGTCTAACAAGGCCGCGCTGCGCATCCGCTCGATCACGGCGCGTGCGGTGGCCGTGCCGATGCGCCGCCCGCTGCAGACGAGCACCGGGGCGGTGTCGATCGCGCCGCTGCTGCTGGTCGACATGGCGACCGACGGAGGAATTGTCGGGCGCAGTTATTTGTTTTCCATAAATAAGCAACATATGAGACCGCTCGCTGCTCTGCTCGAGTCGATGGCGGAGATGGTGCAAGGCGACGCGGTAGCGCCGTTCGTGCTGGAGAAGAAGCTGCGCGCGAAGTACACGCTGCTCGGCGTGCACAACATCCTGCTCTTCGCGATGGCCGCGATCGACATGTGCGCCTGGGACGCGCTCGGCCAGGCGCTCGATCAGCCGGTCGTGCGGCTGCTGGGCGGCGAGCCGCGGCCGGTGCCGGCCTACAACTCCAAGGGGCTGGGCATCCAGGACCTCAAGCCGCTGGCGAAGGAAGCAGAGCAGCTGGTCGCCGAAGGATTCTCGGCGGTGAAGCTGCGGCTCGGGCGCCCGAGCGCGGCGGCCGACATCGATGCGCTGCGCGCGGTGAAGCGGGCGATCGGCCCGAAAGTGACGCTGATGGTGGATTTCAACCAGGCGCTCAGCACCGCCGAGGCGATCCGACGCGGCCGCATGATCGACGAGGAGGGCGGCGTGCTGTGGATCGAGGAGCCGATCCGCGCCGACGACTTCGCCGGCTGCGCGAAAGTGGCGCAGGAAGTGGCCACGCCGATCCAGATCGGCGAGAACTTCATGGGCCCGGAGCAGATGGCGCAGGCGGTAGGCGCGCGCTGCTGCGACTACGTGATGCCGGACGCGCAGCGCATCGGCGGCGTCACCGGCTGGATGCGCTCGGCGGCGCTCGCCCAGGGCGCCGGCCTGGAGATGTCGAGCCACCTGTTCCCGGAAGTGAGCGTGCAACTGCTCGCCGTGACGCCGACCTGCCATTGGCTGGAGTACGTCGACTGGGCCGACCCGGTGCTGCAATCGCCGGTCCAGATCAGGGAGGGCTGCGCGGTCGGCGCGGCCGGTCCCGGCCTCGCGATGCAGTGGGACGAGAAGGCGGTCCGGAAATACGCGCTGTGAGCTTCTTCGACCGTCACTATCCGCACTGGCCGCCGGGCGTGCCGAAGACGCTCACGGTGCCGCGCACGAGCCTCTGGGTCAACCTCGAGGTGAGCGCGCGCCGCTATCCGGACAAGGCGGCGATCCTTTACTACGGCAGCGCGCTCGGCTACGCGGCGCTCGAGCGCGAGGCGGTCGCGCTGGCCGGCTTCCTGCAGCAGCGCTGCGGCGTGGCGCGCGGCGACCGGGTGCTGCTGTACGCGCAGAACAGCCCGCAATTCATCGCCGGCTACTACGCGATCCTGCGCGCGGACGCGGTGGTGGTGCCCGTGAACCCGATGAACAAGAGCGAGGAGCTCGCGCACTACATCGGCGACTCCGACGCGCGCGTGGCGATCGCCGCGCAGGAGCTCTGGCGCGAGCTCGAGCCGCACGTCGGCGCCGGCCGCATCGAGCATTGCGTGCTGGCCTGCTACAGCGACGCGCTAAAGGAAAGGACGGACTTGAAGGTCCCGGATTTCGTGCGTGCGCCCGCCGTCCATCCCGACCGCAAGGAAGTCACGGCCTGGACCGACGCGCTCGCCGCGGGCTGCGTGCCGCGGCCGCACGAGTCCGGCCCGGACGACCTCGCCGTGCTCCCCTATACCTCGGGCACCACGGCGCAGCCCAAGGGCTGCATGCTCACGCACTCGAATTTGATGTCAACCGTCGTAGGCGGCTGCGTCTGGTCGCCGAACTCGAGCGAGGCGGTCGGGCTCGGCGTGCTGCCGATGTTCCACCTTACGGGCATGCAGGCCAACATGAACATCCCGGTCTACCTCGGCGCGGCGACGGTGCTGATGACGCGCTGGGACCGCGACACTGCTGCGGAGCTCATTCAGCGCCACCGCGTGACCGGGGTCATCGGCATCACGACGATGATCGTCGACTTTCTAGCCAATCCGGACCTCGCCAAGTACGACCTGTCGTCGATCGTGCGCATCGGCGGCGGCGGCGCGGCGATGCCCGAGGCCGTCGCGGCCAAAATGGAGAAGACGCTCGGGCTGCCGTTCATCGAGGGCTACGGCCTGACCGAGACGTCCGCGCCTTCGCACTCCAACCCGGTGCACCGGCCGAAGCGCCAGTGCGCGGGCATTCCGTACTTCGACACCGACTCTCGCGTCATCGATCCTGTGAGCTTCAAGGAGCTCGGGCCGAAGGAAGTCGGGGAAATCGTCACGCACGGCCCGCAGGTGTTCCGCGGCTACTGGAAGCAGCCCAAGGCCACCGAGGAAGCCTTCCTCGAGATCGACGGCAAGAAATTCTTCCGCACGGGCGATCTCGGCTACTACGACGAGGAAGGCTACTTCTTCATCACCGACCGCCTGAAGCGCATGATCAACTGCTCGGGCTTCAAGGTCTGGCCCGCCGAGGTCGAGGCGATGCTGTACGGCCACCCGGACATCCAGGAGGCCTGCGTGATCGCGGCGAAGGACGCGCACCGCGGCGAGACGGTGAAGGCGCTGGTGGTCCTGAAGCCGCCGGCGCGAGGACGGGTCAAACCCGGCGATATTGTTGCCTGGGCCAAGGAAAAGATGGCCGCGTTCAAGGCGCCGCGCGTCGTGGAATTCGTCGAGGCGCTGCCCAAGACCGCGACCGGCAAGATCTTCTGGCGCAAGCTCCAGGAAGACGAGAACCGGCGCAGCGCAGCCTAGGCCGCCGCGCGGCTACTGGATCTTCATCCCCGTCGCCTGGACGAGCTTGGTCCAGCGCCCGAACTCTCTCGCGAGCATCGCGTCCACCTCCTCGGGCTTGCCCGCGGGCAGCGGCTCGCCGCCGATCTTCTGGATTCTCGCGATCACTTCGGGATCGGCGAGCGCCTTCGCGAATTCCGCGTTCAGACGGGCGACGATTGCCTTCGGCGTCGCCGCGGGGACCAGAAAAGCGTACCAGGATACGACCTGCGAGTCGGCGAAGCCCGCCTCCGCCATCGTCGGCAGATCCGGAAACTGCCGGCTGCGCGCGGGGGCGGCGATGGCGAGCGCGCGCAGCTTGCCGCTAGCGATGTGCGGCGCGGCGACGCCGAACGGGAAGAACGAGAACTGCACCTGCCCGGCGAGGATGTCGGGGACGGCCGGCGGAAAGCCCTTGTAGCCGATGCCGACCATGTCCAGGCCCGCATTGCGCCTGAACAGCTCGGCGCTCATCGTCTGCGAGGTGCCGGCGCCCGCATTTATGAAGTTGACCTTGCCCGGGCGCGTCTTCGCGTAGTCGACGAACTCGCGCAGCGTCTTCGCGGGCACCTCGGGGTTCACCACTGCGATGTTCGCGACGTGGCCCATCATGGCGACGCCCGCGAAGTCCTTGAGCGGATGCCAGGGCGTCTGCATGAGCGCGGGCGTCGTCACGTGCGACAGCGTGGCCAGCACCAGCGTGTGGCCATCGGGCTCGGACTTCGCCACCGCCTCGGTGCCGAGGCTCGCGTTGGCGCCGGGACGCGCTTCGACGAGCACCGGCTGGCCGAGGCCCGCGGCGAGCTTCTCGTTCAGCGTGCGCGCCATCAGGTCGACGATGCCGCCCGCGGGGAACGGCACGATGATGCGCAGGGGCTTGGCGGGGAAATTCTGGGCTTGAACGGAAGAAAGGAAGAAGGCCGTTGCCAGCAGAATCCAGAGACGCTTCATCTCAGTCGAGCCCCCTCATGTTCGGGTCGGTAAGGATCTGCTGGCGCAGCCGGCGCATGCCGGCGAGCCAGCGGTCGCGGTCGGCGGCCTTGCGCCGCTCGTAGTCGGCCACTTCCGGATGCGGCAGCACGAGGAATCTCTCGGCCTCGATCGCCTCCACCACCTTGGCGGCGACCTCCTCGGCGCTCACCGAGCCCGCCGAGAGGAACGACTTGCGGTCGCCCGTGGGCCCGAGCAGCATCGGCGTGCGCACGCCCTGCGGGCAGAGGCAGGAGACCCGGATGCCGCGCTCGGCGTAATTGACCGACAGCCACTCGGCGAACGCGACCGCGGCGTGCTTGGAAACGGTGTAGGTCGCCGAGTCCACCTGCATGAGTAGCCCGGCGGCCGAAGCCGTGGCGACGATATAGCCGGCGCCCTGCTTGAGCATCACGGGGATCACCGCGCGCGCGGCGAGCACGTGCGCCATGAAATTCACGTCCATGGTGCGGCGCCATTCCTTCAGCGAGGCGTCCAGGCCGTGCCGGCCGATGATGCCCGCGTTGGAGCAGAAGATGTCCACCGCGCCGTACTTCTCGAGCGCCGAGACCACCAGGTTGTTGATGTCGCCTTCCTGCGCGACGTCGCAGCGCAGGCCGAGCCCGCCGATGCCGGCCGCCACCGCCTTCGCGTCGGCCTCGTTCAGGTCGGCGCAGACCACGCCGCGCGCGCCTTCCTGCGCGAAACGGGCCGCGAGCGCCTTGCCGATGCCGCTCGCCGCGCCCGTGACCACCACCACCTTGTCCCTGATTTTCATGCGGCGATTGTTCCATACAATCGCGGCCTATGGCGGAACTGATCCTGGTGCGGCACGGGCAGGCGTCCTTCGGCGCCGACGACTACGACAAGCTTTCGGCCCTGGGCTGGCAGCAGTCGCGCTGGCTCGGCGAGTATTTCGCCGAGCGCCAGGCGGCGTTCGATCTCGTCGTGCGCGGCTCGCTGCGCCGCCACGCGGAAACGCTGGCCGGCATCGCCGAGGGCATGGGCGCGACGCTCGGGGGCAGGGAGGATGCGCGCCTCAACGAGTACGACAGCTTCTCGCTGCTGCGCGCGCATCTCAAGGGCGGCGCCGTGCCCGGCGCGGCGGATCGGCGCGAGCATTTCCGCATCCTGCGCGAGGCGCTCTACGGCTGGACCGAAGGGACGCTGCAGGGCGCCGAGCACGTGCCGTTCGACCAGTTCCGGGCCGGCGTGCTCGGCTCGCTGGAGGACCTGCGCGCGGCGCAGAAGAAGCGCATCCTCGTGGTGAGCTCGGGCGGCCCGATTTCGACGATGCTCGCGCACGTGCTCGGCATGCCGGCGCGCGGCATCGTCGATCTGAATCTGCAGACCCGCAACACGGGCATCACGCAGCTGCGCACGGGTGCCGCGCGCATGCACTGCGTGAGCTTCAACAACGTGCCGCACCTGGACCGGCCCGACCGGGCCGGCGCGCTCACGTATTCCTGAGCTTGTCGCCGAGCGCGGCGTCCGAGGTGTACGTGAAGCGATGCCCGGTGGGGTGCCCGGACGGCGTGCCGCGCGTGAGCCAGTAGCGGGCCGGGTTGTAGAGCGCCGCGGCGCCGCCCTCGGCGAAGCGGCCGCCGCCGGCGAGATCCTCGCGCACGAAGAAGGCGTTGACGCCCGCGACGTTGGTGCCGACCAGGCGGTAGCCGCGCCGCGCGGCGAGGTTGGCGATCGCCTGCAGGGAGGCGCCCATGTAGTCCGTGCCGTCCCAGGCGAAGCCCGGATCGTAAGGTGGCACCACGTCCATCGGCGGCGGAAACTTGCCGTTGTATTCGATGACGATCACGCGTGGGCGCAGGCTGCGGATCGACTTCAGCACGTGGTAGTCGTTGCCGTCGATGTCGATGCTGAGCAGGTCGAGCTCGCCCTCGGCGGCGACGCGCGAGCCCGCGAGCAGCGTCTCGATGTTCTCGGCGGTGACGATCGCCTGCGCGAGCTCGAGCCGGCCCTCGGCGAGCGGCGCGGCGAAGACGCGGCGGATGGCGTCGCAGTGGTCGGCGCGCGCCTCCATCCACAGGCCGCGCCAGCCCTCGACCAGGAGCTTGAGCGTGTTGCACTCGCGTCCGTCGGCGGCGCCGAACTCGACGAAGCGGCGCGCGCCCGCGCCGATGCGGCGGAAGATCTCGGCGAGGATGCCGTCCTCGTCGCACTGCGACCAGACCTTGCTGCCGTGGCGCTCGAGCCTGCCGGGCTCGCCGTAGCAGGGCTGCGCGAGCAGCGCGCGCCATTCGGCCCCGACGCTGAGCTCGAACTCGAAGCTGGCCAGCTGATGCAGCTTCAGCAGGCGTTCCTCGAGCGTGTCGAGCCGGCGCGAGAGCTCGCCGGGCGCCAGCGCCGGCGCGCCGGTCGCCTCGGCCGGCCCGCCGAGGCCGCGCAGCAGGCGCGCGAGGATGCTCATCTCAGGGCGCGCGCTCCGCGAGCGCGCCGTCGGAGGTGTAGTCGAAGCGCTCGCGCGCCGGGGAGCCGGCGACGAAGCCGGGCGTCAGCCAGAGGCGCGGCGGGTTGTAGAGCGCCTCGATGTCCGGCGGCGCGAAATGCGCGCCGGCCAGGTCGGCGCGCACGAAGAACGCGTTCACGCCGGTGATGTTGGTGCCGACCAGGCGGTAGCCGCGCCGCGCGGCGAGGCCGGCGATCGCCTGCAGCGAGGCGCCGCCGTAGTCGCTGCCGTCCCAGACGCGCGACGGTTCGTAGGGCGGCACCACGTCCATCGGCGGCGGGAACTTGCTGTTGTACTCGATGACCAGCACGCGCGCGCGCAGGTCGCGGATCGCCGCGAGCACGTGGTAGTCGTTGCCGTCGATGTCGATGCTGAGCAGGTCGAGCTCGCCCGCGCCCGCGCGTGAGCCGGCGAGCAGCGCGCCGATGTTCTCGGCCGTGACGCTGGTCTCCTTCAGTTCGAGCCGGCCCTCGGCGAGCGCGGCAGCGAAAATGCGCCGGACCTCCGCGCAGTGCTGCGCGGAGGATTCCATCCACAGGCCGCGCCAGCCTTCGACGAGGAGCTTGAGCGTGTTGCACTCGCGGCCGTCGGTGACGCCGAACTCCACGAACGTGCGCGCCCCGGTGCCGATGCGACCGAAGATCTCGGCGAGGATGCCGTCTTCGTCGTTCTGCGACCAGACCTTGTAGCCGTGGCGCTCCAGCCTCCCGGGCTCGCCGTAGCGCGGCTGCGCGAGCAGCGCGCGCCATTCGCCCGCGACGCCCATGTCGTAGGCGTGCGTCGCCAGCATGTGCATGTAATGCAGGCGGCTCTCGACCTCGCCGAGGCGAGCCGCGAGCTGCTCCATGCCCGGGCCGCCCATCGCTAGTGCGCCGCGAACAGCAGGCGGGCCGCGTACCAGGCGGCGCCCGCGATGAACGCCGAGCAGGGGATGGTGAGAATCCACGCCCAGACGATGTTGCCCGCCACGCCCCAGCGCACGGCGGAAACGTTCTGCGCGGAGCCCACGCCGACGATGGCCCCGGTGATCGTGTGCGTGGTCGAGACCGGAATGCCCAGGGCGGTGGCGAGGAACAGCGTGATCGCCCCGCCGGTCTCGGCGCAGCAGCCGCCCACCGGCTTGAGCTTGGTGATGCGCTGGCCCATCGTCTTGACGATGCGCCAGCCGCCGAAAGCGGTGCCCAGGGCGATGGTGATGTAGCAGGCGCCGATCACCCAGATCGGCACCGGATCCTTCTGGCCGAGATAGCCGGCGGCGATGAGCAGCATCCAGATGATGCCGATCGTCTTCTGCGCGTCGTTGCCGCCGTGGCCGAGCGAATAGAGCGACGCCGAGACGAGCTGCAGGCGCCGGAACCAGCGGTCCACCCTGCTCGGCGTCGAGCGCACGAACAGCCACGAGACCGCGAGCATCAGCAGCGCGCCCAGCAGCATGCCGAGCAGCGGCGAGATGAAGATGAAGGCGATCGCCTTCATCAGGCCGGCGGGGACGAGCGCCCAGGTGCCGGCCTTCGCGACGGCCGCGCCGACCAGGCCGCCGATCAGCGCGTGCGAGGAGGACGAGGGGATGCCGTACCACCAGGTGACGATGTTCCAGACGATCGCGCCGACGAGAGCGCCGAACACCAGATAGTGGTCGACCACGCCCTGATCGATGATGCCGTGGCCGACCGTGGCCGCGACCTGCAGGTGGAAGATGAAGAGGGCGATGAAATTGGACGTCGCCGCGAGGATCACCGCCTGGTAGGGCGTCAGCACGCGCGTCGAGACGACGGTGGCGATGGAATTGGCCGCGTCGTGGAAGCCGTTCATGAAGTCGAAGGCGAGCGCCACGAGCACCAGCGCCACCACGATCCCGAGCGAGAGCTGCAAGGCTTCCATGCCGCTCAGGAGTTCTCGAGCACGATGCCTTCGATGAGGTTGGCGACGTCCTCGCAGCGGTCGGTGATGTTCTCCAAGATCTCGTAGATGCTGCGCAGCTTGATAAGCTGCTTGACGTCGGTTTCGTCGCGGAAGAGCTTCGACATCGCCGCGCGCATCACGCGGTCGGCGTCCGACTCCAGCCGGTCGATCTCCTGGCAGGTCTTCAGGATCGCCTCGGTGTCCTTCACGTTCTTCAGCAGCGACACCGCCGAGCGCACGCGCTCGCAGCACATCTGGCAGATCTCGGCGAGCTGCTTCGATTCGGGCGTGATCTTGCGGATGTCGTAGAGCACGATCGATTCGGCGACGTCCTGCATGAGGTCGAGGATGTCGTCCATTCGCGTGATCAGGCGGTGGATCTGGTCGCGGTCGAACGGCGTGATGAAGGTCTTGTGCAGCAGCGTGATGGTCTCGTGCGTGATCTTGTCGGCGGCGCGCTCGGCGTCGTCGATGCGCTGCGCGTGCTTCTCGACCTCGTTGAAGCCGTTGATCATCGCCTGCAGCTCGCGGCTGCCCTCGACGATGCGCTCGGCGTGCGCGTTGAACAGCTCGAAGAAATTGCCCTCGCGGGGCATCAGGCGGCCGAACATCGCTTCTCCCCTCCGGTTTTTTCTTATATCACGCCGTCCCGCGCGAGCGCTGCGCGCTCGGTCTCGCTCAGCCCGAGCCAGCCGCCGTAGACCTCGGCGTTGTGCGCGCCCGGCGCCGGCCCCGCGCTGCGCACCTCGCCCGGCGTCGCCGACAGGCGCGGCACCACGCAGGGCACCGCCACCGAGCCGAAATCGTCATCCCGCGCCCTCGCGATCGAATTTCTGAACTTGAAATGCCGGTCCTCGGCGATGTCGCGGTTGGAATAGACCGGCGCGACCGAGACGCCGGCCTCCGAAAGCGCGCGCACCGCCTCGGCCGCGGGGCGCGCGCCGATCCACGCCGCGACGATCGCGTTCAGCTCGGGCTGGTGCTGCATGCGCTGCGGGTTGGAGGCGTAGCGCGGGTCGGCGAGCAGGTCCTCGCGCCCGATCAGCCGGCACAGGCGCTCGAACACGTTCTGCGTCGCCGCCGTGAAGCTCACCCAGGCGCCGTCGCCGGCGCGGAACATGCCCGAGGGCGAGACGTAGGCGTTGCCGTTGCCCACCGGCTCGTGCACCTGCGCGAGCTGGTCCCACTCGATCGGCAGCACTTCCAGGATGCGCAGCATCGCCTCGGTGCAGGCAAGGTCGATCTCCTGCCCTGGCGCCTCCGGGTGCCTCGCGCGGTGCAGCAGCGCGGCGAGCACGCCGAAAGCGCCGAACACGCCGGAGATCGGATCGCCGATCGGGTAGCCCGGATGCATCGGCGGGTCGCCCGGCGCGCGCGTGATGTAGGCGAGGCCCGCGTAGGCTTCGAACAGGCGCGCGAAGCCCGCGTAGCCGGCATAGGGCCCGGTCTGGCCGAAGCCGGTGACGCGCAGGATCACCAGGCCGGGCCGCGCACGCCAGAGCGCGTCCTTGTCGAGCCCCCAGCGCTCGAGCGTTCCCGGCCGGTAGTTCTCGATCAGCACGTCGAATGTCGGCAGCAGGCGCAGAAGGAGGGCACGACCCTCGGGCTTGCGCAGATCGAGCGTGATCGCGCGCTTGTTGCGGTTCACTGCCTTCCACAGGAGCGGCTTGCCCTCCTTGTGCGGCGGCAGCGCGCGCAGCGCGTCGCCGCCGCCGGGCAATTCGACCTTGAGGACGTCGGCGCCGAAGTCGCCGAGCAGCGCGGCCGCGAACGGGCCGGCGATGACATTGGAGATGTCGAGGACCTTCAGATCTGCAAGGGGGCCGTTCATTCCCTGAAGTTCAATCCAAGCGTTTTCATGGCTTGAATCTCAGAACCGGAAAACCCCCAATCCACCAAGGCCTGCGCGCCGCCTTCGCCGCGCTCGGGCGGCGCGCGGCGGATCGCGCCGGGCGTGCGCGAGAAGCGCGGCGCGGGCGAGGGCTGCTCGACTTTGCCGGAGCGCGTGAACGTCGCGCGCGCCACGTTGTGCGGGTGCGTGCGCGCCTCGGAGAACGTGAGCACGGGCGCGAAGCAGGCGTCCGAACCGTCGAACGCCTCGCACCACTCTTCTCTCGACCTTTCCTTGAACTTTTCCGCGAACGCTTTCCTCAGGGCCGGCCAGCCCTTGCGGTCGTGCTGCGCAGGGAGATCTTGCGCGCTCAGCCCCAAGCGAGAGAGCAATTCTTCATAGAACTTGGATTCGATCGAGCCGATGGCGACGTACTTGCCGTCCCTGGTCTCGTAGGTGTCGTACCAGGGCGCGCCGGTGTCGAGCACGTTGTCGCCGCGCGTCTCGGTCCAGCGCTTGCCGGCGAGCATGCCGGCGAACATTGCGGCGAGCAGCGAGGCGCCGTCGACCATCGCCGCGTCCACCACCTGGCCCTTGCCCGACCTCTGCGCTTCCACCAGCGCGCAGGCGATACCGAACGCGAGCAGCATGCCGCCGCCGCCGAAGTCGCCCACCAGGTTGAGCGGCGGCACCGGCGCGCCGTCCTTGCGGCCGATGGCGTGCAGCACGCCGGTGAGCGCGATGTAGTTGATGTCGTGGCCGGCGCGCGGCGCGAGCGGCCCGTCCTGGCCCCAGCCGGTCATGCGGCCGTACACCAGCTTGGGGTTCTTCGCGAGCAGCGCCTCGGGCCCGAGGCCGAGCCGCTCCATCACGCCCGGACGGAAGCCCTCGACGATCGCGTCGGCCTTCGCCGCGAGCGCGCGCGCGGCCTCTGCGCCGCCCTTGGATTTAAGGTCCAGCGTCACCGAGCGCCGGCCGCGCATCATGACGTCGAACCAGCGGTCGCGGCCGAAGCCGAGGCGCGGGTCGGCGGGGCGGTCGACGAGCAGCACGTCCGCGCCCATGTCGGCGAGCATCATGCCGCAGAACGGGCCCGGCCCGATGGCCTCGAATTCGAGGATCTTCAGTCCGTTGAGCGGGCCCATGGCGCGATGATAACGTGCGAGGCATGTCGAAGCTGTTGCAGCGGACCGATGAGCTCTGGAGCGGACGGGCGAGCACCGCGTCGCCGGATTTCCATCCCTTCGCCGGTCCTCGCCTGCTCGAGGAGCTCGCGCCGGGCGTCGCGTTCTTCAAGGCCTTCGTCAACCTCACGGCGGTCAGGACCGGCGAGGGCCTGGTGCTTGTGGACACCGGAGCGTACCTGCCGGCGTCGCACAAGCTGAGCTTCGAGGCGGTGCGCGAGTGGAACCGCGAGCGGCTGCACACCGCGATCTATACGCACGGGCACGTGGACCACGCCTACGGCCTGCCGCCGTTTCTCGACGAGGCGCGCGCGCGCGGCTGGCGGACGCCACGCATCGTCGGCCACGCGAACGTGCTGCCGCGCATGCAGCGCTACGTGCTGACCGAGGGTTACAACTCGATCATCAACTCGCGCCAGTTCGGCGTCACCACGCAATGGCCGGTCGACTACCAGGCTCCGACCGACACCTACGCGGAACAGCTTTCGCTTTCGGTCGGCGGCACTCGCTTCGAGCTGCACCACGCGCGCGGCGAGACCGACGATCACACCTGGGTCTGGCTGCCGGATACGCGCACGCTGTGCACGGGAGACCTCTTCATCTGGGCGGCGCCGAACGCGGGCAATCCGCAGAAGGTGCAGCGCTACGCACTCGAATGGGCGGCGGCGCTGCGCGCGATGGCGGGGCTGGCGCCGGCGCTGCTGCTCCCCGGGCACGGCCTGCCGATCGCGGGCGAAGAGCGTGTGCGCGCGGCGCTGCTCGACACCGCCGCCTACCTTGAGTCGCTTGTCGAGCAGACGCTCGCACGGCTGAACGCGGGCGAAACGCTGTACGACATCCTCGAGGCGGTGCGCCCACCGGCAGCGCTGGCCGAGAAGCCCTACCTGCGGCCCGTGTACGACGAGCCCGACTTCATCGTGCGCAACGTCTGGCGCTGCTTTGGCGGCTGGTACAGCGGCGTGCCGAGCGAGCTCAAGCCCGCGCCGCGCGCGGCGCTCGCGCGCGAGGTGGCGACGCTCGCGGGGGGCGTCGAACGGCTGCTGGAACGTGCGCGGGCGCTGCTCGCGGTGGGCGATGCGCGCCTCGCCGCGCACTTTGCCGACTGGGCTGCCGAGGCTGAGCCCTCGAGCCGCGAGGCGCATGCGCTGTGCGCCGATGTCTACCGAGCGCTTGCGGCGGCAGCAACCTCTACGATGAGCAAGGGCATCTACGGCGCCGCCGCGCGCGATTCGGCCGCGCGCGCGGGCGCGCCTGCAGGCAAGCCGGGCCGCACGATCGCCTAGAAAGGCCGCCGCGGGCCGCGCGCTGCGAAGCGCGCAGCCGGGCTCAATGCATGCCCAGCGCGGCCTCGATGTTGCGCACCATGGCGACGAGGCGCGGGCCGATGTCGTCCTCGAGCTGGCCCTTCTTCAGCATGAAGGCGGGCACGCCGCAATTGAAGGTGATGATCTCGCCGTCCACATTGCGGCGCATCGGCGTGCCTACCGCGTGCACCTCGCGGCGCAGGTCGCCGGTGGAGGCGCAGTAGCCCTTGCTGCGGACGTCTTCGAGCCCCTTGGTGATGGAGGTCTGGTACTTGCGCAGCATGTCCGGCTCCTTGACCTTCATCTGGTTGAGCACGGCCTCGCGCTCGGGCGGCGTGCAGGCGTACAGGAACGCGCGCCCCATGACCGATTGCGCGATCGGCACCGAGGTGCCGATGTCCGGCAGCGTCGTGAGGTTGCCGCTGCGGCAGGATTCTACGTAGACCATGTTCAGGCGGTCGCGGATGCCCATGTTCACCGAGCCGTTGACGTAGTCGGCGAGCTCCTTCATGAACGGGCGCGCGATCTGGCGTATGCTCATCGAGGCGAGCAGCGGGTAGCCGATCGACAGCACCGCCGAGCCGAGCTGGTACTTGCCCAGGCGCATGTTGTGGCGCAGGTAGCCCAGCTTGGTGAGCGTGTAGGTCAGGCGCGAGACGGTAGGCTTGGGAAGCCCCGTGCGCACGGAGATTTCCTTGTTGCCGAGCATCGGCTCCGGCGGCGTGAAGCAGCGCAGCACCTCGAGCCCGCGCGCGAGCGTGGTCGCGAACTGGCGGTCGCCCTCGTGCTCGTAGCTGTAGGGGCTGGCCGGCGGGGAAAGCGACTCTGCGGGTTCTGACGCGCCCATGGACTTCTCCTCGAATTGGTGCCGGCCGGAAAAAGGCGGGCGGTAAACTCGGAATGCAGCGGATTGTTTCGCGTTTCGATATTCCGTCGGTGCGTTCCGCATGTCAACTTAGTCATCCCGGATATCACATAGCGAAATCGCCATGGCCAAGTCCTTGTTTGACCTGAAAGGAAAGGTCGCGCTGATCACCGGATCGACGCGCGGCATCGGCAAGTCGATTGCCGAGGAGTTGGCCAGGGCTGGCTGCCGGGTGGCGGTCTCCAGCCGCAAGGCGGAGGCCTGCGAGGCGGTGCGCGCCGAGTTCGAGCGGCAGGGCTTCGATGTGCTCGCGCAGCCCTGCAACGTGTCGCGCAAGGAAGACCTGCAGGCTCTCTACGACAAGACCGTCGCCAAATGGGGCCGCGTAGACATCGCGGTGGCCAACGCGGCGGCGAACCCGTATTACGGGCCGCTGGCGCAGATTCCCGAGGACGCCTTCGACAAGGTGTTCCACAACAACGTGAAGAGCGTGCTCTGGCTCGCGGGCATCACGCTGCCCGCGATGGCCGAGCGCGGCGGCGGCTGCTTCATCACCGTGGGCTCGATCGGCGGCCTGCGCGCGAGCACGATCCTCGGCGCCTACGCGATCTCCAAGGCGGCCGATCATCACCTGGTGCGCTGCCTCGCCGCCGAGTGGGGGCCGAAGAACGTGCGCGTCAACGCCATCGCCCCGGGGCTGATCCGGACGGATTTCGCGCGGGCGCTCTGGGAGGACGACAAGCGCCGCGCCGAGCGCGAAACGCAGACGCCGCTGCGGCGCCTGGGCGAGCCGCACGACATCGGCGGCATCGCGGTGTTCCTCGCTTCCGAGGCGGCCGCGTTCATCACGGGCCAGGTCATCGTCGCCGACGGCGGCGTCACCGCTTGAAGGCCTACCGCATCCACGCCGGCGGCAAGTACGGCGCCGGCCGCTTCGACACCATGACGCGTGCCGAGCTGGACGAGGGCAACGTCGTCGTGCGAGTGGCGTTTGCCAGCGTGAACTACAAGGATGCGCTCACCGCGCGCGGGCGCGCGAAGATCGCGCTGAAGTTTCCGCTGGTCGGCGGCATCGACCTCGCCGGCACGGTCGAGGAATCGGACGACGCGCGCTTTCGCAAAGGCGACCCGGTGATCGTCCACAGCTTCGGCCTGGGCGTCGAACACGACGGCGGCTACGCCGAGCTCGGACGCTTTCCCGCGGAATGGGTGATCCCGCTGCCGAGCGGTCTGAGCCTGTTCGAGGCGAGTGCGCTCGGCGTCGCCGGGCACACCGCCGCTCAAGCGGTGGACCTGATGGAGCTGAACGGCGTGACGCCGGGCAAGGGCAGAATCCTGGTCAACGGCGCCACGGGAGGCGTCGCCTCGGTCGCGATCGACATCCTCGCTCAGCGCGGCTACGAGGTCGTGGCGATGACCGGCAAGTCCGATCAGGCGGTGTACCTGCAAGGCCTGGGCGCGGCCGAGGTCGTCGGCCGCGACGCGTACCAGGATTCCGGGCGGCCGCTCGAGAGCCCGTTGTGGGCGGGCGCGTTCGACTCGGTCGGCGGCGCGCAGATGTCGTGGCTCACCCGGAGCATGCAGCATGACGGCGTCATCGCCGCGTTCGGCAACGCCTCGGGGGCGGCGTTCGAAGGCAACGTGCTGCCGTTCATCCTTCGCGGCGTACGCCTCGTCGGCGTGAACGTGAACAACCCGATCGAGCGCAAGAAATTCCTCTGGCAGCGGCTCGCGACCGATCTCAAGCCGCGGCACCTCGAGCGCATCGCGCGGCGCATCCGCTTCGACGCGCTCGAGACCGCGTTCGACGAGCTGCTCGCCGCGCGCGTGACCGGGCGGCAGGTGGTGGATTTTTCGCTGGGTTGAAGCGAGAATCGCTGCGCCTGAGAGGGAGGGGAGATGGCTGAAGCAAGGATATTGCGCGTCCGGGTCGACGCCGAGCGCTGCCAGGGGCACAACCGCTGCTGCGCGGTGGCGCCGGAGCTGTTCGAGGCGGACGAGCTGGGCAACGCGAAAGTGAAGGGCGACGGCACCGTGCCGGCCGGGCTCGAGGCGAAGGCGAAGCTCGCGGTGGCGAACTGCCCGGAGCACGCCGTGCGGCTCACGCAGGAATAGGAGGACGGCATGAGCGAGCGAGCGCCGGTCGACGACTGGGCCACCGACTGGGACCATTTTCATCCGCAATGGGTCGACGATCCGTTCCCGATCTGGGACGAGCTGCGCGGCCGCTGCCCGGTAGCGCACAGCGCGCGCTACGAGGACGGCGCCTATTTCCCGTCGCGCTACGACGACGTGCGCGAGATCGCCTACGACAGCGAGCACTTCTCCTCGCGGCGCGTGATCGTGCGCGAGCAGAAGATCGACATCGTGCCGAATCCGCCGATCACCTCCGACCCGCCCGAGCACACGCCCGCGCGCAAGGTGCTGCTGCCGGCGTTCACGCCGCAGGCGGTGGCGAAGCTCGCGCCGCGCACGCGCGCGCTTTGCCGCGAGCTGCTCGACGCGATCGGCAATGCTTCCGAATGCGACGCGGCGCTGCAGTACACGCAGCACGTGCCGGTGCGCGTGATCGCGCACATGCTCGGGCTGCCTGAGTCCGACGGCGACCGCTTCCGCGACTGGATCCATCGCGTGCTCGAGGTCGGCCCGACCAACCCGCAGGTCGCGATGCAGACGCTGCAGGAGATGACGCTGTACTTCAAGGACAAGGTCGAGCAGCGCTATGCCGAACCCGGCGACGATCTCATCAGCTTCCTGATCGCCGCGCGCATGGACGGCCAGCCGCTCACGCCGCCGCACCTGCTCGGCACGCTGCGGCTGCTGCTGATCGCCGGCATCGACACCACCTGGAGCGCGATCGGCGCGGCCCTCTGGCACCTCGCAACGCACGACGCGGACCGCCGGCGCCTCGCCGCGGACCGCTCGCTGATGCCGACCGCGATCGAGGAGTTCCTGCGCGCCTACGCGCCCGTGACGATGGCGCGCGAGGTCGTGAAGGAAACCACGGTCGGCGGCTGCACCTTCCGCGAGAAGGGCCAGGTGCTGCTGTCGTTCCCGGCGGCGAACCGCGATCCGTCCAAGTTCCCGCAGGCCGACCGGGTGCTCATCGACCGCGCGGAGAACCCGCACGCCGCCTTCGGCCTCGGCCGGCACCGCTGCCTGGGGTCCAATCTCGCGCGCATGGAGATGACGGTGGCGATCGAGGAATGGCTCGCGCGCTTCCCGGAATTCCGCCTCGCCCCCGGGGCGAAGGTGCGGTGGTCGGAGGGCACGGTGCGCGGCCCGCGCCGGCTGCCCTTTGCGCTCGGCGGGACCGGCAAGCGCGTTTGAAACATCGGCGCGGGAAGACGCCCGGCGGCGCGCGCCGGCAGTAAACTTCCCAGTCTCACCGGAGGGATCCCCATGGATCTGAACTATTCCCAGGAAGAGTCCGCGTTCCGCGACGAGGTGCGTGGCTGGCTCAAGGCCAACCTGCCCCAGGACCTGCGCGACAAGATCGCCAATTACGAAGAGCTCGGCCGCGAAGACCTGCTGAAGTGGCACCGCATCCTCGCCAAGAAGGGCTGGGTCGCGCCCGCATGGCCGAAAGAATTCGGCGGCACCGGCTGGAACGTCGTGCAGCGCTACATCTTCGAGGAGGAGTGCGGCTACGCGGGCACGCCGCCGCTGATCCCCTTCGGCCTTTCCATGTGCGGCCCGGTGATCCTGCGCTTCGGCACCGAGGCGCAGAAGAAGAAGTTCCTGCCGCGCATCTACAACGGCGACGATTTCTGGTGCCAGGGCTACTCGGAGCCCGGCTCGGGCTCGGACCTCGCCTCGCTGAAGACGAAAGCCGAGCGCCAGGGCGACCACTACATCGTCAACGGCCAGAAGATCTGGACCACGCTCGGGCACTTCGCCGACTGGATCTTCTGCCTGGTGCGCACCGACTCGACGCTGTCCAAGCGCCAGGAAGGCATCTCGTTCCTGCTCATCGACATGAAGACGCCGGGCATCACCGTGCGGCCGCTGGTGCTCATGGACCAAGGGCACGAGGTGAACGAGGTGTTCTTCGACAACGTCAAGGTGCCGGTGGAGAACCTGATCTACGAGGAGGGCAAGGGCTGGACGGTGGCCAAGTACCTGCTCGGCCACGAGCGCATGAACACCGGGCGCATCGGCGCCTCCAAGCGCGAGCTCGCCAAGCTGAAGGAGTTCGCCGCGAAGCAGCCCGGCGACGACGGCCAGCCGCTGATCCAGGACGCGCGCTTCCGCGACAAGCTCACGCGGCTGGAAGTCGAGCTGATGGCGCTGGAGATCACCAACCTGCGGTTCCTGGACCAGATGCGCCGCAGCGGCCAGCCGCCGGGCGCGGACGTGTCGATGCTGAAGATCAAGGGCACCGAGATCCAGCAAGGGCTCACCGAGCTGACGATGCAGGCCGTCGGGCCGCTCGCGCAGCCGTTCAGGTCCTTGGCCAACGACCCGGACTTCGACGAGTTCACCGCGGGCCTCGCGCCGCGCTACTGCAACTTCCGCAAGACCACGATCTACGCGGGATCGAACGAGATCCAGCGCAACATCATCTCCAAGATGACGCTGGGACTGTAGGAGACAGACCATGAACTTCGACTACAACGAAGAGCAGCAGCTGCTGGCAGATTCGGTGCGCCGCTTCCTTTCCAAGGACTACGGCTTCGAGGCGCGCAAGAAGATCGTGTCTTCGAAGGAGGGCTGGAGCGCCGAGGTCTGGGCGCAGCTCGCCGAGATGGGTCTCACCGGCCTGCCGTTCTCGCCCGACCACGGCGGCTTCGGCGGCGGCGCGGTGGACCTAATGGGCGTCATGGAAGCCGCGGGCGACGCGCTGCTCGTCGAGCCCTACCTGCCGACGCTGATGGGCGGCCAGCTCGTCGCGCGCGCCGGATCGGAGGCGCAGAAGAAGGCGATGCTGCCCTCGCTCGTCGAAGGCAAGCTGAAGATGGCGTTTGCGCACACCGAAAAAGGCGCGCGCTACAACCTTGCCAAGGTGGGCGCGACGGCGAAGAAGGCGGGCGCGGGCTGGGAGATCGCGGGCGAGAAGCGGGTCGTGCTCGGCGCGCCGGCGGCCGACAAGCTCGTCGTTTCGGCGAATACGGACAAGGGGCT
>DATKKT010000031.1:0-2443 GCA_035542795.1 Burkholderiales bacterium
ACTGGTTCGCGGAGAACACCGTGTCGCGCCGCATGCAGGTCCGCCTGTCGTACCACGCGTTGTCGCGCCACTACCGCCTGTCGACGGGGGTGGTGCAGCAGAGCTTCACCTCGCTCGAGGAGGCGCTCGCGGTATTGCGCAGGGTGCGCAACTGGCTGGTCATCGAACGCAACGTCGCGCTCGGCGACTACAACTACGAAGCCGCGGTGCGTATGCGGCTCGACATCTCGCTGCTTCCCAAGCCGTTTCAGGTCAACGCGATCGCCACGCCGGAGTGGCGGCTCGAGTCGCCGTGGAAGCGCTTTCCGTTCCGCGCGCCGCAACAGCCGCCCGCGCCGGTGGAAAGCCGCGAGCCGCAGAGGACCGCGCCGCAATGAAGGCGTTGATCATCGTCGGCACGGCGCTCGCGGGGGTGCTGTTGTTCCTGCTCGCCACGGCGACCGCGGATACCACGCTGTTCGCGGAAAACTACCCCTTGCTGTTCGCGCTCAACGCCGCGCTCGCGTCGCTGCTCGCGGCGCTCGTCGTCTACCAGCTCGCCGGCCTGATGCGCAAGTTCCGCAGGCGCGTGTTCGGTTCGCGTCTCACGCTGCGCTTCCTGCTGTCGTTCGCCCTGATGGCGCTCGCGCCCGGTTTGCTCGTGTACGTGATTTCGGTTCAGTTCCTGACGCGCAGCATCGAGTCATGGTTCGATGTGAAAGTCGACGCGGCGCTGGAGGGCGGCATACGGCTCGGTCAGAGCGCGATGGACCAGATGCTCGCCGACCTGCAGGTGAAGGGCAAGACGATGGCCCTCGAACTCGCCGACAAGAGCGTCGCGCAGCAGGTGGTCCTGCTCGATCGTCTGCGCGAACAGGCCGGCGTCAATGAGGCGGTGGTGGTGGCGGCGAGCGGCAAGCTGATCGCGAGCGCCAGTCAGGATCGGAACAAGCTGGTGCCCGAGCTGCCGAACGCGCAGACGCTGCGCCAGGCGCGCGGCAGCCGCAGTCTCGCGGCGGTGGATTCGACGGCCGGCAAGCCTCTCGCCCTGCGCGTGCTGCTGCCGATCGGCGGGGCGACGCTGGCCGACGAGCCTCGCTATCTGCAGCTGCGCCAGACCGTTCCCGAGGCCCTGGCGACCAGCGCCGAGGACGTCGAGGCCGCGTATCGCGATTATCGCGAGCTGGCGATCTCGCGTCTCGGTCTCAAGCGCATCTATGTCGTCACCCTCACCCTGGCGCTCCTCATGGCGCTCTTCGTGGCGGTCGCCCTGGCGGTGCTGCTCGCCAATCGCCTGTCCGAACCGCTGTCGAATCTCGCGCACGCGACGCAAGCAGTCGCGCGCGGCGACTTCAGCCGCAGGGCGCCGGTGACGAGCCGCGACGAGCTCGGCGTTCTGACCGAGTCGTTCAATTCGATGACGCGCCAGCTGGGCGACGCGCGCAGCGTGCTCGAGGCGCATCGCAGCGCGCTCGAAACGGCGAACGCCCACCTGGAGAACATCCTCGCCAATCTGTCCGCCGGCGTGCTGGTGCTCGACGGCGGGTTGCGCCTCTCGATCACCAATCACGGCGCCGCCGCGATCCTCGGCGATGAGTTGATCGCCGCCTCGGGCAAGCCGCTCGACGAGTGGCCCGGCGCGCTCGAATCGTTCGCCGCACCCGTACGCGGGGCGATCGCCGAGCACCCAGGCGGCCATTGGCAGCTCGAGCTCAACCTGAAGGGGACCGGCAAGACGCTGCTCGTGCGCGGCGCGGCGATGCCGGAGGCGGGCGGCGGCGGCCACGTCCTGGTATTCGACGATGTCACCCAGCTCATTCAGGCGCAGCGGGCGAATGCCTGGGCCGAAGTGGCGCGCCGCCTCGCGCACGAGATCAAGAATCCGCTCACGCCGATCCAGTTGTCCGCGGAGCGGCTGGAGATGAAGTTCGCCGACCGGCTGCCCCAGGAGGAAGCCGAGACTCTGAAGCGTTCCACGCGTACCATCATCAACCAGGTCAGCGCGCTGAAGTCGATGGTCGACGATTTCGGCGACTACGCCCGCCTGCGTGCGCCGATGATGACGCGCATGGATCTGAACGCCTTGGTCGTCGAGGTGTTGGCGCTTTATGAGACTTCCTCGGCGAGGATCGCCAGGCATCTCGCGCCCGCGCTGCCGCCGGTGTACGCCGATCCCGCGCAAATCAGACAGGTGCTGCACAATCTGCTGCAAAACTCCCAGGACGCGCTGGCGGGCCGCGACGAGCCGCGCATCGAGGTCGGCACCGAAGCCGCCGGCGAAAGAGTGCGGCTCACCGTTGCCGATAACGGCGCGGGCTTTCCGGAAGAGCTGATGGCGCGCGTGTTCGAGCCGTATGTGACGACCAAGCCGCGCGGCACGCACACGGTCGTGCTCACGCGGGCAAAGCCCGAAGGGGAGAGCCCCACGGCGGAAGCGCCGCGCGGTGACGGCGTGAGGACAACA
>DATKKT010000032.1:0-7262 GCA_035542795.1 Burkholderiales bacterium
TCTCGTCGCCGTCGGCCGCGCCGCTGCGCAGCAGCGCCCGGCCGGGCGGCACGTCGCCGAAGATGGCGACGCAGATCGTCAGCGGGCCGCGCGTCGTGTCGCCGCCGACGAGGTCGACGCCGTAGCGCCCGGCGAGCGCGAAGAAGCCGCGCGCGAACGCTTCCAGCCAGGCCTCGTCGGCCGAGGGCAGCGCCAGCGCGAGCGTAGCCCAGCGCGGCGCGGCGCCCATCGCCGCCATGTCCGAGAGGTTGACCGCGAGCGCCTTGTGGCCGAGCGCGCGCGCGTCCGCCCCGGCGAGAAAATGCCGGCCCTCGAGCAGCAGGTCGGTCGAGACCGCGAGCTCCATGCCCTCGGCGGGGCGCAACAGCGCCGCATCGTCGCCGACGCCGAGCACCGCATTGCGGGCCGGCCTATCGAAATACTTCCGGATCAGCTCGAACTCGGAGAGCAAAGCGTCAGACAGTCTGTCGGACGCGCGCGATCTCCTGCGGGCGCAGCTCGCGCGCGAGCTTCTCCAGCACGCCGTTGACGAACTTGTAGCCGTCGGTGCCGCCGTAGCTCTTGCCGAGCTCGATCGCCTCGTTGAGCACCACCTTGAACGGCGTCTCGGGCCGCTCGGCGAGCTCGTAGGCGCCGATCAGCAGCACCACGCGCTCCACCGGCGAGAGCGAAGCGAGGCTGCGATCGAGGTGCGGGGCGATCTGCTTCTCCAGGGCGTCGCATTTCAGGATCACCTGCGACACGAGCTCTTTCGCGAACTCCTGGTCGCAGTCGTCCCAGCCGTCCAGGGATCGCGCATGCGCGATGACATCGCCGCCGCCCAGCTTCCAGGCGTAGAGTGACTGCAGCGCCACGGCGCGCGCGCGGCGGCGCGCCGACGGCTTCGCGCTCCTCAGCGCCATTTTTGCGCGAGCTCCCGGCGCAGCTGCGCCATCTCGATCGCCACGCGGATCGCTTGCGCCCCTTTGTCCTTGCGCGCGAGCGCCTGCGCCTCGGTGTCGGTCGTGAGGATGCCGTTCGCGACCGGCAGCCCGGTCTCCAGCGCCACGTCCATGAGGCCGCGCGCCGACTCGTTGGCCACCACCTCGAAGTGGTAGGTGTCGCCGCGGATCACCGCGCCGATTGCCGCGAGCGCCTCGAAGCGGCCCGACTGCGCCATCCACTGCAGCGCGAGCGGGATCTCGAGCGCGCCGGCGACGGCGACGAATTCCGCCTGCGCGCCGGCCTGCGCGAGCGCGGCGCGCGCCGTCTCCAGCAGCGCGTTGCAGATGTCCTCGTTGAAGCGGGAGTGGACGACCCCGATGCGCGGCGCGCTCATCGCCGCGCCTCAGCCCGGGGGCCGCTCGGCGTAGCCGCTGATCTCCAGGCCGAAGCCGGCCATGCTCGGCATCTTGCGCGGCGTCGCCATGAGTCGCATGCGCCCGACGCCGAGGTCGCGCAGGATCTGCGCGCCGATGCCGTAGTTGCGCAGGTCGGCGCTGCGCCCGGCGCGCGCGGGCGGCGCGCCGGCGAGCTGCGCCTGCAGGGCTTCGTCCGTCTGCGAGCAGTTGAGCAGCACCATCACGCCCTTGCCCGCGTGCCGGATCGCCTCGAGCGTCTCGCCGACGCCCCAGGAATGGCTGCCCTTGCCTGCATCCAGCAGGTCGAGCACCGATAGCGGCTCGTGCACGCGCACCAGCGTCTCTTCCTGCGCGCTCAGGCGCCCGAGCGTGAGCGCGAAGTGCGTCGCGCCGGTCGGCAGGTCGCGGAACGCGACGAGGCGGAAGCGGCCCCACGCGGTCTCGATTTCGCGCTCCGCGCTGCGCTGGACCATCGACTCGTTGCGGCTGCGGTACTCGATCAGGTCGGCGATAGTGCCGATCTTCAGGCCGTGCGCAGCCGCGAACTCGACGAGGTCCGGCAGCCGCGCCATCGTGCCGTCCTCGCGCATGATCTCGCAGAGCACCGCCGCGGGCGTGAGGCCGGCGAGGCGCGCGAGATCGCAGCAGGCCTCGGTGTGCCCGGCGCGCACCAGCACGCCGCCGTCCTGCGCGATGAGCGGGAACACGTGCCCGGGCTGGACGATGTCGGACGCGGCAGCGCCGGCCGACGCCGCCACTCGAATAGTGAGCGCCCGGTCGTGCGCCGAGATGCCGGTCGCGATGCCCTCGGCGGCCTCGATCGAAGCGGTGAAGTTGGTGCCATGGCGCGAGCGGTTCTCGCTCACCATGGGCTTCAGGCCCAGGCGCGCGGCGTGCGACTCGGTGATCGGCATGCAGATCAGGCCCCTGCCATGCGTGGCGAGGAAATTGACCTTCTCCGGCGTGACGAAGTCGGCCGCGAAGACGAGATCGCCCTCGTTCTCGCGGTCCTCGTCGTCCACGAGCACGACGATGCGGCCGGCGCGGATCTCCGCGACGATCTCGGCAACCGGGCTCAGGGCCGCGATTTCGCGCTTCATGGGGGGGATTATAGAAAGAAAAGGGGCCGCGAGGCCCCTTTCGGCTTCTGCGGCGAAAGCGCGCTATTCCTGGGCTTCGCCCTCGGCGCCTTCGCCCGCGCCCATGCGCTCGCGGATGCGCGCGCCCTTGCCCGAGCGCGCGCGCAGGTAGTAAAGCTTGGAGCGGCGCACTTCGCCCTTCCTCTTCACCTCGATGCCGGCGATGAGCGGCGAGTAGGTCTGGAAGGTGCGCTCGACGCCCTCGCCCGAGGAGATCTTGCGCACGATGAAGGAGGAGCGCAGCCCGCGGTTGCGCTTGGCGATCACCACGCCCTCGAAGGCCTGCTCGCGCTTCTTGTCGCCCTCGACCACGTTGACGCGCACGATGACGGTGTCGCCCGGAGAGAACTCCGGCACCGACTTCTTCATGCGCTTCTGCTCTTCCTGCTCGAGTTTCTGGATCAGATTCATGCTCCGCTCTCTTTCTGTTCCCGCTGGAATTCCTCCAGCAACGTTCGTTCTTCGCCGCTCAACTGCCGGGCGGCCAGGAGCTCCGGCCGCCTGCGCCAGGTCCGGCCCAGCGCCTGCTTCAGCCGCCAGCGCCGGATCTGCTCGTGGTGCCCCGAAAGCAGCACCTCCGGCACCTTCTCGCCCCGGTACTCCTCGGGGCGCGTGTACTGCGGGCACTCGAGCAGCCCGTCGGCGAAGGATTCCTGCGCCGCCGACTGCTCGCCGCCCAGCGCGCCGGGCAGCTGGCGCACCACCGCGTCGATCACCGCCATCGCCGCGAGCTCCCCGCCCGAGAGCACGTAGTCCCCGAGCGAAAGCTGCTCGTCCACGCGGCGCCGGATCAGGCGCTCGTCGACGCCCTCGTAGCGACCGCACAGCAGGGTCACCGCCTGCCGTCCTGCCAGCTCCATCACCTTCGCGTGATCGAGCTTCCTGCCCTGCGGCGAGAGATACACCACCTTCCCGCCGCCCGCATTGCTTGCCGCATCGAGCGCCTGCTCCAGCGGCTCGGCCAGCATCACCATGCCGGGCCCGCCGCCGTACGGACGGTCGTCCACCGTCCGGTAATTGTCCCGGGTGAAGTCGCGCGGGTTCCACAACCCGAGGGACCACAAGCCCGCTTCCATCGCCCGCGCCGGAATGCCGCTGTGAGTCACCGCCGCGAACATCTCGGGGAACAGCGTCACCACCTCGAAGCGGATCACCGGTCCCGCCTCACCAATCCTCGCCCCACTCCACCTCGACCCGCCGCTCCGGCAGGTCCACCTTTTTCACCACCACCGGCACCCAGGGCAGCAGCCGCGGCCGCTCGCCGGAGAGCTCGGCCACGTCGTGCGCGCCGTTGGAGAACATCCCCTTCACGACGCCGAGCACCTGGCCCTGCGTGTTCACCACCTCCAGGCCGATCAGGTCGTCCCAGTAGTAACGGCCTTCGCCCGGCTCGGGCCGCGGAATCTGCACCGCCTTGCCCTTGAACCGCTTCGCCACCTCCGGCGTCTCGATGCCCTCGAGCTTCGCGAGCAGCGTGCCCGAGTGGATCTTCGTCGCCTCGACCCTTCGCTCCGTGCCGTCCAGCCACCAGGCCGGCTGCGCCGCGAGCAGCTCTGGGTCGTCCACCACTACCTTCATCCAGCCGCGCACGCCATAGGAGCCAGCGACGCGCCCGAACGCGATCAACTTCTCAGGCGGCTTTCTTGGCCTTGCCAAACTGCTTGACCAGGCGCGCCACCGTCGGCGAGAGCTGCGCACCCTTGTCCGCCCAGTGCCTGACGCGCTCCACGTTCACGCGCAGCGACTCGCGGCCCTCGGGGGCCTTCGGGTCGTAGAAGCCGACGCGCTCGATGAAGCGGCCCGTGGCCGCACGCCGCGATTCGGCCACCACCAGGTGATAGAAAGGCCGCTTGTTGGCGCCGCCGCGCGCCAGTCGAATGACAACCATTTTCGGGAGTCCCCGCCTTGCGAAAAGGCGCGGATTATACGGGAAAAATCAGCCTTTTGGAACGCTTTCGCTCAGCCCGGCGAGGGAGCGCTCCAGGCCTTCGAGGATGCCCGCCCAGCCCTCCTCGGTCCGGCCGGCGAATTCGGCGAACACGCCCTCGTGCAGGAGGGTAAGGAGCGTCGTCCCGGGGCTCGAGGCCGCCGGCGCGAGTTCCACCTGGATGCGCGAGGGCTCGCTGGAGAACCTGGGCACGACGAAGCTGAAAGCGAGGCGTTTCGGCCGGTCGATCTCCAGGTATTCGCCGGTGTGCTCGATGTCTTCGCCCGATCGCCGGTCCACGAAGACGAAGCGGCCGCCGACGCGCGCGTCGATCTCTACGCGCACCATCTCACCAGCCGGCGTAGCGAACAGCCACTTCCCCGCGGTTTGGGGGTCGAGCCAGGCGTCGAACACGCGCTCAGGCGGGGCCTCGAACCGGCGCGAGACGCGCACCTCGACGCGCTCGCCCGCCGCGGGCGCCGCGGCCTTCTTTTTCGGCCAGAAATAGTCGACGATCCAGTAGCCGATCAGGAAGAAGACGACGATCGCGAGCAGCTCGTAGCCGCTCACGACCGGCGCTCGCTTCCCCGCGCAAGTGGACGCCCGCCTACCGGCAGCGGTCGATCTCCTCGTCGGTCATCACCGGCTTGTACACGCACGGCGGCTTGCTCTTCAGGACGGCCGGGGCGGCCGCTTCGCTGCGCTTCGATGCCGCCTGCCTCGCCGATGCGCGCGGCGGTGCCTCGACGGCTGGCGCAACCGTCGGCGCCGGCTGTGCAGCCGCCATCGGCTTCGGCGGCTCTGCGGCCATCGGCTTCGGCGCTTCGGGTGTCGATGGCTTCGCCGGCGCGGCGCCCTGCGACGCCAAGCTCGGCGGCTGCTCGCCGCCCCAGATCGACTTATCGACCTTCCAGGCGCCGTTCTCCTTCACCAGCACCGCCGTGCCGAGGGCGATTTCGGTCTTGCCTCCCTGGTGGGTTGTCTCGGCGCGCAACCGCAGCTGCGCTTTGCCGCCATCGGCGCTGACTTCGCTGCCCGTGACCTTGTAGGTCTTCGGCAGCAAATTGGCCATGAGGCCGAGCATCACTTTCCGTTCCGCGGCCGACGCGGCGGCAAGCTCGTCGCCTGCCTGTTTCGTGCCCCATTGCCGGAGGCCGTCGAAGTCGCCGGCAAGCGTGGCCGCATGAAAGTTCTGATACACGCTTTCAGGGTCGTTCGCCGCCGGCTTGGCCGCGCTGGCGGCGCTCGGCGTCGCGGAAGGCCTTGGCGCGGGTTGGGCCGCGGGCGCCGGCGCGCGGTTGGCCACTTTCTGCTCCAGCCGCGGCACCGGCTTCGATTGCCGGACCGATTGCTCCATCGCCCCGCCCATCATCATCGCCATCATGCCCGCGAACATTGCGCCGAACATGAGCGGAATCACGAAGACCGGGATCAGCACGCCGGCGAGCGCGACCAGGATCGCGATCATCACGCGCGCCGGCCCTTCCCGCACCACCTCGGTCGAGGCGAGCATGTCGTGCAGGCCCTGCTTGCGCCCGGTGAAGGCGACCATCAGGAAGCCGATCATCAGCACCGCCGAGGACAGCAATTTCGCGAGCTCGCGCGCGATCGATCGCAGCAGCGAGATCTGCTCGCCCTCGTGCCGCACCTTCAGGCCGCAGAGCTGCTTGCCGATCGTGGCTTCGCGGCTCGAGGCCTGCAGCCACGCGAAATAGGCGATCGGGCCGACGGCGGCGATCAGCCCGTAGAGCGCCATGCCGGCGCCGCCCATGAACGCAAACGGCAGCGCGAGCAGCAGCAGGACCAGCGTGAGGATCGCCATGTCCGCCGCGTACGCGAGCGCACGAATCCAGAATCCGGCGTAGGTTGCCTCAGCCATTGCGCCCTCCCCAGGGTTTGTTGTCGGCCCGCGCAGCGCCGCCGCCCAGAATACTCCCTGCCCGCGCAGGCCGCCAGCGAGCCTGCTCGCGCCCCTTTCAGAGCTCCCGGGGCGTGACGAGCTCGCTGCGCAGCGCGGCGAGGCGATCGCGCAGCTGATCCTCTTCGTCAAGGTCTGCCATCGCCTCGGCGATCTGCGCGGCGAGCGCGAGGCGCGCGCGCTCACGGTCGCGCTCCGGCAGCAGGCCGATCGCCTCGCGCGCGTCGATCGCCACGTCGAAGGCGAGCGCCGCCTTGCGCAGCGCGTTGACCGACAGCGGCAGGCAGACGAGCCAGCCGAAGCCGAGCCCGGCCAGCGGCCGCGTCGCGATGCCCGCGCCGCGCAGGCGCTGCCAGAGCAGGCCGAGCAGCGCGAGCGCGTTCGCGTAGGCGAGCGCGAGCGCAGCGAAGAACGGCCACCCCGGCGCGCGCAGCAGGCAATAGGGCAGCACCGCGAGAACGAGCAGCAGCTGGATCAGGCAAAGCACGGACAGAGGCGCGAGCGCGTTGACCGCATCGGCCGGCTTCGCCCCCGGAGCAGTCGAGAACAGCGGCAGCGTGCGGAACGCGGCGACAAACGGCGTGAGCGGGTTGAGCCAGGCGACGGCCTTGCCGTGCAGCTGGTAATGCAGCGAGCCGAAGGCGAGGCCTGCGCTCGACCAGAGCGCCTGGCCGCGCTCCAGCAGCACCACGCAGTCTGCGAGGTAGATCGCTGCGGCAACCGCGATCACGGTTGCCTCGGTGCTCATTGCTGGCCTGGGCCGGGCGGCGGCCCGGGTGTTCCTTCCGGCTTCCTGCCGAAGAAGAAGCGCTTCACGAAGCCCCAGGCCGCCGCGAGCCCGGCGACGAGGACGATCCAGAACTTGCCGAGGAACTTCAGCCA
This sequence comes from Burkholderiales bacterium, assembly GCA_035542795.1. GTDB lineage: Bacteria > Pseudomonadota > Gammaproteobacteria > Burkholderiales > SG8-39 > RBG-16-66-20. The sequence continues at coordinate 7,207 of DATKKT010000032.1, forward strand.
GCCGGCCTTGGCCGCCGCGGCCGCCGCGCCGCCGATCACCAGCGCGGCGAGGCCGT
>DATKKT010000033.1:0-27645 GCA_035542795.1 Burkholderiales bacterium
AGGCGCCCGACGTGATCCTGATCGGCGAGATTCGCGACATGGAGGTGATGGAGCACGCCATCGCTTTCGCCGAGACCGGCCACCTCGCGCTCGGCACGCTGCACGCCAACAACTCCAACCAGGCGATGGACCGGATCATCAACTTCTTCCCGGAGGCGCGCCGCCACCAGCTGCTCATGGACCTGTCGCTCAACCTGAAGGCGGTGATCTCGCAGCGCCTGCTGCCGCTGAAGGAAGGCAAGGGCCGCGCCGCCGCGGTGGAAGTGCTGCTCAACTCGCCGCTGATCTCGGACCTGATCTTCAAGGGCGAGATTCACGGCATCAAGGAAATCATGAAGAAGTCGCGCGAGCTCGGCATGCAGACCTTCGACCAGGCGCTGTTCGACCTGCACGAGGCCGGCCGCATCAGCTACGAGGACGCGCTGCGCTTCGCCGATTCGACCAACGAGGTGCGCCTCAACATCAAGCTGCACGGCAAGGAAGCCAAGGACAAGGACCTCACCAAGGGCATCGAGCACCTCGACATCGTCTGAGCGGCGCTCGGACGCGAGCGCGGAAGGGGCCGCACGAGCGGCCCCTTTTCATTCCCATTCCACCGGAGCCGAGGAGGCAGACCATGAAGATGCGGAACTGGACCGGATCCCTGCTGCTGGCTGCGTCGTTGCCTGCCATCGCGCAGAACGCCACTTTTCAGACGCGCGCCATGACGCCCGAGACGGCCCTCACGGCGGCGCGCGCCGCGCTCGATTCCTGCCGCAAGCAGGGCTACCAGGTCGCCGTGGCGGTCACCGACCGCGCGGGCATCGTCCAGGTGCTGCTGCGCGATCGCTTCGCGGGTCCGCACACGATCGAGGTGGCCGCGAACAAGGCCTGGACCGCGGCGAGCTTCAGGACCTCGACGCTCGCGCTGGCCGACGCAACGCAGGCAGGCCGGCCGATGAGCGGATTGCGCAACGTGCCGCGCTTCCTCGCCGTGGGCGGCGGCCGCACGATCGAGGCGAGCGGCAGCACCCTCGGCGCGATCGGCGTTTCGGGCGGCCCGGGCGGCGAGGCCGACGACGGCTGCGCGGCGGCGGGGATCAGGTCGATCGCCGACGCCATCGAGTTCTGATCTGACGGCGTGGACCGGCTGTTCTTCGCGCTCGGCGCCCTGTCGGGCTTCCTGGCGGTCGCGCTCGGCGCCTTTGCGGCGCACGGTCTGAAGAGCAGCCTCACGCCGGAGCTGCTCGCCGCGTTCGAGACCGGCGTGCGCTACCAGATGTATCACGCGCTCGCGCTGCTCGCCGCGGGCTGGGCGCAGACGCGCTGGCCGGGGGCGGCGGTGCTCGCCGGCGGCTGGCTGTTCGTCGCGGGGACGCTGCTCTTCTCGGGGAGCCTGTACGCGCTCAGCCTCACGGGCGAGAAATGGCTTGGCGCCGTGACCCCGGTGGGCGGCCTCGCGTTCCTCGCCGGCTGGCTGTGTCTCGCCTGGGGCGCCGTGAAAGGTTGAGCGCGCCAGTTCGACCCATCTATTCGAAAGGAGCGCACCCTCATGATCGTGACCGTGTTCCGCTCGCGCGTGAAGCCCGAGCTCATGGACGAATACGCCGCCTGGGCGGCGAGGATGAACGAGCTGGCGAAGAAGATGCCGGGCTACGTCTCGCACAAGGGCTTCGCCGCGGAGGACGGCGAGCGCTGCACCATCGTCGAGTTCGAGTCGGAGGAGGCGCATCGCGCCTGGGCCGAGCACCCGGAGCACCGCGAGGCGCAGAAGCTCGGGCGCGCGAAGTTCTACGCCGAGTACAGCATCCACGTCTGCAAGGCGACGCGCTCGAACCGCTTCAGGGCTTCCGGTGGCTCCCCTGCACGATCCTGAACTCGTATAGGCGGCATTCGAGCGCGCCGTTGTACAGGGGAACCCGCCGCTGGGGCTGCAGGCGCACGAGCTTGGGCAGGCGCAGGTCGGCGGTGAAGAAGTGGCAGCGCCAGCCCGGGAAATGCCGTTTTAGCGCGCTGCCCAGCTTGGGATAGAACTCCGCGAGCGCGTCCTTCGAGCCCAGGCGCTCGCCGTAGGGTGGATTGGCGATCATCACACCCGCGGGCGCGGGCGCGGCGCGCTCGAGGATGTCGGCGCGCTCGAGCTTCACCCAGCGTTCCACCCCGGCGGCTGCGAGCGTGCGCTTCGCCTCGCCGATGGCGCGCGGGTCGTTGTCGCTGCCGAAAAGCTGGAGAGCCTTTGGAGGGGTCGGATTTCCCGACTCTCTTCTCATTTTCTCCCAGACCGAAGAGTCGAAAGCCTTCAATTTCTCAAAACCGAAACTCCGGCGCATTCCCGGCGCGCGCCCCCGCGCCATCGCGGCGGCTTCCGCCAGGATCGTGCCCGCGCCGCACATGGGATCGAGCAGCGGCTCGTCGAACTTCCAGCCCGAGAGCAGCACCAGGCCGGCGGCGAGGTTCTCGCGCAGCGGCGCCTCGCCCGCGCCCGAGCGCCAGCCGCGCTTGAAGAGCGGCTCGCCCGAGGTGTCGAGGTAGAGCGCGCCGCGCGCGGCCTCGAGGAACGCGTGCACGCGCACGTCCGGCCTCGCCCGCTCGACGTCGGGCCGGCGCCCGGACTCGTCGCGGAAACGGTCGCAGATCGCATCCTTCACGCGCAGCGTGGCGAAATCGAGGCTCTTCAGCGGGCTCTTCGTCGCCGCGACGTTTACGCGCAGCGTGCGCTCGACGTCGAAGTAGCGCGGCCAGTCCACCGCGCGCGCGGCCTCGTAGAGGTCCTTCTCGCTTGCGTAGCCGAATTCGGCCACGCGCCAGAGCACGCGCGAGGCGAGCCGCGACCAGAGGTTGGCCGCATAGCACACGCGCCAGTCGCCGCGGAACGAAACGCCGCCCGGCATTTGCGTCACCTCTCTTGCGCCCAATGCAGCCAGCTCTGCAGACAGCAGCGCCTCCAGGCCGCGCGGCGACGTCGCGAAGAATCGCTCGGTCACCTGTGCGCGGCGCTCATCGCCAGCTGTTGCGCACGATGGCGCGCAGCACGGCGAGCCGGCGGTGGAAGAAATGGTCCGCGCCGGGCACCACCACCACGGGCAGGTCCTGCGGCCTCGCCCAGGCGAGCACGTCGGCGAGCGGCACGGTCGTGTCCTCCTCGCCGTGGATGAGGATCGTGTCGCCGGGCACCGGTACCGCCTCCAGGTGCTTCACCGCCAGCCCGACCAGCACCATGCGCTCGGGCGGATTGCCCTGCTTCGCGAGCCGCTGCGCGAGCCGCGTCTGCACGGCCGCGCCGAAGGAGAACCCCGCGAGCACGGGCCGCACCGCTTTCACGTGCGCGAGCACGGCGGCCAGGTCGTCCACCTCGCCCCTGCCCTCGTCGTGGGTCCCCCCGCTCGCGCCAACGCCGCGGAAGTTCGGCCGCCAGGCCGCGTAGCCCAGCTCGGCGAAGGCGCGCGCGAGCGTCTGCACGACCTTGTTGTCGAGCGTGCCGCCGTACAGCGGGTGCGGATGCGCGACCAGCGCGACGCCCCTTGGCTCGCCGGCGGGCAGGTCGAGCGCGCACTCGATGTCGCCGTCCGGCCCCGCGACGAGCTCCCGCCGGGCGCCGGCGCGCATCAGATGCGCAGCCGCTCGACGATGCGCCCGTGCCGCAGGTGCTGCTCGATGATCTCGTCGACGTCGGCGCGGTCGACGTAGGTGTACCAGACCGCTTCCGGGTAGACGACGATGCAGGGCCCTTCCTCGCAGCGGTCGAGGCAGCCGGACATGTTGACGCGCACCTTGCCTTCGCCCGCGAGCCCGAGTGCCTTCACGCGCTGCTTGGCGTAGTCACGGATGGCGGAGGCCCCCCTGTTGTTGCAGCAGGGCCGCTCCTCGCCCTCGCGCTGATTGCAGCAGAAGAAGACGTGCCGCTCGTAATACGACATGCTGCGATTTTACCGGACCGGGTCGCGAAGCTTCTCCGCCGCGAGGGTGACGAGATAGATCAGCGCGGCGAAAGGCCACGCCGCCGAGACGAGACGTGTGAGGCCGTTGAAGTTGAGGAAGTGTCCCTGCTCCCAGACCTTCAGCGTCGCGGCGAAATACGGATTCGGCGGAGCGAGGTTGACCAGCACCGTCGCCGCCATCAGCAGCGCGGCGGCGAGCGCGAGCCGCGCGGTGCGTGGCAACGGCAGCGCCGCGAGCGCGAGCAGCAAGCCCGCGGCCAGGCCGAGCTGCGCGCCGGGCGTGAGCCAGGCGAGCACGTGCTCGGCTTTCATCAGGATCGCGAAGGCGGCGGTCTTCACCGTCAGCGCGACCGCGATCAGCGCGCCGATCAGGCGCGCCGCCGGCGCACCCTCGCGCAGCAGGGCCGAGGCGAGCAGCGCCACGGCGGCGAGGTTGGCCGCGGTGGTTGCGGCTTCCACCGACACGAACAGCTCCGCGGCGTGGCGCGCGCCTACGGCGCCGGAGAACAAGTCCCGCAAATCGCCCGTGCCGAACAGCAGCGAGGCCGGATTGAGCTGGGCGAACAGCCAGAGACCGAGCAGCGTGAGGCCGAGGTCGGCCGCGGTGCCCGGAGCGAGCGCCTCGGCGCGCAGCCGGCGCAGCGCGCCGCCGCCGAGCAGGCGCGGCGCGAGCCAGGCGCCCGCGAGCCCGCCGCAGCTCGCGCCCGCGATGTTGGCGAGCACGTCCACGTTCGACGGGATGCGCGCGGGCAGGTAGCTCTGCAGGCTCTCCAGCACGAGCGAGAGCGCCGTCGCGCTGCCGATCGCGGCGAGCAGCGCGGCGACGGCGCCCGCGCGCGGACGCAGCGCGAGTGCGCACAGCAGCCCGTAAGGCAGGTAGCCGAGCAAGTTCGCGGCGAGGTCGAAAGCGGTGAAGTAGCGCGGCCAGGGCGCCGCGAGGTAGGCGAAGGCGGAGCCGGCGGGCTCGCGCCAGCCCGAAAGCGGATACAGCGTCGCGTAGGCGACGAGCAGGACGTAGGCGGCGAGGAGAAAGCGCGCGAGCGGCGAGGCGCGCAAGCTAGGGCTCGCGGACCGGGTCACCGCCGCGCGCGTGCGCCGACTGCGCGTGCGCGCGCTCGCGCGGAACCAGGGAGCCCATCAGCATGCCGAAGACCGAGAAGGCGAGCCCGGCCAGCGGAGGCGGCAGCATCGCGTCTGCGGCCAGCGCGTCAGCGAGCAGCCATGCGACGAGCCCGAACACCGCGGACAGGATCGCGCCCGCGTTGTTCGCGCGCCGCCAGAACACGCCGGCCGCGAGCGGCACGAACGCGCTCACCAGGGTCACGGTGTAGGCGTTCTGGATCATGTCGTACATCGTCTGCTTCGAGTTGAGCGCGAACAGCAGCGCCGCGAGCGTGAACGAGACCAGCATCAGCCGCAGCGTCAGCAGGAATTGCCGGTCGCCCATGCGCGGATAGAGCGGCTTGATGATGTTCTCCGTGCACAGCGAAGTCGGCGCGATGATCGCGCCGCTCGCGGTCGACAGGATCGCCGACAGCAGCGCGCCGAAGAACAGCACCTGCACCCACATCGGCGTCGACGCGAGGATGAACGCGGGCAGGATCTGCTGCGTATCGCGCGCATCGGCGGCCGAGAGCAGCTTGCCGAGCGACGGGTCGATCATCAGGGCCGCGTAGACGATGTAGATCGGAACGAAGGCGAAGCAGAAGTAGATCAGCCCGCCCAGCAGCGTGCCGCGCACCGCGGTCTTCTCGTTCCTGGCCGAGGTGACGCGCTGGAAAATATCCTGCTGCGGGATCGAGCCGACCGCCAGCGTGACGAACGCCGTCGCGAACGCGAGCCATTCCTTGGCGCCCCCCTTCGGCCAGAACTCGAAGCGGCCCGCCTCGGCCGCCGCGGCAATGACCTTGGCGTGCCCTCCCGCCATGTCGCCGACCACCCAGGCGATCGCCGTCACGCCGAGAATGATCATCGCGGACTGGAAGAGGTCGGTCATCGCCACCGACCACATGCCGCCCCAGATGGTGTAGGCGAGCACCACGGCCGCGCTGATGATGATGCCGTTGTGCAGCGTCACGGCGCCCCCGGTGAGCACCGAGAAGGCGAGGCCGAGCGCGGTCAGCTGCGCGGCGGTCCAGCCGAGGTAGGAAATCGCGATGACGACGCTCGTGCCCAGCTCCATGGAGCGCCCGTAGCGCCGGCGGTAGAAGTCGCCGATCGTGAGCAGGTCCATGCGGTAGAACGCGCGCGCGAAGACCAGCGCCACGATCACCAGGCACATCGAGGAGCCGAACGGATCGGCGACGATGCCGCCCAGCCCGCTCCTGGCGAACTCCACCGAGACGGAGAGCACGGTCTCCGCGCCGAACCAGGTCGCGAACACCGTGGCGGTGTTCATGTACAGCGGCAGGCTGCGCCCCGCCACGACGTAGTCCTTGGCGTTGTGGACGCGCTGGGCGGCCCACAGGCCGATGGCGATCGTGACCAGGAGGTAGGCGACGACCGAGGCGATCAGCACGCGCGCAGTTTACAGGAGCAGCAGCGCCGCCAGCAGCGCCGCGCCGAGCGCCACCAGCGCGGCGAGCAGCCGGTTGCGCCGGCGCCCGACCTCGGCCAGCCGCTCGAGCGCCGCTTCCAGCCGCCCGAAGCGGTCCTCGGCGAGCAGGCGGTGCACGAGGCGCGGAATCGCCGGCAGCGTCTGCGACCAGGTCGGCGCCTCGCGGCGCAGCGTGCGCATGAGACCGCGCCAACCCACCTGCTCGCTCATCCAGCGCTCGAGGAACGGCTTGGCAGTCGCCCAGAGATCGAGCTCGGGATCGAGCTCGCGCCCCAGGCCTTCGATGTTGAGCAGCGTCTTCTGCAGCAGCACCAGCTGCGGCTGCACCTCGACGTTGAAGCGGCGCGAGGTCTGGAACAGGCGCAGCAGCAGCTTGCCGAAATAGATCTCGCGCAGCGGCCGGGCGAAGATCGGCTCGCAGACCGCGCGGATCGCCGCCTCGAAATCGTCCAGGCGCGTGCCGGCGGGCACCCAGCCGGCATCCATGTGCGCCTGCGCGACGCGCCGGTAGTCACGGTTGAAGAAGGCGAGGAAATTCTGCGCGAGGTAGTTCTTGTCGGTCTCCGACAGCGTGCCCATGATGCCGAAGTCAAGCGCGATGTACTTGCCGCGATGCGCTCCGTCGGTGCCCACGAAGATGTTGCCCGGGTGCATGTCGGCGTGGAAGAAGCCGTCGCGGAACACCTGCGTGAAGAAGATCTCGACGCCCGCACGGGCAAGCGCGGGAATTTCTATTTCTTTCTCTTTCAAAATAATGATTTGAGAAATCGGCACGCCGTGCATTCGCTCCATCACCATCACGCGGCGCGCGCAGTAGTCCCAGTGCACTTGCGGGACCGCGAGCAGCGGCGATCCGGCGAAATTGCGCCGCAAGAGCGAGGCGTTGGCCGCCTCGCGCACCAGGTCGAGCTCGTCCTCGAGGTGGCGCGCGAACTCGGCGACCACCTCGCGCGGCTTCAGGCGCCGCGCGTCGGCCCAGAGCCGCTCGAGCAGCCGCGCCGCGGTGTCGAGCAGCTGCACGTCGCGCGCGATCGCGCGCTCGACGCCCGGGCGCAGCACCTTCACGGCGACCTCGATGCCGCCCTTCAGCATCGCCACGTGCACCTGCGCGACCGAGGCGCTCGCGACCGGCTCGCGCTCGAAGCTCTCGAAGACCTCGCCGAGCGGGCGCCCGAGCGATGCTTCAATCTCGGCGGCGGCATGCTCGAAGGGGAACGGCGGCACGCGGTCCTGCAGCCTGGCGAGCTCGTCGGCGAGGTCGGCGGGCAGCAGGTCGCGGCGCGTAGACAGCACCTGGCCGAACTTGACGAAGATCGGCCCCAGCGTCTCCAGCGCGCGGCGCAGGCGCTCGCCGCGCCTCGGGTCGGCCTCCTCCGCATAGCGCGGCAGCAGCCGGTGCAGCCGGAAGCGCAGCACCACCTGGGCGATGCGAATCATGCGCAGCAGGCTGCCCATCTCAACTCCCGCCGGCCGCCACGAGGCGCGCGATGCGCTTCTCCAGGCGCTCGAGGCCGTCGCGCAGGCGCGCCTGCGCGGCCGCGAGCCCCGCGAGCTCGCCGCGGCGCACGAGCAGTCCGCCTTCCTCGGCGGCGTACTCGACCAGGCTGCCTGCGACGCGGCGCGCGGCATCGGCGTGCCAGGCCGCGGCGCGGCGCGCTACGCCCGCCAGGCGGTGCGCGGCGATGTCGCCGACCCACCTGGAAAGCTCCTCCTCGGCGTCCCAGCGCAGGTGGCGGAACAGGAACATCACTTCGCTCGCGAGGCGCGCGTTGCCCGTGACCTCCAGCACGCGCAGCAGCTGCTCCTCGCCCTGCACGGCGGCCGCGAGCGCGCCCGGCCCCGCGGCGATCACCAGGGCGCCGGCCGCCTCCGGCGCGGCGGGCGCAAGCCGACCGTCGGCGGCGATCGCCAGGCGCAGCGCGGGGAGCGGCGGCGCGCGCAGCTCGATCACCTCGCCCGCGAACGGCGCCAGGCGCTCGCGCGCCCAGGCCTCGGACTCGAGCAGCCGATTCAGGCCGGCGGCGAAGGGCGATTCGAAGCGCATGCTGGGCGGCGCCCGGAAAAGCAAAAGGCCACCATGAGGTGGCCTTGTTTCCGAGCCAACCCCGGAGATTAATGCATCTGCTGGATGCCGGCGAGTTGCCAGCCGCCGGCGCCCTGCACGGGCTTGGCGAGATTCCAGACCTCCTCGAATCCCTGCGGCGCCCCGCCCGGCGACTCGCGCAGGCTGCCCGAGAAGCGGATGCTCGCCCAGTGCCGGTCGCCTTCGGTGACGACTTCGAGCAGGTCGGCATTGAGCGCGAGCACGTCGGTCTGCTGCCGGTCGCCGCCGCGCGCGAGCACGTCGCGCCGGAGCTCCTCGAACAGCTCGCCGGTCGTGAACTCGCGCAGCTCCTCCAGGTTGCCCCGATCGTTGGCGATTTGCAGGCGCATGAAGTTGAGCTTGGCGGCCTTGAGGAACCCGGCGACGTCGAAGCCGTCCGGGACGTTCACGCGCGCCAGCGCGGGCCGTACCGCGCTGCCCGCGTCAAAGCCCGCCGCCTGCGAGGGCGGCGGCGCGGCCACGGTTTCGCTGCCCAGGCCCGCATACTGCAAGCGCTGGGTCGCGTCGCCGCCTTTCCTCGCGAGCGCGCGCGCCAGCGCGACCGCCGCGAACACGAGCAAGCCCACGAGCATCAGGCCGACCAGCAGGCCGCCCATGCCGTGGGCGCCCATCAGCCAGCCCAGCGCTCCGCCGAGCGCGATTCCGCCCAGCAGAGGCGCCCATCGCGCGAGCCCGGTTGCCGGTTGCGCCGCGCCGCCCGCCGGCTGAGGCTGCGCGGCGGGCTGCGCCGCCTGCTGCTGCGCGGGCTTCGCGGGCGCGGCAGCCGGCGGCGTGCGCGCGACGCTGCGCTGCGCCCCGAACGAGCGCGCCCCGCCCAGGCGCCCGGCCTCGGCGTCGGTCACGACGATTCCGGCGCACAGCAGCGCGGCGGCGAATCCAAGTACGAGCCTTCTCATGATGATCCCGATTGCCCTTGAGTTGTGCGTCGGAGAATGCTACCCGAGTTTGTATCCGCGGTGAACCGCCACCGCGCCTGCGGCGAGGTTGAAGTATTCGACTTGCTCCAGGCCCGCGCGCCCGAGCATCGCGGCGAGCGATACCTGGTCCGGATGCATGCGGATCGACTCGGCGAGATAGCGGTAGGCCGCGGCGTCGCCCGCCACGCGCGCGCCCAGCCACGGCAGCACGTGCAAGGAATACAGGTCGTAGGGCTTCTGCAGCGGCTTCCAGATGTGCGAGAACTCGAGCACGAGCAATCGGCCGCCGGGCTTGAGCACGCGCGCCATGTCCGCGAGCGCGGCCTCCTTGCGCGTCATGTTGCGCAGCCCGAAGCCCACGCTGACGCAGTCGAAGCTCGCCGCGCGGAACGGCAGCCGCTCGGCGTCGCACTGCACCGCGGGCGCGAGGCGCCCGGCGTCGGCCATGCGGTCGCGGCCGCGCGCGAGCATGGCGCCGTTGATGTCGGTCATGCAGACCTCGGCGCCGCGCGCGGCGAAGGCGCGCGCGAGATCGCCGCTGCCCGAGGCGACGTCGAGCACGCGCTCGCCCGCGCGCACGCGCGCGATCTGCACGGCGAACGCCTTCCAGAGCCGGTGCAGGCCGAAGGACATCAGGTCGTTCATGAGGTCGTAGCGACGCGCCACGCGGTCGAACACCTCGCCGACGCGCCGCGCCTTGTCCTGCTCGGGCACGCGCTCGAAGCCGAAATGCGTGTCGGTCACGCCGCCTAGTCCCTGCTCGCGCCGGCGCTCGCGAGGCGCCCGAGGTATTCCTGCCAGAGGCGCTCCTGGTTTTCGCCGAGATGACGCAGGTACTCCCAGGAGTAGATCCCCGTCGCATGGCCGTCGGAGAACGTCGGCTGCACGGCATAGCTGCCGACCGGCTCGAGAGAGCGTATCTCCACTTTGCTTTTCCCTGCTTGCAGGACTTCCTGCCCCGGCCCGTGCCCCTGCACTTCCGCCGAAGGCGAATGCACGCGCAGGAACTCGTAGGGAAGCCGGTACGTCTTGCCGTCGTCGAACGCGATCTCCAGCACGCGGGACTTCTGGTGCAGCGTGATGGCCGACGGCGTCGGCGCCGCGGTCGCCGGCGCCGCCATCAGGGCAGCAGCTCGTACGCGCAGCGCTCGTGGTCGATGCCGCGCTCGATGATCTCGGTCAGGCGCACCTTGATCTCGCGCTCGACGTAGACGTCGATCACGCGCTTGGGCTTGTACCAGCCCGCCGGCAGCACGAGCGATGGCGGCGCTCCCAGCGCGGCGACCGCCGTGAGCGAGAGCGCCTGCACCCACTTCGCGCCGATCACGTTGATGCCGGTCGGGCGCACCGCCGTGGCCGCCGGCAGTCCCGGCAGCAGGCGCACGCCGGCGTAGAGATCGCCCGCATCGTTCTGCATGAGCCAGCGGATCTGCCCCAGCATGAAGCTCTTCGAGTCGGCCGGGCGCACGCCGACGAGCTGGCCGTGCGAGTAGCGCTTGCCGGGATTGCCGGCGCGCCGCACCATCCTCAGGCCCTGCGTGCTCTCGTCCTCGATCTGCCAGTGCTCGAGCAGGTAGCCGTGCACCACGCTGTAGTCGTCCTCGTCGCGCGTGCTCACGCGGCCGAACGCGGCGATCTGCTCGCGCTGCGCCTTGGTGAGCTCCTTCGCCTCGCCGGGCTGCCGGAAGACATGCCCTGAGATGTAGTAGTGGATCGCGCCCAGATCGTTGCAGGCCTGAGCCGCGTCCGCGCTGCGCTTGCGCTCCGCGCCGCGCGGCTGGCGCGCCTGGCACCATTGCCGGTACAGAAACACGAGCAGCTGCTCGCAGGAAGGCTGCACGCAGTCTTCGCCGAGCGCGAGCTTGGCGGGCGACTCGCCCTTCCTCAGCAGCCCGATGCGGTTGCGCAGGCTCTTCGCCAGGCGCTTGACGTCGAGATACCTCGGCTCGGCCGCCTTGGCGCCCTCGCGGTCGGGGCAGACGTCGCTCGCAAGGTCGACGACGAGCGGCGGGACATCCTCGCCCTCGGGCGGCTCGGCGAGCACGTCGACCTTCTCGGCCCAGCGCTCCAGCAGGTAGGCGGCGAAGGTGAGCTGGCGCTGGCTGAGCTCGTTCGGGTTGGCCATGCCCAGCAGCAGCGCGCGCATGTAGGCGATGCGCGGCGAAGTGTCGTTGACGTCCCGGTTCAGATAATCCTTGACTGCTTCCTCGGCGACGCCGAGGCGCTCCGCATGCACGAACCCGGAGTGCAGGTCGCGCCATTCGCCCGCCGATACCTGCCGGTAGGCGCGGTGGTGGTGGAACATCTTCAGGCCGGTATAGGAGAGCACGCGCTGGCAGACGAGGCCCGCCTGGTCGCGCAGGCCCGGCTCCTCGTCGAGGATCGCCTGCAGGCAGCGCAGGTAGCCCAGGCGCATCTCCTCCCAGAGCGCGAGCGTCTCGTCGAACACCGTGCTCTCCTGCTCGGCCATCGGCAGCGCGCGGTTGGTGAAGCGGCGCGCCTGCTCGATTTCGACGAAGTTCACCGCCTCGCGAACCGCCTCGAGCACCGCCAGGCGCGCCGCGCCGCCCGCCGCGAAGCGGTTGAACTCGTGGAGCTCGGCGAACAGCTGCTGCTGCGCCGCAACGACGTTGGCGAGCGGCACGTTCTCCAGCCAGGCTTTGGCGCTCGCCGCGTCGACGAAAGCGGGCGATGCCGAGGACGAAAGCTCGGGCAGATTCAGCGTGCTCATGCGGCCATTTTAGGGGATTCGGGGGGGCCGCCGGCCGGCGCGTTTTCCGCCTCGAACACGTCGCGGTAGCTCAGATACGAGCTTGCAAACCAGACAGGCAGCATGGTCCAGAGCACGGCGAACGCGGCCGAGTTGGCCTGCAGGGCGTGCGAGCCGCCGAGCAGCGCCGTGCCGGCGATCGCGAGCAGCAGCACGAAGCCGAACAGCAGCGTCATGCCGATGCCATAGGCGAGCAGCGCGCGCCAGTTGATGAGCGCTGCGGCGGCGCTGAAAAAGACGGCCTTGGGCGCGCCGAGCCCCGCCCAGGCCACCAGCAGCGGCGCATACCAGAGCGCCGCGAGCAGCAGCGTCTGCAGGCCGGCCACCACAAGCATCGCGTCCTGCGTGCCGGCGTTCTGCAGGTCCTCGAACTCCAGGCGCGCGACCCCGAGCATCGCCTGCGCGAAGCGCCCCTCGTCGACGGGCACCGAGGCCGCGAGCACGAGCGCCATGCCGGCGAGGTAGACCGCGCCGAGCCGCAGCTGCACGAGCAGGTTGCGCCGGAACCCCTCGAACAGCAGCTCGGCGGTAGGTCGGGCGCCGCGCGCCGCGGCGCGCGCGATCGCGTGCGGCCCGACCAGCAGCGCCGGGATCAGCAGCCAGACCACCGCGAACCCGGCCGCGGGCACCGACAGCGCGAGCGTGAGCATGAACAGGAACGCGAGGCTGAGCGCGAGCTGGCGCACCGGCGCGACGCGGAACACGGCGAAGCCCTCGCCGATCCAGCGCAATCCCGCGGCCGCGTCCAGGCGCCTTGCGCGCATGCGCCGGCTATGCGAGGCGCGCCTGCGCCTCCGGCGCGGCGCGCAGCTCGAGAATCTCGCGGAAGTGCTCCGGGTCGTGCACCTTCACGAGCTCGCCCGGGCGCGGCAAGTGCTTATCGTGCAGGCGCGACAGCCAGAAGCGCAGCGCCGCGGCGCGCAGCATCGCCGGCCAGGCGGTGCGCTCGGCGCGCTCCAGCGGGCGCACCGCGGCGTAGGCCCCGAGCAGCGCCTGCAGGCGCGCGCCGTCCAGCCGCCGGTCGCGGGCCGGATCGACGAGGCACCAGTCGTTCGCGCACACCGCGAGGTCGTAGGCGAAGCAGTCGACACCCGCGAAATAGAAGTCGAACACTCCGCTCACGCGTCCGTCGCGGAAGAACGCGTTGTCGCGGAACAGGTCCGCGTGCACCGCGCCGCGCGGCAGGTCGGCGAAGCGGTGGCGCGCCTGGAACGCGAGCTCGGCCTCCAGCAGCGCGATGCGATCGGCATCGAGGAACGGCCGCAGCTCGGCCGCGGCGCGGCGCCACCATTTCGGCCCGCGCGGGTTCTCCAGATAGCCGGGGTAGGAGCGCGCGGCGAGGTGCATGCGCGCGAGGAGCCCGCCCAGCTCGGCGCAATGCGCGGCGCTCGGATGCTCGACCGCCTCGCCTTCGAGGCGCGTCACCAGAGAGGCGGGCTTGCCGTTCAGCGGCGAGAACAGCCGATCCTCGAGGTCGGCGATCGGCGCCGGGCAGGGAATGCCGTGGCGCGCGAGGTGCTGCATGAGCTCCAGGTAGAACGGCAGCTCGGCGGACGGCAGGCGCTCGAACAGCGTCAGCACGTAGCGCCCCTGGCTCGTGCTGACGAAGTAGTTGGTGTTCTCGATGCCGGTGGCGATCGGCTCGAGCGCGAGTGGCGCGCCGACCGAGTAGTTCTTCAGCCAGCCGGCGAGCTGGCTCTCCGAGACTGGGGTGAAAACCGACAAGCCGGGCCGGACGCCGTCAGTCGAACGTCGTGATCGTCCACATCGGCACGCGCACGCCGGGATCGAGCACGTCGCGGCGCTCCCATTCGTTCGGTCCGATGTTGATCAGGTAGTACGGCGGGCCGTTCGGCGGCGTCACCTTCAGGCCGCCCGGCACCTGCTCGACCTTGCTCGCGTTGTCGGGCGGCGCGATGCGCACGCGCGGCTCGTCGGCGCCGTCCTGGATCGTCGGTGGCGACGGCGCCTCGGGCAAGGGCTCGAGCTTCGGCGGACGGTCCTGCGCGAGCGCGTGCGCGGCGGCGCAGAGCGCGGCGATGCAGGCGAGAGCGGGGATTGCGCGGCGCATGACGAGATTCTACTCCACTAGAATACGGCGACTCCCCCGCCTGCGCCGATGGCCGATACGCTCCTGCTGGTCGACGGTTCGTCCTATCTGTACCGCGCCTTCCATGCGCTGCCCGAGCTGAAAAGCCCGCGCGGCGAGCCGACGGGCGCGATCCACGGCGTGCTGAACATGCTGCGGCGGCTGGAGGCGGACTATCCGGCCGCGGCGCGCGCCTGCGTGTTCGACGCCAAGGGCAGGACCTTCCGCGAGGACGTCTATCCCGAGTACAAGGCGCACCGTCCCGCGATGCCCGAGGACCTCGCCTCGCAGATCGAGCCGCTCAAGGAGGCCATCGCCGCGCTCGGCTGGCCCGTGCTCACCGTGCCCGGCGTGGAGGCCGACGACGTGATCGCGACTCTTGCGGACGAGGCGAAGAAGCGCGGCTGGACCTGCGTGATCTCCACCGGCGACAAGGATCTCGCGCAGCTCGTCGACGAGCGCGTCACGCTCGTCAACACCATGTCCTACGAGAAGCTCGACGTCGAGGGCGTGCGGCAGAAGTTCGGCGTGGCGCCGGAGCGCATCGTCGACTACCTCGCGCTCACCGGCGACGCGGTGGACAACGTGCCCGGCGTGGAGAAGGTGGGCCCCAAGACCGCGGCGAAGTGGATCCAGCAGTTCGGCTCGCTCGACGAGGTGATCGCGCACGCGGCCGAGGTGCCGGGCGCGGTGGGCGAGAACCTGCGCAGGGCGCTCGGCTGGCTGCCGACGGCGCGCGGCCTGCTGACGGTGAAGCGCGACGTCGCGCTGCCGGTGCAGCTCGCAGACCTCGCCGCGCACGCGCCGGACGCCGAGCGCTTCGCCGCGTTCCTCGAGCGCTACGGCATGCGCACGATGTTGCGCGAGTTCCGCGCGCGCACGGGAAATGCGGCGGACGGCGGCCAAGGCGCAGCACCCGCGGCCGCGCCGCCGCCCGCCCCCGCGAGCGCCGCCGGGACGCCGGCGCGGCGCAAGTACCTCACGCTCGCCGACGAACCCGCGCTCGCCGCGCTCCTGCCGCAGCTGGAGAAGGCGCCGCTCGTGGGCTTCGACACGGAGACCACTGGCCTGGAGCCGATGAGCGCGCGCCTCGTCGGCATGTCGTTCGCGTTCGGCGATTCGGCCTGGTACCTGCCGCTGGCGCACGACTATCCGGGCGCGCCGGCGCAAATAGGCATAAGCAAAGCAGTAGAGCTGCTGCGTCCCTGGCTGGAGAGCGAGCGTCACGCCAAGGTCGGCCAGAACCTCAAGTTCGACGCGCACATCCTCGCCAACCATGGCGTCGCGCTGCGCGGCATCGCGCACGATACGGTGCTCGAGTCCTTCGTGCTCGAGGTCCACGAGCGCCACGACCTGGACTCGCTCGCGCAGCGCCACCTGGGCTGGAAGACGATCACCTACGACGAGGTCACCGGCAAGGGCGCGTCGCGCATCTCGTTTGCGAGCGTCGACATCGCGCGCGCCACCGAGTATGCCGCCGAGGATGCGGATTGTGCGCTGACGCTGCATTCGGTCCTCTACGAGAAGATTTGCGAAGACGAGAAGCTGAGGCATGTCTACGAGCGCATCGAGCTGCCGGTAATGCCGGTGCTGTTCCGCATGGAGAGGAACGGCGTGCTGCTGGATGCGGCGAAGCTCGAAGCGCAGAGCCACGAGCTCGGCAAGGAGATGCTCGCCACCGAGCAAAAGGCCTACGAGGCCGCCGGGCAGCCCTTCAACCTGAACTCGCCCAAGCAGATCCAGGAGATCCTGTTCGAGCGCCAGAAGCTGCCGGTGAAGAAGAAGACGCCCAAGGGCCAGCCCTCGACCGACGAGGACGTGCTCGCCGAGCTCGCGCTCGACTACCCGCTGCCGAAGCTGCTGCTCGAATTCCGCGCCCTCGCCAAGCTCAAGTCCACCTACACCGACAAGCTGCCGCGCATGGTGCACCCGGCGACCGGGCGCGTGCACACCACCTATGCGCAGGCAGGCGCGGTGACCGGGCGCCTCGCTTCCAACGACCCGAACCTGCAGAACATTCCGATCCGCACGCCGCAGGGCCGGCGCATCCGCGAGGCCTTCATCGCGCCGCCGGGCGCGAAGATCGTCTCGGCCGACTACTCGCAGATCGAGCTGCGCATCATGGCGCACCTGTCGGGCGACAAGGGCCTGCGCCACGCCTTCGAGCACGGCCACGACGTGCACCAGGCGACCGCCGCCGAGGTGTTCGGCGTGCCGCTGGACAAGGTGAGCGACGACGAGCGGCGCACCGCGAAGGTGATCAACTTCGGCCTCATCTACGGCATGAGCGCCTTCGGCCTGGCGCAGAACCTGGGCCTCGAGCGCGCCACCGCGCAGGCCTACATCGACTCGTACTTCACGCGCTATCCCGGCGTAAAGAAGTTCATGGACGAGACGCGCGAGAAGGCGCGCTCGCAGGGTTACGTGGAAACCGTGTTCGGCCGCCGCCTGCGCCTGCCCGAGATCAACTCCGGCTCGCCCGCGCGCCGCCAAGCCGCCGAGCGCGCCGCGATCAACGCGCCGATGCAGGGCACCGCCGCCGACCTGATCAAGATGGCGATGGTTTCAGTTCAGAATTACCTGGATTCTTCCAAGTCGCAGACGAAACTCATCATGCAGGTGCACGATGAGCTCGTGCTGGAAGTCCCGGACTCGGAACTGGACGAAGTGAGGTCGAAGGTCTGCGACCTTATGCAGAACGTCGCCACGCTCGACGTGCCGCTCATCGTCGAGGCCGGCGTCGGCCAGAACTGGGACCAGGCCCACTAGTCGATCTTCGCGCCGGAGCGCTTCACGACTTCGCCCCAGCGAGCGGAGTCCTTGCGGATCGTGGCGGCGAAGTCCTCTGGCGTGCCGCCGGCGGGCTCGTCGCCGACCATGCCGAAGCGCTCTGCGAACAGGCGCGAATGGATCGCTTCGTTGACCGCCGCGTTCAGCTTCGCGAGCACTGCGGGCGGCAGGCCGGCGGGGCCGATCACGCCCGACCAGGTGCCCGCCTCGTAGCCGGGCACGCCCGCCTCGGCGATCGTGGGCAGCTCCGGGAAGCCGGGCGAGCGGCGCGCGCCGCTCACCGCGAGCGCTTTGACTCTTCCCGATCTCGCGTAGGGCGCAATCGAATTCAGGCTCTCGAAGATGATCTGCACCTGCCCCGCGATGAGGTCGTTGATCGCGAGCGCGCCGCCCCGGTAGGGCACATGCACGATATCGGTCCCGGTCATGAATTTGAAGAGCTCGCCCGCGACGTGGCCGGGCGAGCCGTTGCTGGAAGATGCATTCAGCAGCTTGCCCGGGTTCTTCTTCGCCAGCGCGATGAGATCGGCCACCGAGCGCACGGGCAGCGAGGGCGTCACCGCGAGCAGCAGGTGGCCGCGCGAGACGAGCGCCACGGGCTGCAGGTCGAGCTCGATGTCGTAGGGGAGCTTCTCCACCATGTGGCGCGTGATCGCAAGCGCGCCGATCGGCCCCATGCCGATCGTGTAGCCGTCGGGCGCGGCCTTGGCGACCGCGTCGATGCCGATGGTGAGCGCGCCGCCCGGCCGGTTCTCCACCACCACCGGCTGGCCGAGCGGGCGCGCCATCTCGGGCGCGAGCAGGCGCGCGACGGAATCGGTCGCGCTGCCGGCCGCCTGCGGGACGATCAGCCTGAGCGGGCGCTCGGGAAACTGCGCCGCGCACTGCAGCGCGCAGCAGGCAAGCAGGAGGAACGCCGCCCGCCGCACGCCGCCCACCCGGTCAGCCGGACAGGCAGGAGCTCATGAACTTCTTGCGCTCGTCGCCTTTCAGCTTCTTGTCGCCCGCCTGTTTGTTGCATTCCGACATCTTCTGCTGCTGCGCCTTCTGCTTGTCCGAGGGGCCCGCCTCCTCGCCCTTCAGGCACGCGCTCATGAACTTGTTGCGCTCTTCGCCCTTCATGCCCTTCGCCTTGCCGCTGCAGTCCTTCATCCTCTGCTGCTGCGCCTTCTGCGCCTCGCTGGGCTCCTTCTTCTTGTCCTGCGCCTGCGCCGAAAGCGCGAGCGCCATGCCGCACGCCGCCGCCATCAGAAATCGGGTCATGTTCCCTCCCTGTCGTTGATCATTTCAATGCGCCGAACACCTTCTTGATGATGTCGCTGCCCGCCTGCACCGGATTCTGGCGGATCTTCTTCTCCTCCTCGCCGACCATGTAGAACAGGCCGTCGAGCGACTTCTGCGTCACGTAGTCGTCGAGGTTGGCCTGCTCCTTCTTCACCAGGCCGAACTGCGCGCCCTTCGCCGCGTACTGGTTGTATTTCTCCGCGAGCTTCACCTTGGCGGTGGCCTGCTTGACGATCGGCAGGAACTTCGCGCGCAGCTGGTCGGAAGTGGTGCGCTTGAAGTACTCGGTGCCCGAGGTCTGGCCGCCGGTGAGAATGCCCTTGGCGTCCTGCACCGTCATCTTCCTGATCGATTCGACGAAGAGCTTCTTCGCCTCCGGCACCGCGGCCTCGGCGGCGCGGTTCATGGTGAGGATCAGCTCGTCGGCGTACTTGCCCATGCCGAGGTTGCGCATCAGCTTCTCGTATTTCTTCAGCGAGTCGGGCAGCGGGATCTTCACCGCGCTGTTGCCGAAGAAGCCGTCGGTGCGGCCGAGCAGGTCGACGGCCGCGCCCGAGCCCTTCTCCAGCGCCGCCTTCAGTCCCGACACCGCGTCCTGGTTGGTGAGCGCCTCGACGCCCGCCGGCGCGCACGCCGACCATCCCAGCAGCGATGCAAGCATCAGCATTCTCAGTCCGGCGACCATGGCGTTCTCCGCGACGACCTCGTGCGCAAGCTTATCGCGAATTGCTGTCGCGCTGAGGCGACGGATTTGACGGCAAGCGCGCGGCGCGGCGCAAGCTAAGCCGCTGATCTGTCGGCGAACGGGGTGCTGGCACGGCAGTTGCGGCAGCCTCGATGTCACCCCGCGAAAGGAGCAGACGATGAAGTTCGATCGAGCATTCTTGCGAGCAGCCGCCATCGCGCAGCTTGCCGCGGCAGCCTTCGGCGCCGCGACGGCAGGCGCGGCGGAACCCAACGAGCGGATGCCGAACGGGAAGTTCAGCGCGCTAGACCGGAACGGCGACGGCCTGCTCACGCGCGACGAAGTGAAGGGCATCCGCAACTACGGCGTAGCGTTCGACAAGGCCGACGCCAACCGGGACGGCAAGCTCGACCGGGACGAGTTCACCAGGGCCGAGGCGATCCATGACCGCATCGTCGCCGGCAAATACGTCGACGACAGCGTGCTCACCGCGCGCGTGAAGGCCGCGCTGCTGAAGGAGCCGGACCTGAAGTCGCTCGACGTCAGCGTCGAGACGCAGGACGGCGTGGTGCTGCTGTCGGGCTTCGTGCACGACCCCGGCCAGCGGCGCAGGGCGCTGCAGGCGGCTGGCGGCGTGAGCGGCATCGCGTCGGTCAAGGACGCGATGGTGGTGCGCTAGGTGTGGGCAGGTTGGGAGCGGGGCTCGCCCGCTCCCGTGGCGCCCTGTGCCTGGCGGTCGGCGTGGTACGAGGAGCGCACCAGCGGCCCGACCGCGGCGTGCCGGAAGCCCATCGCCGCCGCCTCGCGCTCGAACATTGCGAACGTGTCCGGGTGCACGTAGCGCTCGACCGGCAGGTGGTGCGATGAGGGCGCGAGGTACTGGCCGATGGTCAACATGGCCACGCCGTGCGCGCGCAGGTCGCGCATCACGGCGAGAATCTCGTCGTCGGATTCGCCGAGGCCCACCATCAGCCCGGACTTGGTCGGGATCGCGGGATTGGCTTGCGTGAAGCGCGACAGCAGCTCGAGCGAATGCTCGTAGTTTCCGCCGGGCCGCGCGCGCCTGTACAGGCGCGGCACGGTCTCCAGGTTGTGGTTCATGACGTCCGGCGGGGCCGCCGCGAGGATGCCGAGCGCGCGTTCCAAGCGCCCCCTGAAGTCTGGCACCAGAATCTCGATATGCGTTTTTGGAGAAACTTTTCTTATTGAAGAAATACACGCAACAAAATGCTGCGCGCCGCCGTCCTTCAGGTCGTCCCGATCCACGCTGGTGATGACGACATAGGACAAATTCAGTCTTGCGATCGTTTCGGCCAGATGCCGGGGCTCCTGCGCATCGGGCGCCAGCGGCCGGCCGTGCGCGACATCGCAGAACGGGCAGCGGCGCGTGCAGATGTCGCCGAGGATCATGAAAGTCGCGGTGCCGCCGCCGAAGCATTCGCCGATGTTCGGGCAGGAGGCCTCCTCGCACACGGTGTGAAGGCGCTGCTCGCGCAGGATCGCCTTGATCTCCGCGAAGCGCGAGCCCGGGCTGGGCGTGCGCACGCGAATCCAGGCGGGCTTCTCGAGCCTCGCCTTCGGCACGAACTTCAGCGGCGCGGTCTTGCGCGCGCCCTTCTCCTTGACGCCCGCCTCACGCATGCTCGATGCCTTTGGCGAGGATCGCGGCCAGCCGCCGCCCGAGCGCCTCGGGGCTGCCCGCAATGCCGAGGTCGCGCGTCTGCGTCACCTTCAATCCCGGATAGCCGCAGGGATCGATGGCCTCGAAAGGCGCAAGATCCATGTCCACGTTGAGCGCGAGGCCGTGGAAGGCGCAGCCGCGCGTCACGCGGATGCCGAGCGCGGCGACCTTCGCGCCGCCGACGTAGATGCCGGGGGCGCCCGCCCTCCTTTCGCCCCGGCCATCGAGCAGGTCGATCACCGCCTGCTCGAGCAGCCAGACGAAGCGCTTGACCTTGAGGTTGCGGCGCGCGAGATCGACGAGCGTGTACAGCACGACCTGGCCGGGCCCGTGGTAGGTGACCTCGCCGCCGCGCTCGACCTGCACCACCGGGATGCCGTTGTCCCGCTTCGCGCCGTGCGCGCGATCGGCCGCGAGTCCCAGCGTGTAGACGGGCGGATGCTCCAGCAGCCAGAGCTCATCCGCCGTGTCTGCGCCGCGACTGGAAGTGAAATCGCGCATTTTTTTCAACGCAATTTCATATTCGACCAAACCCAGATGCAAAACCCGAACTTCCTGCAAACTTTCAGCCATCACAGCACCATCACGACGGACGGGTGGTCGCAGAGCTCCTGGTAGAGCGCGTCGAGCTGCTCGCGCGAGGTGGCGTTCACCGTCGCGGTCAGGCTGACGTACTTGCCCTCGCGGCTGGGACGCATCTCGAGCGTGCCGGGCATGAAATCCGGCGCGTGACGCTGCACGATCTCGATGACCGCCTTGGTGAAGCCGCTGTCCCGGCGGCCCATGATCTTGATCGGAAACGCGGTCGGGAAAGCCAGCCCGACCGCTTCTTCAAGCGGCGCGTTTTTCCTTTCCTGCACGCATCACCTTCTGTTTGAACTCCTGATAGAGCGCGTACATGCGGCGGAACACCGGGCCCGGCCTGCCCTCGCCCACCGGCTTGCCGTCCAGCGTGACGATCGCCAGCACCTCCTTGGAGGACGAGGTCACCCAGAGCTCGTCGGCGCCGCGCACTTCGGCCTCGCTCAGCTCGCGGAATTCGAGCGGCAGGCCGCCGGCCTGCGCGAGCTCCGCCACGACGTCGTAGGTGATGCCGGGCAGGATGAGCGTCGACTTCGGCGGCGACAGGATCACGCCCCGGCGCACGACGAACACGTTCGAGGCCGAGGCCTCGGTGAGCTTGCCGTCGCGGAACAGGATCGTCTCGGCGGCGCCCGCCTCGGCCGACACCTGGCGCAGCAGGCAGTTGCCGATCAGAGAGATCGACTTGACGTCGCAGCGCTGCCAGCGGAAGTCGATCGCGCTGACCGCGGCGACGCCGCGCTCGACCAGCTCCTGCGGCGGGCAGACGAGCGGATTCGACATCAGGAACACCGTCGGCGCCGCGTCCTTCGGGAACGCATGATCGCGCTTCGCCACGCCGCGCGTGACCTGGAGGTACACGCCCTGGTCCTCGAACGGCTGCTTGGCGATGAGCTGGAGGATAACGTCGCGCCATTCCGCGCGGCCATAGGGATTGCGCATGCCGACGGCCGCGAGGCTGCGCTCCAGGCGCGCGAGGTGCTCGTCGAGGCGGAACGGCACGCGCGAATAAACCGGCACGAGCTCGTAGATGCCGTCGCCGAAGATGAAGCCGCGGTCGAGCACCGGCACGCGCGCCTCGTCGATCGGCAGGAACTTGCCGTTCAGGAACACCACGCCGGACTTGTCCATCTCGCTCCCGCTATTTCAGCCAGAGCCTCAGTGTATCCCACGCGCGGCCGAAGAGCCCCGCCTCGGGCACCGCCTCCAGCGCGACCACCGGGTATTCGCCGACCGGCTTGCCCTCGAGCGTCACGCGCAGGTTGCCGACGCGGCTGCCTGCGGCGACTGGCGCGACGAGCGGCGAGAGCGACAGCAGCTCCGCCTTCAGGTGCTCGCCCTGCCCCTTGGGCACCGCGACGACGAGATCGCTGCGAAATCCGGCCTTGAGCGCGCTCTTCACGCCCTTGAAGACTTCGATCTCCTTGACCGTAGCGCCGCCGGCGTACAGCCGCACCGCGTCGAAGAACTGGAAGCCCCAGTTGAGCAGCTTCTGCGATTCCTGGGCGCGCATCGACTCGGAGGTCGAGCCGAGCAGCACCGAAAGCAGGCGCCGCGGCCCGCGCTTGGACGAGGCGATCAGGCAGTAGCCCGCCGCTTCGGTGAAGCCCGTCTTCACGCCGTCGACCGTGCTGTCCAGCCAGAGCAGCCGGTTGCGGTTGGGCTGCGTGATGCCGTTGTAGCGGAATTCGCGCTGCGAGTAGTACTGCGCGTACTGCTCGGGATAATCGCGGATCAGCGCCGCGGCGAGCAGGTAGAGGTCGCGCGCGCTCGAGTAGTGCTGCGGGTCGGGCAGGCCCGTGACGTTCATGAACCTGGTGTTCTTCATGCCCAGGCGCTCGGCCTCGCGGTTCATCATCGCCACGAAGGCCTCCTCCGATCCCGCGATGCGCTCGGCGAGCGCGATGCAGGCGTCGTTGCCCGACTGCACGATCATGCCGCGGATCAGCTCTTCGGCGGTCACGGGGCGTCGCGGCTCGATGAACATGCGCGAGCCCGGCGCGCGCCAGGCCTTCTCCGAGACGCTCACCTGGTCGCCCGGCGCCAGCTTCTTTTCCTTCAGCGCGGCGAACGTCAGATACGCGGTCATGAGCTTGGTGAGCGAAGCGGGCTCGACACGCTCGTCGGGCTTCTCGGCGACGAGAATCTGGCCGCTCGAGACGTCGGCGAGCACCCAGGCGCGGCCGACCAGCTGCGGCGGCGGCGGATTCTGCGCGGCCGCGGCGAGCGGCAGCGAGAAAAGCAGGCAAACGAGCAGGCAGCG
The DNA here is from genome assembly GCA_035542795.1 of Burkholderiales bacterium. Taxonomy (GTDB): domain Bacteria; phylum Pseudomonadota; class Gammaproteobacteria; order Burkholderiales; family SG8-39; genus RBG-16-66-20. The sequence continues at coordinate 23,640 of DATKKT010000033.1, forward strand.
ACGCATGTGCAAGGGAGCTTCCGGCGCAAAAAGGCCGCGGATTATAGCGGCTACCTGCTTACGATCAGCGGTCGCAGGCTGAGTTCCGCGTAGATTCGATCGGCCACCGGGCGCGCGTCGTCCTGAGAGCGGTACGGTCCGACGTGCAGGCGGTAAAGCGCGCCCCCCGGGACGATCTTGATCGCTTCCGAAAGCCAGCCGAGCTCGCGGCCGAGCCGCTCGCGCAGGCTCTCTGCGCCCTGCGGCGAGGAGAACGCGCCGAGCTGCAGGTAGATGCCCTTCGCCTCTGCCGGCACGGGCGCAGGCAGCGGCGCGGGCGCGGCGGCCGCCGTCACCGCGGCGGCGGGCGCCGGCTGCCCCGGCAGGAGGCTCTCTACCTCGAGCCGCGCGCTGCCGGCGTCCACGTAGCCGAGCTTCCAGGCCGCCGTGTACGACAGATCGATGATGCGGTCGGCATGGAACGGCCCGCGGTCGTTCACGCGCACCACCACGCTGCGGCCGTTGGCGAGGTTGGTCACGCGCGCATAGCTCGGAATCGGCAGCGTCGGGTGCGCCGCGCTCATCGCGTACATGTCGTAGGGCTCGCCGCTGGACGTCTTCTGGCCGTGGTAGCGCCGGCCGTACCAGCTGCCGATGCCGCTCTGGCGGAACGGCGCGAGGCTCGTCATCGGCACGTACTCGCGGCCGAGCGCCTGGTACGGGCGGTTGGCGAAGCGGCTGAGCGGCTCGGCCTTCGGCACCGCATCGGGAATCGCAGCGAGATCCGCCGGCGGATTGGCACCCGGCCCGTCGTCCTTGTAGTAGCCGCCCTTCGCCGCAGCGGGCGACGGGGCTTCAGTTCGACTTACGGCAGTACAACCTGCAACGACGACAACAAGGACAAGAATCCCGTGCTTCATTTTCGTTCATATACGACATTGCCGGCAACGATGGTCGCGCGCACGCGCCCGGCGAGCTCGTAGCCGAGGAACGGCGAATTCTTGCCCTGGCTCCTGAGCGCGGCGGGCATCACGCGCCAGGCCTCGTCGGGATCGAACAGCACGAGGTCGGCGGGCGCGCCCGGCGCGATGCGGCCCGACTGCACGCCGAGGATGCGCGCCGCGTCGCTCGTCACGCGCGCGAGCGTCCTCGCGAGCGGCAGCTTGCGCGCCGAGCCCCACTTGAGCGCGAGCGGCAGCAGCAGTTCCAGTCCCGTGGCGCCGGTCTCGGCCTCGGCGAACGGCAGCTGCTTCTGGTCTTCGTCCACCGGCGCATGGTCCGAGACCGCGCAGTCGATGCTGCCGTCGGCGAGCCCAGAGGCGAGGGCATCGCGGTCACGCTGGCTGCGCAGCGGCGGATCGAGCCGGCAATGCGCGTCGTAGTATCCCAGGTCCATCTCCGAGAGGTGCACGTAGTGGATGCCGACGTCGCAGGTGACGGGCAGCCCCTGCTGCTTCGCCTCGCGCATCATGCCGACCGCGGCCGCGCTCGACAGACGGCAGACATGCACCCGCGCGCCGGTGGCGCGCACCAGCTGCAGGATGGTCGCGAGCGCGATGGTCTCGGTGAACGCCGGGATGCCGGCGAGGCCGAGGCGCGTCGCCATGTCGCCGTCGTGCGCCACGCCTTCGCGCGAGAGCCACTTGTCTTCGGCGCGCAGCCAGACCGGATAGCCGAAGGTCGCCGCGTACTGCAGCGCGCGCCACAGCACCTGCGTGTCGGTGATGGGCACGTTGGCCTGCGAGAAGGCCACGCAGCCCGCCTCCGAGAGCACCGACATCTCGGTCAGGCGCTCGCCGGCGAGCTTCACCGTGAGCGCGCCCACCGGGTAGACGCGCGCGCGCGCGAGGGCCTTGGCGCGCCGGCGCAGCATGTCCACGAGCCCCGGCTCGTCCAGCGGCGGGTGCGTGTCCGGCGGGCAGGCGAGGCTGGTCACTCCGCCCGCGACCGCCGCGTCCATCTCGGAGGCGAGCGTCGCCTTGTATTCCTGGCCCGGCTCGCGCAGCCGCGCGGCGAGATCGATGAGCCCCGGCGCGACCACCAGCCCCCTGGCGTCGATCGTCTCCTCGGCCTTGCCCTTCTTCTCCGCGATCCTGCCCTTGTCGACGAACACGTCGCCGATCTCGTCGCGGCCGCTCGCCGGGTCGATCACGCGCCCGCCCTTGATCAGCAGCGACATCAGTTGCCCGCCACGATGGACATCACCGCCATGCGCACGGCGATGCCGAAGGTCACCTGCGGCAGGATCACCGAATGCGGCCCGTCGGCGACCGGCGAGTCGATCTCGACGCCGCGGTTCATCGGCCCGGGGTGCATCACGATCGCGTCGGCCTTGGCGAGCGCGAGCTTCTCGGCCGTGAGGCCGTAGTTCATGAAGAACTCCTGCGCCGAGGGCAGCAGCGGACCCGCCATGCGCTCGTTCTGCAGGCGCAGCATCATCACGACGTCGCAGCCCTTGAGGCCCGCGCGCATGTCGTGGAACACGTGCACGCCGAGCGCCGCGACGCCGGCGGGGATCAGCGTCTGCGGTCCGATCACGCGCACCTCGGGCGCGCCGAGCGTGGTCAGGCCGTGGATAAGCGAGCGCGCCACGCGCGAGTGCAGCACGTCGCCGACGATCGCCACCGTGAGCGCGCCGAAGTCCTTCTTGTAGTGGCGGATGGTGTAGAGGTCGAGCAGGCCCTGCGTAGGGTGCGCATGGCGGCCGTCGCCCGCATTGATCACGTGCTCGTGCGGCTTGACGTGGCGCGCGATGAGGTAAGGCGCGCCCGAGGAGGCGTGCCGCACGACGAACACGTCGGCCTGCATCGCCGAGAGGTTCGCCACGGTGTCGAGCAGCGACTCGCCCTTGGTCTGCGAGCTCACCGCGATGTTGAGGTTGATCACGTCCGCCGACAGGCGCTTGGCGGCGATCTCGAACGTGGTGCGCGTGCGCGTGGAGGGCTCGAAGAACAGGTTGAACACGCTCTTGCCGCGCATCAGCGGCACCTTTTTCACCTCGCGCTCGGTGACGCCGACGAACGACTCCGCCGTGTTGAGGATCTGCTCGAGGATCCCGCGCGGCAGCCCCTCGATCGACAGCAGGTGCTGGAGCTCGCCGTGCGCGTTGAGCTGCGGATTAGCCGCCATCTTCCAGCTCCAGCGACAGCCGGCCGTCGTCGGCGCGCTTCAGGCGCAGCCGCTTGCCCGCGGGCACCTCGACCACGGCGCCCGCGTGCTGGGCGGCGATCGGCAGCTCGCGCCCGCCCCGGTCGGCGAGCACCACGAGCGCGATGCTGCGCGGACGGCCGTAGTCGAACAGCTCGTTCATCGCCGCGCGCACCGTGCGCCCGGTGTAGAGCACGTCGTCGACGAGCAGCAGGTCGCGGCCCTCGACCTCGAACGGAATCTTCGTGCGCTTCGGGTCGTGCTTGAGGCCTTGCTTCGCGTAATCGTCGCGGTAGAAGGCGATGTCCATCGCGCCGAGCGGCGCCTTCAGCGCGAGCAGCGCGTGCAGCCGCTCGGCCACCCAAACGCCGCCCGTGTGCAGGCCGATCATCGCTGTGGCGGGCGTGATCCGCCCCTTCAGCTCGGCCGCGAGCTTCGGCAGCAGGCCCTCGGCGTCAGGAAGCTTTGCGCGCATCGAAATATTGCTGCAGCAGCAGTTGTGCGGCTTGCGAATCGAGCGCCTTGCCGCGCGCGAGCTTCACGGCCTTGCGCGCGCCGTAGGCCGCCCTCATCCGGCTCTCGACCTCCACGGAGCTGTAGCGCTCGTCGACGAGCTCGACCGGCAGGCCGAAGCGGCCGCCGAGCTGGCGCGCGAAGCGCTCGGCGCGGCGCGTGGTCTCGTGCGGCGCGCCGTCCTCGCCGAGCGGGCGCCCGACGACCAGCAGCGCGGGCTTCCACTCCTTCACGAGCTTCTCGATCGCGGTGAAGCGGCCCGGCGCGCTCGCCGCGCGCACGCCGGGCAGCGGATGCGCGCTGCCGGTCTCGCGCTCGCCCACCGCGACGCCGATGCGCTGGAGGCCAAAATCGAAAGCGAGGATGG
>DATKKT010000034.1:0-2743 GCA_035542795.1 Burkholderiales bacterium
CATTAGGTGCCAAATTGGCGTAGGGGGCTGTTGAACGCCCGGAAATGCGCGTATTCTTCTATTGCCGTTGTTGCACAATGTGTATTATGTCAACTGAAGCGGCAGATAGAATCCCAAGGGAGATCAGAGCCCTAAGTTAACGCCTCCGCCAACCCCCGTGCGCTATCTAGAGACCCTGGTTCCCCCGCCCCTCGTGGCGCTGTTGATCGGGGGTGGCATGTGGCTCTTGGCGACCAGGTTTCCGTGGATTGGATTCGATTTTCCGGAGCGCAGGCTCGTGGCCGGGTTGATCGCGCTTGTGGGCGGGTTGATTGACGTGACGGGCGTGGTGACGTTCTTGCGCGCGCGGACGAGCGTGAATCCGCTGCGGCCGGAGAAGGCTTCGGCGGTCGTCTCGGCGGGGATCTTCGGCATCACCCGGAACCCGATGTATGTAGGGCTGCTGTTCGTTCTTACCGGCTGGTTCGTCTATCTGGGCGCGTGGTCGGCGATCGTGGGGCCGATCGGGTTTGTGGCGTACATCCATCGCTTCCAGATTCTTCCGGAAGAGCGCGCTCTGGCCGCCAAGTTCGGCGAGGAGTACCGGGCGTACCTGGCGAGGGTTCGGCGCTGGCTTTAAGCCGGCGGCGTCGCTACTCGGTAGCGCCCGCGCGCTTCAGCAGCTCCTCGAACTCCGGGTCCTTGCGCTTTCTGGTGATGCTGAGGACGGTGTCGCCGCTGGGCGCCTTCACGTTAACGTCGGCGTCCTCGTAAAGGAGCATGCGCGCGGCTTCCATGTGGCCGCCGCGCGCGGCGAGCATGAGCGAGGAATAGCCGTTCGGCGCGAGGGCGTTCTTGTCGGCGCCTTTGTCGAGCAGGTAGCGCACGACTTCGGCGCTGCCGCCGAACGCGGCATATTGCAGCGGCGCCCAGCCGGAGGAATAGTTGATCGGCGCGCCGTGCTCAAGCAGCAGCTTCACGATGCCGAGCCGGCCCTTGACGCACGCGAGCATGAGCGCGCTGTCGCCGACCGGGCTGCGGCGCGTCACGTCGGCCTTGCGCTCTATGAGGAGCTTGGCGAGCTCTTCGTGGCCGTGGACCGCGGCGAGCATGAGGAGCGTGTTGCCCTGGGAGTCGGTGGTGTTTGGATCGAGCCCCTTGTTGAGGAACGTCGCGACGGTCTTCGCGTCGCCCGCCTCGGCCGCCTTGAGGATCTCCTCGAGCGACTGGCTGCGCGCGGGCGCGGGCAAGGCGAGGATCGCCGCGGCGGCGATCAGCAGAGCCCTGCGGCGCACGCCTAGCGCTCCGGCATGCCCGCGACGATCTCGGTCGCGAACAGCCTCGGGTTGAGCGGGTGGCGGGCGAGCGAGCGCTGCGGCCCGAGCGCGCGCGCGTAGGCGAGCCAGGCGCGCGCATCGCCGCTCCCTGCCCCGCCGCCGTACTTGCCGCGGCCGGTGAGCAGGGCGAACGCGCGGTCGAGCGCGACTTTCTGCAGCACCTCGGCGAGCGGCTCGAGGTCCTCGCGGTCCTTCACGTCGGCGAGCGCGAGCCGGTCGCCCGCGGCGAGCGCCTTCAGCACGCGCTCGATCGCCTCGCCGCGCTCGCCGGTGGCGTACTCGAGCGCGCGCCGCGGCGCGCCGCCGGCGAACGCGAGCCAGCGCTCGGCGTTCTTCAGGCCCTGCTTCGCCAGCCAGTCGGCCGCCGCCTTGCGCTCGGGCACCGGCACGGGCACCGGCACGCACCGGCTGCGGATCGTAGGCAGCAGGCGCGCCGGCCGGTGCGAGACGAGCAGGAATACCGCGCCCGCGGGCGGCTCCTCGAGGCTCTTCAGCAGCGAGTTCGCCGTGGCGGTGTTCATGCTCTCGGCCGGATGCAGGATGCAGATGCGCCTCCCGCCGCGATGCGAGCCCAGGTTGATGAAGCTCCCGAGCGCGCGCGCCTGATCGATGCGGATCTCGATGCTGGGCTTTCTCTTCTCCCGGCCGCCCGCCTCCTCGCCTGCGTCTTCGGGCATCGACCGCCCGAGCTCGAGGGCAAGCGCCTCCGGCTCCACGATGCGCACGTCAGGGTGATTGCCCGCCGCGAACCAGCGGCAGCCGTCGCAGCGCCCGCAGGGCTCGGTCCCCTGCCCGCGCGCCTCGCAGACGAGGAGCTGGGCGAAGCGCTCGGCCAGGGCGAGCTTGCCCACCCCCGGCGCGCCGTGCAGGAGCAGCGCATGGGGCAGCCGATCGATGAGGCCGGTCAGGCGCTTCCAAGCTCCTATTTGTAGCTGTGCAATCAAAGCGTTGAGAGTATCTCTTGAATTTGTTCTTTAACTTGCTCCGTGGGCTGGGTGCCGTCGATCAGACGGACTCTACCCGGCTCCTTGCGGGCAAGCTCCTGATAGGCGGCCCGGACCCGCTCGAAGAACGAGCTTCCGGCGGACTCGAACCGGTCCAGAGCGCGTCCGGAAACGTTCAGACGCTGGCTGCTGACCGTATAGGTGGCGTCAAAGACCAGAGTCAGGTCCGGCTTGAGCCCCGGATGCACCTTGCGCGCGAGCTCGTCGATGAGCGCGCGGTCTACGCCCTTGCCCGCGCCCTGGTAGGCGATCGTGGAGTCGGTGAAGCGGTCGCAGACCACCCAGGCGCCGCGCGCGAGCGCCGGCGCTATGACTTTTTCTAAGTGGTCGGCGCGCGCCTCGAACATCAGACGCGTCTCGGCTTCCGGATCCATCGCCTCCGCGAGCACGCGCGCGCGCAGCTTTTCGGCGAGCGGCGTGCCG
>DATKKT010000035.1:0-13607 GCA_035542795.1 Burkholderiales bacterium
CGCGAGGCGCGAGATCGGCAGCGCGAGGTTGAAGGCGAGGATCACCAGCACGATGCCGATCAGCATCATGGTCGGGATGTTGATCAGCGTCTCGACGTCCCACTTCACGTTCAGGCGCCGGATCAGGCGGTGCAGGATCCAGGGCAGCGCGAACACCTTGAGCGCGAGCGTCAGCGCCGCCGAGCCGTAGAGATGGGGCTGGTCGGTCATCCAGGCGACGAGCGCGGTGGACAGGAACAGCGTGAAGCCCTGCGCCGCGAACAGGTTGATGAGCGAGAGGATGCGCCGCTGCGAGAGCATCGCGAAGGCGAGCAGCAGCATCGCCGCGGCGAACAGATTGACGAGCTGCGGGCCGTAGTGCTGCAGCATCTCAGCGCTCCAGCAGCACGTGCACGAGCATCGCCAGCACCGCGAGCAGGAACGCGGTGCCGAGGAACTCCGGGGCGCGGAAGATGCGCATCTTGGCCGAGAGCATCTCGATGAGCGCGAGCAGGGCGCCGCCCACCGCGAGCTTCGCGAACAGCACCGGCAGCGCGAGCACGATGCCCTTCCAGTCGCCGCCCTCGGCGACGCCCCAGGGGAAGAACAGCGCCAGGCCGATGCAGGAGTAGACGAACAGCTTCAGGCTCGCCGCCCATTCGATCATCGCCAGGTGCCGGCCCGAGTACTCCAGCACCATCGCCTCGTGGATCATGGTCAGCTCCAGATGGGTCGCCGGGTTGTCGACCGGGATGCGCGCGTTCTCGGCGAGCGACACCATCGTGAAGGCGACGCCCGCGAAGGCCATGCTCGGGTAGATCACCAGCTCCTTGTGCGCGAGCGTCTCGACGATGGTGGTGAGCGAGGTGGAGTTCGAGATCAGCGAGGCGGTGAACAGCACCATCAGCAGCGCGGGCTCGGCGAGAAAGCCCACCAGCATCTCGCGGCGCGCGCCCAGCGTGCCGAACGCGGTGCCGACGTCCATGCCGGCGAGCGCGATGAACAGGCGCGCGAGCGCGAGCAGGCCGACGAGCGCGATCGCGTCGGCGGCGGCGTTGAGCGGCAGGTCGGTGCCCAGCGTCGGCACGATGGCCGCCGCCGAGCACAGGCTGCCGAAGATCAGGTAGGGCGCGAAGCGGAACAGCGGCGACGCCCCGTGCGCGAGCACGACCTCCTTCTGGAACAGCTTCGCCAGCACGCGGTAGGGTTGCAGCAGCGGCGGCGCGCTCTTCGACTGCAGCCACGCGCGGCACTGGTTGACCCAGCCGGTGAGCAGCGGCGCGAGCAGCACGGCGAGCGCGAGCTCGGTGAACTGCGACGCGAGGCCGGAGAGGCTGATCATCGGACGAACAGCAGCAGCGCGAGCAGCGTCGCGAAGCTGTAGGCGAGGTACACCGAGATGCGGCCGCGCTGCAGCAGCGTGACGGCCGCGGTCAGGCGCCCGACCAGGTGCGCCACCGGCAGGTAGATCCAGTACCAGAGGCGGTCCTCGGCGCTGGAGGAAAAGCGCGGCCGCGCGTCCTCGGGCGCGGGCTCGTGCTGCTCGAGGCGGAAGAACGGCGCGAACACTACGCGCACCGGCTGGCCGAAGCCCTCGGCGGTGTCCTGCATGCGCGCGTCCTGCGCGGGAAAGCCGCAGTCCCAGGCCGCCGCGCGGCGCGCGCGGCCGTGGTAGAAGAGGCGCACCGAGAGCCAGGCCGCCGCCACGAGCAGCCCGGTCACGGCGAACACCAGCACGGCGCTGTAGCTCGCGCGCTCGGCGTTGATCGGCGCGAGGAACAGCCAGCCGTGCGAGAGGGCGCCGATGGCGTGCCCGGTGAGCGCACGCGTGATCGGCTCGAGCAGCCCGATCACCGTGACCGGCGCGAGGCCGAGGAGCACGCAGGCCGCGGCGAGCCAGACTAGCCCGGCGCGTTCCAGGATGCCGGCCTCGCGCGCTTCCGCCAGCCGCGGCTCGCGGTGCTGGCCGAGGAAGACGACGCCGAAGAACTTCACCATCACGTAGCCGGAGAGCGCCGCGACGAGCGCGACCGAGGCGGCGGCGACCGGCACCAGCATGTTGAGGTAGCCGTGCGGCAGGCCCGGCGTGAACAGGAACGCCTGCAAGAGCAGCCACTCCGAGGCGAAGCCGTTCGAGGGCGGCAGGCCGGCGATGGCGATGGTGCCGATGAGCGCGCACCAGGCGACCCAAGGCATGCGCCGGATGAGGCCGCCCAGGCGGCCGAGCGAGCGCTCGCGCGTGGCGTGCAGCACCGAGCCCGTGCACAGGAACAGCAGGCTCTTGTAGCAGGCGTGGTTCAGGCAATGATAGAGCGTGGCGGTGAGCGCGAGCGCGGCGAGCGCGCCCATGCCGAAGCCGTGGAAAAGCAGCGTGAGGCCGAAGCCGGCGAACACCAGGCCGATGTTCTCGATCGAGGAATACGCGAGCAGGCGCTTCATGTCGGTCTGCACGGCCGCGAAGACGATGCCGCCGAGGGCCGACACGAGGCCGAGCGCGAGCGCCACCACGCCCCACCACCACAGCGGCGAGCCGATGAGGTCCAGCGTCACGCGGATGAGGCCGTAGACCGCCGTCTTCAGCATCACCGCCGAGAGCAGCGCGGACACGGGCGAGGGCGCGGCCGGGTGGGCCTCGGGCAGCCAGACGTGCAGCGGCACCAGGCCCGCCTTGGCGCCGAAGCCCACGAGCGCGAGCAGAAACGCCGCGGTCGCCCAGCCCGCCGAGGGGTGCAGGCCGCGCATGTGCTCGAAGGTGTAGTCGCCCGCGCCCGCCTGCAGCGCGCCGAACGAGAGCAGGATGGCGATCGCGCCGACGTGCGCGATGAGGAGGTACAGGTAGCCCGCGCGCCGGATCTCGGCCTGGTCGTGCTCGCTCGTGACGAGGAAGAACGACGACAGCGCCATGGTCTCCCAGGCCACCATGAAGAAGTAGGCGTCGTCTGCGACCATCACCAGCGCCATGCTGGCGAGGAAGACGTGCAGGTACAGCGCGATCAGCCCGGGCGCGGTCCCCTGCGGCTGGCGGAAGTAGCCGCCCGCGTAGACCGAGACGCCCGCGGCCACGGCGCCGAGCAGCATCAGGAAGAACGCCGACAGCGCGTCCAGCCGCGCGTGGAACGGCAGGTCGGGCAGGCCGAGCGGCAGCACGTCGGAGGTCGCGGGCCGGAAGATCGCGTCCAGCGCGACGAACGCGAGCGCGAGGCCCACCAGCGCGCCGGCGGGGTAGAGCACGCGCGTCGCCCAGCGCACGCTCCCCGGGCGAGCAAGGCCCAGGGCGCCGATCGCCAGCCACGCGCAGGCGAGCGCGAGGACTTCGTGCAATGGGGTTGCGAGCAGGCTCACGCGGCGGCGCTCAGCCCTGCGTGCCCTTGCCGGCAGCCTTGCGCAGCCACTCGGGCAGCGGGCGGTCGCCGGCGTTGGCGATCACGTACTCGCGGATGAGCTGGCGCACGACCTGCGAGGGCGTGCGGTCCTGCGCGGCGCAGATCTCCTCGAAGATGCGCTTCTTGCGCGGGTCGAGCAGGACGGTGAAGCGGGCGGTCTTGTTCTCCATGCGGCGCTCCCGGGGAGGACGCCGGCATGCTATTACAACGGCATTATAATATCAATATCATTTAACTCTCATCCCCGGCGCGGCGCCCGCATGCGGGGCGATGAGGAACACGCCGGGACCGTCGCCCGAGGCGGCGAGCACCATGCCCTCCGAGACGCCGAACTTCATTTTGCGCGGCGCGAGGTTGGCAATCACCACCGCGAGCTGGCCTTCGAGCTTCTCGGGCGCGTAGGCCGACTTGATGCCCGCGAACACCGTGCGCGTGCCGAGCTCGCCGACATCGAGCGTGAGCTTGAGCAGCTTGTCGGCGCCCTCCACGTGCTCCGCGCGGGCGATCTTCGCCACGCGCAGGTCGAGCTTGTTGAAATCGTCGATGGAGATCGTATCGCTCACGGTCGGCTCCTTGGCGTGCTCTTTCGCCGCGTGCTGCTGCTTTTCGGCATGCCGCTGCGGCGCGGCCGGCTGCGGCACGGATTCGATGTTGAACAGGGCGTCGAGCTGCTTCTCCTCGACGCGCGTCATGAGGTGCTGGTAGGCGTTGATCGCGCGATCCGCCGGCAGCGGGCGCGCCACGTCCGCCCAGGCCTGCGCGGGCAGGTTGAGGAAGCGCTCGGCGCGCGCGGCGACGCCCGGCAGCACGGGCTTCAGGTACAGCGTCAGCAGGCGGAACGCCTCCAGGCTCACGGTGCACACTTCGTGCAGCCGCGAGGCCTGGTCCGCCGCCTTGGCGAGATCCCAGGGCTTTTCGGCGTCGACGTAGGCGTTGACCTGGTCGGCGAGCTCCATGACGCGCCGCAGCGCCTTGCCGAACTCGCGCTCCTCGTAGCAGCGCGCGATCTCGGGCGCGGCGACGCGGATCTCCTCGAGCACCGTGCTCGCCATGCGCGCGGCCGGCTTGCCGCCGAAGCGCTTGGAGAGGAACCCCGCGGCGCGGCTGGCGATGTTGATGTACTTGCCGATGAGGTCGCTGTTGACGCGCGCGACAAAGTCGTCCGGGTTGAAGTCGACGTCCTCGACCGCGGCGTTCAGCTTCGCGGCGATGTAGTAGCGCAGCCACTCGGGGTCCATGCCGAGCTTGAGGTAGCGCAGCGGGTCGATCCCGGTGCCGCGCGACTTGGACATCTTCTCGCCCGAGACGCCGATGAAGCCGTGCACGTAGACGTGATCCGGGTACTTGTAGGGCTTGCCCGCGAACTCGAGCATCGCGGGCCAGAACAGCGTGTGGAAGTAGATGATGTCCTTGCCGATGAAGTGGATCTGCTCGCGCTCGGCGAGCGTCCGCTCGAAGTCGAGGCCCTTCTTCGCGCAGTGATTCTGCAGGCTGGCGAGATAGCCGATCGGCGCGTCCAGCCAGACGTACAGGTACTTCTCCTCGGCGATGTCCGGCACGCGGATGCCGAAGTAGGGTGCGTCGCGCGAGATGTCCCAGTCGCCGAGCGCCTTGTCGCCCTCGGCGTCGAGCCATTCCCAGGCCTTGTTGAGCACCTGCGGCTGCAGCCGTCCCGGCACCTGCAGCCATTCGCGCAGGAACTCCACGCACTTCGCGTCCGAGAGCTTGAAGAAGTAGTGCTCGGAGGTGCGCAGCTCGGGCTTGGCGCCCGAGAGCGTCGAATACGGGTTCTTCAGCGCGGTCGCGGAATAGACCGAGCTGCAGTTCTCGCAGGCGTCGCCGTACTGGTCCCGCGCCCCGCAGCTCGGGCACTCGCCCTTGATATAGCGGTCGGCGAGGTACATGCCCTTCACCGGATCGAAGAACTGCTCGACCGGCCTGGTGTAGACGAGGCCGCGCCGCTTCAGGCGGCGGAAGATGTCCTGCGAGAGCGCGGTGTTCTCGGCCGAGTGCGTCGAGTGCCAGTTGTCGTACTCGATGCGGAAGCCGTCCAGGTACTGCGCCCGGCCGCGCGCGATCTCGGCGACGAACTCCTCGGGCTTCTTGCCGGCCTTCTCGGCGGCCAGCATGATCGGCGCGCCGTGCGCGTCGTCGGCGCCGACGAACAGCACGTCGTTGCCCTGCATGCGCTGGAAGCGCACCCAGATGTCGGCCTGGATGTACTCCATGATGTGGCCGATGTGGAACGCGCCGTTCGCGTAGGGCAGGGCGGTCGTGACAAAGAGCTTGCGGCCGGACATCTGCGGCTGGAAACCTGCGCGGGAAAAGGGGAAATTTTAGCTTACACTTCGCGCATGCCCCTGAATGAAGCCGACGTCCGCGCGGTCCTCGCGAAGCTCGTCGACCCGAACACCGGCAAGGACTTCGTCGCCACGCGCTCGGTGCGCAGCGTGCAGGCCGACGGCGGCAAGGTCGCGGTCGAGATCGAGCTCGGCTACCCGGGCAGGAGCCAGGTCGAGCCGATCCGCCGCCAGGTGATCGACGCGCTGAAGGACGCGGGCGCGCCCGGCGCGGCGGTGGTGGTGCGCTCCAAGGTCGTCGCGCACGCCGTGCAGCGCGGCGTGAAGCTGATCCCGGGCATCAAGAACATCATCGCGGTCGCCTCGGGCAAGGGCGGCGTCGGCAAGTCGACCACCGCGGTCAACCTCGCGCTCGCGCTCGCCGCCGAGGGCGCTTCGGTGGGCATCCTCGATGCCGACATCTACGGGCCTTCGCAGCCGATGATGCTCGGCATCGCCGGGCGCCCGGAATCGAAGGACGGCAAGAGCCTCGAGCCGATGGAGGGCCACGGCCTGCAGGCGATCTCGATCGGCTTTCTCATCGACCTCGACACGCCGATGGTCTGGCGCGGGCCGATGGTGACGCAGGCGCTCGAGCAGCTGCTCAAGGACACGCGCTGGCGCGAGCTCGACTACCTCGTGGTGGACCTGCCGCCGGGCACCGGCGACATCCAGCTCACGCTGGCGCAGAAGGTCCCCGTGACCGGCGCGGTGATCGTCACCACGCCGCAGGACATCGCGCTCATCGACGCGAGGAAGGGCCTGAAGATGTTCGAGAAGGTCGGCATCCCGATCCTCGGCATCGTCGAGAACATGTCCACGCACATCTGCCCGAACTGCGGCCACGAGAGCCACATCTTCGGCGAGGGGGGCGCGGCGAGGATGTGCAAGGACTACGGCACCGAGCTGCTCGGCCAGCTGCCGCTCGACGCGTCGATCCGCGAGCAGGCCGATTCGGGCAGGCCGACGCTGGTTTCCGACCCCGACGGCAAGGTCTCGGCGATCTACCGGCAGATCGCGCGCCGCTGCGCGGTGCGCATCGCCGAGTCGCAGAAGGACCTGAGCTCGAAGTTCCCGAACATCGTCGTCCAGAACACCTGACGCTCAGCGCCGCAGAGCGCAGCGCAGGGAGAACTTCAGCAGCTCGGCCCGGCTCAACTCCGCGTCGTGGCGCAGCGGCGAGCGCCAGAAAGCCTGCAGCGTCCACGGACCCAGGCGCGTCGCCCCTGCGCAGATCGCCGACCAGCGCTGGGCGACCACGCGCCCGAACTCGGCCTGCGGATAGCGGCCGCTCGCCCGATTGGCCTCGATCAGCTTGAGGAGCCACGCGTGGGCGGCCGCGACGCTCTCCCGCGCGGGGGCGAGGCTCCACAGGCTGATCGTCTCGTGCAGATCCAGTTCCTCTTCCGACGGGGAGAGTCCCAGTCCGGTCAGTTGCCCCGCACGGATGCGCCGCGCCGTTTGCCGCTTCAGGGCATCGTGCTTTCTCACGACCTGCTGGGAATGCTCCCGATAGCGCAGCAGGACTTGCGGCACGTTGGCGAGCTTCGTGACGCGGGCGGCGCGCACCCAGAGATCGTAGTCTTCCGCGTGCAGCATGGCAGCGTCGTACGCCAGTCCATGCCGCTCCAGGACGTCGCGCCGGATCATGACCGAGGGGTGCGCCAGCACCGATTCGAACAACAGCCAGCTTCTGATCGAGGCGTCGTCGAGCGGATAGCGGCGAATCGCAGGCGGCCCCATGCCGAAAGTCTCGATCCAGCTGCCGCACACACCGACCTCCGGATGCGCATCCATCGCCGCGACCTGAACGGCCAGGCGCTCCCTGTCGCTCACATCGTCGGCATCCATGCGGGCCACGTAGGATCCGCGGGCCAGGCGCAGCCCGCGGTTGAGCGATTCCGCCAGGCCCTGCCGAGGCTGCGGGACCACCCGAATGCGGGCGTCGGCGCGCCGGTAGCGTTCGAGAATCGCCGCGGTGTCGTCCGTCGAGCCGTCATCGACGATGACGAACTCCCAGTCGGCGAACGATTGTGCGATCACGCTGCGCACCGCCTCGTCGAGGTGCGGGGCGCCGTCGCGGACGGCCATTAGCACGGTGACGCGGGGAACCGCCATCGCTCAATTCATCTCTAGATTCTCGTCCATCCGGCCGGGATCAGGTCGCGCGTGTCCTTGGTTTCCACGTTGAACCATTTTTGCGGCGCGATCACCTTCTTGTCCGGCTTCGGGTTGAGCCAGGCGCCCCACCAGCTGAACGTGCTGTTGGCGATGATGTGGTGCCGGCAAAGACTCATCAGCTGCAGATGCTCGGCAGCGTCCTCTTGTCCGGCGCTCCCGACCAGCGTCGCGGGAAAGCGCAGGCGCAGGTTCTCTTCGGCCCATGCCGGATCGTCCGAGAACAGGAAGAAATGCGGCTGCAGTTCCGTGCCGGCGATGAGCTCGACCGCACGCCGATAGTAGTCCACGCCGCAGACGCCGTGGACCCGGCTGGCTTCGGGGTTCGAGACGAAGTCGCCGCGCCTGACATGCACGGAGACCGCGTTGCTGCCGAGGATCCGCGCAGCGAGGGCCGCGCCGCCCGCGCTCGGCGCCGCCTTCAGCCCGAATTCGCGCCGCACGACCTCGGCGATGTCGCGGAAATAGCGCTCGCTCTGCCAATACCCTTCCAGCAGGATGTTGCCGCGCAGTTCGAGCACTGCGGGGTCGAAGGCAAAGGAGCGTTCCCGGAAAACCTCGTAGCGCAACCCGGGAATCCCTCGCAGCAGCCAGCGGGGGAGGCGGCCCGAAACGCGCGCGCGCCGCAGGAAGTCCTCCACTTCCCGCGCCGCCGCGACCTCCGCCGAAGGGCTCAGGCGATCCAGCGCATACCGGCGCGGGCCGTAGCGCTCGAAGGCGGTCAGATCGAGCTTCAGCCTTGACCCCAGGCCATGGGCGAGGCGGCGCGCGCAGGCGTACTGGAACATCTGGTTGCCCAGGCCGCCGAACAGACGGGCCAATATCACGTGCGCAGCCGCCAGTTCTCCCAGACGAAAGGGAATTGGTAGGTCGGCGCGTGGCTCCTCGCGAGCCTCTGCTGGATGGCCGCCATGCGCGCCTCGGCGTCCGGCACGAAGTCATGGAATTGCACCTGGAGGTTGCCGATCCGGGCGATCAGGCCTTCGTCCAGCAGGTGCTCGAGCAGATCGTATTCGCCGCCCTCGATGTTGATCTTCATGAGATCGATGGTTCCCACGCCCTCGCTGCGCAGAAACTCCGAGATGCCGACCAGCCGGGCCTCGACGGATTCGGCGCCGGGCTTGAAGGTCGAGGTTGCGTCCTGCGCGAGGCCCAGGCGGACGGTTTCCGACCGCGCCGCCAGGCCGAAAGGGAACACACGGATGCGCGGATTGCGGCGAAAGCGCCGCGCGATCTGCTCGGCGAACGCCGGCACCGGCTCGAAGACATACACCCGGCAGCCGTACATCGCATGGATGTCGCTCGCCCACTGCCCCTGGTAGCCCCCGAGGTCGAACACCGTAGACCGCTCGGACAGTTCGTAGTCGAGCCGCAGCGTGGCGTCGCCCTGCGCCGCGCGCCACTTCGCCACGCGGACTTCGGCGGGACTGGTCCAGAAGGCGAAGGCGAGCCCTTGCAGCCAGGCCGCGAGGCGCTGCAGCCGGACGCGGAAAAATCGCCTCATTGCGGACTCCTCGCCGGTCCGGCCAGCGAGCGGATCAGCGCCTCGAGCCGCTCGAGGGCGCGCGCGGTGGAGAAGCGTTCGCGCGTGCAGGCCGCGACCTGCGCGCGCGTGAGCTCGCCGGCGCGCTGCCGGCGCAGCAGCGAGGCGCCCGCTTCGCAGAGGGCGCCCACGTCGCCCACGGCGACCGTCTCGCCGTTGCAGCCCTCGGTCGCCGTGCCGATCATCTCGGGAATGCCGCCGGCGGCGAACGCCGCGACGGGCACCCCCAGCCAGGTCGCCTCGAGAAGCGCCATGCTGAAGTTTTCCATCATCGCCGGCGAGAGCACGACCTCGCACTCGGACACGCGGCCGAGATTCTCCAGGTAGGGAAGCGGCCCCGGGCAGTAGACCCGGACATTCGCGGGCGCACTCTGCACGGCCGGCAGATGCGCGTGCTCCACGTTGCCCGAGATGAATACTCCGGCCTGCGCATGGCGCCGCCCGATCTCCGCGAGGAGGGGCGCCAGCAGCCGCCCGCCCTTCACGGTGGTGCCGGCAGCGGGCAGGTAGAACAAGGGGGCATCGGCGGCGAGGTCCAGCACCGCGCGCAGCGGCGGCGCGCCCGGCCGGACGTCGTCCAGCTCCCCGGAGATGAGGTTCGGGAAGATCTCGACCGGTCCGTCGAAGCGATAGGTGCGCAGAAATTCCTCGCGCACGTGGCGCGACGGGCACAGCACCAGGTCCGCCTGGCGCAATTCGCGCGATTCGACGGCGACGGCCAGGCGCGCGTCCAGCGGCGACAGCGGCGGCGAAGCATCCAGGCCCAGAAACCGGACCGGGTTGTGGTGCGCGATCCAGATCAGGCGCGCGCCGCCGGGCTTGCGCGCGAACGCGAGCGGGCAACCCTTGTCGGGCGAGACGATGACGTCGGGGCGGAAGCGCTCGAGCGCTTCCAGAATGCGCCGGCCCGCGAGCGCGCCGCCGAGCGCCTCGCCGAGCTGGTAGCTGAAGCGAAAGGGGCTCGCGACGGCGAGGCCGAGCCTGCAGGCCGTCTTGACCGCCTCGATGAGCCGGCGCGGCGCCCGGCGCCGGACCTCGAAGCGGTCCTCGGAATCTGCGGCGTCCTCGAAGGCGAACGCCCGCGCGTCCCAGCCCGCCCCGCGCAGCGCGCGGAACAGATTGAAATGCGCGGTCGCGATGCCGCCGGGCGTGCCGGTCGGCGGCAGGCGCGGCGTGAGCACCGCGACCCGGAGGCCGGGCCTCGGGGCGGGATTCATGCGCGCTATCATACGAGGCTCACAACGGGGAACGCGCGTGACGATCAAATCGGACAAGTGGATCCGCCGCATGGCGGCGCAGGGCATGATCGAGCCCTTCGAGCCGTGCCAGGTCAAGGAGGCGGGCGGGCGCCGCATCGTCTCCTACGGCACCTCGAGCTACGGCTACGACATCCGCTGCTCGGACGAATTCAAGATCTTCACCAACATCAACTCGACGATCGTCGACCCGAAGGAATTCGACGCCAAGTCCTTCGTCGACTTCAAGGGACCGGTGGCGATCATTCCCCCCAATTCGTTTGCGCTCGCGCGCACGGTGGAGTTCTTCCGCATCCCGCGCAACGTGCTGACGATCTGCCTCGGCAAGTCCACCTACGCGCGCTGCGGGATCATCGTCAACGTCACGCCGCTCGAGCCGGAGTGGGAGGGGCACGTGACGCTCGAGTTCTCGAACACCACGCCCCTGCCGGCGCGCATCTACGCCAACGAGGGCGTCGCGCAGGTGATCTTCATCGAGTCCGACGAGGTCTGCGAGACCTCCTACCGCGACCGCGGCGGCAAGTACCAGGGCCAGCGCGGCGTCACGCTGCCGCGCATTTGAGACTAATTGCAGTGGTGCGGGCGGGTTAGCACCACTAGCTATAGTAGTTTCTCATGCGGTCGCGCTTGACGCGCGGGACGCGCTCCCTATAATCCTGCGAACTTTCCTGCGCGAAGGACCAGATGGGCGCACGCCCCGGCGGCATCGACGGCAAGGCCAGCGCACTCCCGCAGGACCAGCTCTTCGATACCCATCCCGAGGTCAGCCTCGACCTCGAGATCGTGCGCGCGGCCGCGCGCCGCAGCTACGGGCGGCCGTTCCTGATCCTCGACAGCGCGCTCGTGCGGCACAAGCTGCGCCGCTTCCGCGCCGCGATGCCGCGCGTGCGCGTGCACTACGCGGTGAAGGCCAACCCGGAACGGCGCGTGCTCGAGGCGCTGCTTGCGGAGGGCGCCTGCTTCGAGATCGCCTCCACTTCGGAGCTCGACCTGCTGCTCGCGCTCGGCGCCGACCCGGCCGGCGTGCTCTACTCCAACCCGGTCAAGTCGCGCGAGGCGATCGCCTACGCCGCGGCGAGGGGCGTGCAATGGTACGCGGTGGACAGCGTAGACGAGCTGCGCCGCGTGCATGCGGCGCGCGCCGACGCCAAGGCCTATCTGCGCCTCGCGACGCCCAACATCGGCAGCGACTGGCCGCTGTCGGGCAAATTCGGCGCGGGCGCGAGCGAGGCGCGCGAGATCATCCAGGTCGCGGCCAGGATCGGCGCCGACCTGGCCGGGGCGACATTCCATGCCGGCTCGCAATGCCGCAACCCGGAGAACTGGCGCGTGGGCATCGAGAAGGCGCGCACCGCCTTCGACGCCATGGCCAAGGCGGGCCTCAGGCCGCGCATGCTCGACATCGGCGGCGGCTTCCCGGTGCGACACGTCAAGCCGATCCCGTCGATCGAAGTGATCGGCGAGGTGGTCAACGAGGCGCTGCGCGCCTTCGGGCCCGAGGTGCAGGTGGTCGCCGAGCCGGGCCGCTATCTGGTCTCGGACGCGGGCTACTTCGTCTGCCGCGTGATGGGCACCGCCACGCGCGGCGGCAAGCGCTGGATGCACTGGGACGCGGGGATGTTCGGCGGCGTCATCGAGACCAGCGAGGGACTGAAGTACAAGATCCGCACGGATCGCGCCGGGCCCGACGTGCCCTGGCACGTGGCGGGGCCGACCTGCGACTCGGTGGACGTCGTGCTGCGCGACGAGCCGCTGCCCTCGGACTTGCAGGAGGGCGACTTCATCTATCTCCGCAACGCGGGCGCCTACACCACCGCCTACGCGAGCGAGTTCAACGGCTTCCCGCTGCCGGAGACCCGCGTGCTCGACTCCGGGCGCTAGGCTTTCCCGCCGCGCGCCGCGGCGCGCTCGTAAAGCACGAACTCGAAGCGCACCCCCTCCTTCGAGGTGTGCGCCTCGCGCTGCGTCGCTTTCCAGGCCTTGCGGTCCCACGCCGGGAAGCGCGTGTCGCCCGCGTAGTCGCGGTCGATCTCCGTGAGCACGAGGCCGTCGGCGAGCGGCAGCGCGGCGGCGTAGATTTCCGCGCCGCCGATCACGAACGCCACCGGCGCGCCGGCGCAGAGCGCGACGGCCGCTTCCACCGACGCAGATTTGCTCGCGCCGTCGGCCGCGTAGTCCGCCCGGCGCGTGACCACGATGTTTTCGCGCCCCGGAAGCGGCCGCCCCAGCGATTCCCAGGTGCGGCGGCCCATGATCACCGGGTGGCCGAGCGTGAGCTTCTTGAAGTGCTGCAGATCCTCGGGCAGATGCCACGGCAACCTGCCATGCGCTCCGATCACGCCGTTGCGCGCGAGCGCCGCGACGAGGTAGACGCGCGGCGCCGAATCCGTGACAAGCGCCACATCCCGCCGCAACCTGTCGCCAAACTGTGACATTTCGCCTGATCCGCACATTCTTTCACGTGCGATTATAGGTGCATGAACGCAGAGGAAATTTCTGCGGCTCCGCGCTTCCCGCGCTCGTTCCTCGGACTGCTGATCGCCGGCTTCCTGCTGGTCGCGCTGCCGCTGCTCGGATCGCTGCTGTATTCGGCCTGGCACACGCAGCACCTGATGGAGCAGGGCCGCAGCGCCGTGTCCGGCGCCGCGCGCGCGGCGATGGCGAGCCGTGCGCTGGTAAGCCGCGCGGGCTCCATCGAGCGCCTGGCGATGCAGGTCGCGGTGCTGCCGGACGCGCGGCTGCGCGCCGACCTCGAGCGCGCGCACGCGGGCTTCCAGCAGCTTGCGGCGGAGCTGCAGCGCCAGCCGCTCGACGCGGGCCAGGCAGGCGCGCTGTCGCGCGCGCTGGAAAGCGAGCGCACGCTCATCGAGCGCGTCGCTTCGGCGAAGCGCGGCAGCCCGGACCTCGCCTCGGTGCGCTCGCTCGCGGG
>DATKKT010000036.1:0-9779 GCA_035542795.1 Burkholderiales bacterium
TAGTCGCGGCGCGGCGACGGATTGGCGAACGTCTTCAGGCGCTTGCTAGGACGCGACGGCATCGAAAAAGACCGGAAATTCGGGCGGAAAGCGAGCGCCGAATGGTATCATCTTCGAAATTCAAAAACGCCAACCAAAGCGACCGTAAGTGCGCCTCACCCAGGTCAAACTCTCCGGCTTCAAGTCCTTCGTCGATCCCACCTCGATTCACGTGCCCGGCCAGCTGGTCGGCATCGTCGGCCCGAACGGCTGCGGCAAGTCGAACGTCATCGACGCCGTTCGCTGGGTGCTCGGCGAGTCGCGCGCCTCGGCGCTGCGCGGCGACTCGATGCAGGACGTCATCTTCAACGGCGCGGGCTCGCGCAAGCCGCTCGCGCGCGCCAGCGTCGAGCTCATCTTCGACAACTCGCTCGGCCGCGCCGCCGGCCAGTGGTCGCAGTTCGCCGAGCTCTCGGTGCGCCGCGTGCTGCAGCGCGACGGCGAATCGTCCTACTACATCAACGGCACGCACGTGCGCCGGCGCGACGTCACGGACGTGTTCCTCGGCACCGGCCTCGGCCCGCGCGCCTACGCCATCATCGAGCAGGGCATGATCTCCCGCGTCATCGAGGCGAAGCCGGACGAGCTGCGCGTGTTCCTGGAGGAGGCCGCGGGCATCTCGCGCTACAAGGAGCGCCGCAAGGAGACCGAGCATCGCCTGGCGGATGCGCGCGAGAACCTGGCGCGGGTGAACGACATCCGCGTCGAGCTCGGCACGCAGATCGAGAAGCTCGAGGGGCAGGCCAAGATCGCCACCCGCTACAAGGAGCTGCAGCAGGACCTGCAGCACAAGCAGCACCTGCTCTGGTTCCTGCGCCGCCGCGATGCCTCGACCGACCGCGAGAAGCACGCGCGCGACATCGCCGGTGTCTCCAACGAGGTCGAGGCGGGCACCGCGCAGCAGCGCGAGGTCGAGAGCCGCGTCGAGACCGCGCGCCAGGCGCACTACGGCGCGGGCGACGCGCTGAACACCGCGCAGGCGGCGGTCTACTCCGCCAACGCCGAGGTGGCGCGCCACGAGTCGGAGCTGCGGCACGTCGAGGAAAGCCGCAGTCGCCTGGAGAGCCAGCATACGGAGCGCCGCACGCAGCTCGGCGCCTGGCGCGAGCAGCGCTCGCAGCTCACGCAGGCGCTGCACATGTGGGCGGCGCGCTCCGGCGGGGCGAAGCAGCGCGTCGCCGAGGCGCAGGCGAGGCTGGCCGCCGAGAACGCGCGCCTGCCCGAGGCCGAGCAGGCCTACCGCGCCGCGCAGGAGCAGCTCTCCGAATCGCGCAGCCGGCTGCAGCAGGCCGAGAGCCGGCTGCTGCTCGAGCAGCAGAACGTCGCGCACCTGGAGGCGAGCCTGCAATCGCTCGCGCAGCGGCGCGAGCGCCTGGACTCGGAGCTGCTGCAGCTGGCCGAGCCCGACGCCGCGGGCATGCAGGCGGCCAACGGCCGCGTGCTCGAGCTCGATCGGCAGATCGCCGATGCGCAGAGGGCGCTGGATGCGCTTCAGGCCGAGTGCGAGCGCCTGGGCGAGGCGAGCGCCTACGCTGCCGAGGCGAGCGTTGCGGCCAGCCGCGAGCAGACGGCGGCCGACGCCCAGCTCGCCACGCTGAAGCAGGTCCAGGCCGCGGCGGAGGAGGAGGCGCCCCTGCACGACTGGCTGGCGCGGCACCAGCTCGCCTCGCTGCCGCGCTTCTGGCAGAAGATCCGCATCGAGCATGGCTGGGAGACCGCGATCGAGTCGGTGCTGCGCGAGCGGCTGCACGCGCTGGAGCTGGGCGACAGCGGCGCGCTGCGCGGCGACCGCCCGCCGGTCAAGGCGAGCCTGTTCGGCCCGGGCGACGCCGGCCAGGCGCAGACGGCGCCGGGGCTCGTGCCGCTGCAGGCGAAGGTCCACGCGGCCGACGCGCGCCTCGGCGGCGCGCTCGCCGACTGGCTGGCGAACGTCTACGCCTTCGAGGGTGAGCCCGGCGCGGCACAGCGGGGCGCGCTCGCGCCCGGCGCCGTGCTCGTCAACCGCGAGGGGGACCAGTTCACGCGCCACACCGTGAGCTTTCACGCGCCCGATCCCGCGGATGCAGGCATCCTCGCGCGCCAGGCCGAGATCGAGGATCTCGAGGAGCGCTGCAAGTCGCTCGCCGCGCAGGCCGCGGCAGCCGCGGCCGCGGCCGCCCGGGCCGAGGCGGCGCTCGCCGAGCGCACGGCCGCGCTCGAGCAGGCGCGCGCCCAGGCCGGCGCGCGCCAGCAGGACAAGCACGCCGCGCAAATCGAGGCGCTCAAGCTCGGGCAGGCGCTCGAGCGCTACCGCGAGCGCACCGCGCAGATCCGCGAGGAGGCGGGCGTGATCGGGCGAGAGGAGGCGCGCGACAGCGCCAAGCTGGCGGAAACCCGCCAGGCGCTGGAGCGCATCGCCGGCGAAATCCGCGACGGCAAGCAGCGGCTCGAAACGGTGCGCGAGAGCTATGTCGCGGCCGAGACCGCGCTCGCCGGGCAGCGCGTGCGCACGCAGCAGGCCGAGCGCGAGGCGCAGGACGCCGTCTTCGGCGAGCGCGAGGTGAGCGCCAAGATCGCCGAGATCGATAACTCGGTGCGCATGATCGACCAGCAGATCGCGCGCGCCGACGAGGAGGTCGCCAAGCTCACGGCCGAGCTCGCGGTGGACCCGGTCCCGGAAGTGCGCCGCGCGCTCCAGGCGGCTGCCGAGGCGCGCATGGCCTGCGAAAAGACGCTCGCCGGCGCGCGCGACGCGGTCGAAGCCGCGGCGGGAGAGCTGCGCGCGCTGGAGGAGGAGAAGCTGCGCATCGAGGGCTCGCTCGCGCCGCTGCGGGAGCGCATCAACGAGCTGCGCCTGAAGGAGCAGGCGGCGCAGATCAACTACGACCAGTACGACACGCAGCTGCGCGAGGCGGGCGGCGACGAGGAGCGCCTCGCTGCCTCGGCCGAAGGGGCGCCGCGCCCTTCCTCTCTGCAGGGCGAGATCACGCGGCTCACGCAGGCGATGAACGAGCTGGGCGCGGTCAACCTCGCGGCGCTGGACGAGCTCGCCAGCGGGCGCGAACGCAAGGGCTTCCTCGACGCGCAGTCGGCCGACCTGGAGGAGGCGGTGCGCACGATGGAGGACGCGATCCGCAAGATCGACCGCGAAACGCGCGAGCTGCTGCGCGAGACCTTCGACAGCGTGAACCGGCACTTCGGCTCGCTGTTCCCGGTCCTGTTCGGCGGCGGCGAGGCGAGGCTCGTGATGACCGGCGAGGAGATTCTCGACGCCGGCGTGCAGGTGATGGCGCATCCGCCGGGCAAGCGCAACACCAGCATCCACCTGCTTTCCGGCGGCGAGAAGGCGCTCACGGCGATCTCGCTCGTGTTCGCGATGTTCCAGCTCAATCCGGCGCCGTTCTGCCTGCTGGACGAGGTGGACGCGCCGCTGGACGACAGCAATACCGCGCGCTTCTGCGATCTCGTGCGCAAGATGTCCGCGCAGACGCAGTTCCTGTTCATCAGCCACAACAAGATCACCATGGAATTGGCGAGCCAGCTGATCGGCGTGACGATGCCCGAGTCCGGCGTGTCGCGCGTGGTCGAGGTGGACATCGAGGAAGCGCTCAAGATCCGGGAGGAGCTCGCGGCCTGAGGCCCGCCGCAGGGCCCCGGCGAGCGGCAGCCCCTTCCATGAGCCCGCGATGAGCGAGCTGCAGATCGGCCTGCTGGCGATCGGCGCGGCGGTGGTCGCGGGCGTGCTCGTCTACAACCGCATTCAGGAGCGCGCCGCCCGGCGCGCCGCCGAGCGCGCTTTTCGCTCGGACCACGCCGACGTCCTGATCGAAGCCCCGGCGGGCGTTCCGGATGCGGCGGAGCCGGCGCGCGCCGCGCCGCCTCGGCCGCCGGCGCCGCAGCCGCAGGCCGAGCCCGACCCGACGGTGGACTACATCGTCGAATTCACCGCCGGCGACCCGGCGGCGCAGGCGACGGTGCACGAGCAGTGGCTGGCCATCGAGCGCCGGCACGCGCGGCGCGCGCGCATCGCACCCGGGCCGGACGGCAAGTCCTGGCGCGCGGCCCTGCAGCTGGTCTCGCGCGATGGCGCGATCGGCGAGGCCGACCTCAGCGAGTTCCGCTCTGCGGTCGAGACGCTCGCCGCGCAGATCGGAGGCAAGGCTTCCGCGCCCGAGATGCGCAGCGCGGTGGAAGCGGCGCGCGCGCTGGACGACTTCTGCGCCGAAACCGACATCCAGGTCGTGGTGCACGTGCAGGGAGGGCCTTTCCCCGGCACCAAGATCCGCGCGGCCGCCGAGGCGAGCGGCCTTGCGCTCGAGCCCGGCGGCAAGTTCGCGCTGCGCAACGACGACGAGCAGCTGCTCTACACGCTCGCGGCACGCGACGGCGCGCCGTTCAGCGCCGAGACCATGAAGGATGCCGCGCCCGCGGGCCTGTCGCTCGCGCTCGACGTTGCGCGCGCACCGGATACGCGCCGCACGTTCGAGTCCATGGCACGCCTCGCGCACCAGCTCGCCTCGGTGCTGGGCGGCAGCATCGTCGACGACAACGGCCAGGCGCTCGACGAGCGCGCGGTGGGCGCGATCGCGCAGCAGCTGGACGTGGTGTGCGCGCGCCTGGAGGCGAAGGGCGTCGCTCCCGGCAGCCCGACGGCGCTGCGCCTGTACTCCTGACCGTGCCGACCCCCAAGGCACTCGCGAGGCGCGCCGAACAGCTGCGCGCCGAGATCGAGCGCCACAACTACCTTTATTACGCGAAGGACGCGCCTGAGATCCCGGACGCGGAGTACGACCGCCTGTTCCGGGAGCTCGTGGAGCTGGAACGCGCGCATCCGGACCTCGCGACGCCCGACTCGCCCACGCAGCGCGTAGGCAGCGCGCCGCTGCCCGAATTCGCGGAGGTCCGCCATCGCACGCCGATGCTGTCCCTGGGCAACGCCTTCGACGAGGACGAGGTGCGCGCCTTCGACCGCCGCGTGCGCGAGGGCCTCGGAGAGGACGAAGTCGAGTACGCGGCCGAGCCCAAGTTCGACGGACTGGCGATCAGCCTCGGCTATCGGGACGGCGTGTTCGTGCAGGGCGCCACCCGCGGCGACGGCGCGACGGGCGAGGACGTGACGCCGAACCTGCGCACCGTGAGGTCGATTCCGCTGCGCCTGAAGAAGGCGGCCGATACCGCGGACCTGGAGGTGCGCGGCGAGGTGCTGTACTACAAGAGCGATTTCGAGAGGCTGAACCGGCGCCAGGAGGCGGCAGGGGAGAAGGTGTTCGCGAATCCGCGCAACGCGGCGGCGGGCAGCCTGCGCCTGCTCGACTCGCGCATCACGGCCCAGCGCCCCTTGCGCTTCTTCGCCTACGGCGTCGGCGCGGCGCGGGGCAGCTGGCGAACGCACGCCGCGATGCTCGATCGCCTGGAAGAGCTTGGCTTCCCGGTCCCGGCCGAGCGGCGCGTGGTTCGCGGCGTCGACGGGCTGCTCGAGTTCTACCAACGCATCGGCGCGAAGCGCGACAAGCTGCCCTACGCGATCGACGGCGTGGTCTACAAGGTGAACCGACTGGACTGGCAGGAGCGGCTCGGCTTCGTCTCGCGTGCGCCTCGCTTCGCGCTCGCGCACAAGTACCCGGCCGAGGAGCGCACCACCGAAGTGCTCAACATCGAAGTCCAGGTCGGCCGCACGGGCGTGCTGACGCCGGTGGCGCGGCTGAAGCCCGTCGAAGTGGGCGGCGTCACGGTGACCAACGCCACGCTGCACAACGAGGACGACCTGCACCGCAAGGACGTGCGCATCGGCGACACCGTGGTGGTGCGGCGCGCCGGCGACGTGATTCCCGAGGTCGTATCGGTCGTGCCGGGAAAGCGCGCCGCGGGCGCCACACCGTTCGCGATGCCCAAGCGCTGCCCGGTCTGCAGTTCGCCGGTGATCCGCCTGCCGGGCGAGGCAGCGACGCGCTGCACGGGCGGCCTTTACTGCAGCGCGCAGCGCAAGCAGGCGCTGCAGCATTTCGTGGGCCGGCGCGCGATGGACATCGAGGGCGTAGGCGAGAAGCTCATCGAGCAGCTGGTGGATCTCGGGCTCGTCGAGAGCCCGGCGGACCTCTACACCCGGCTGGATGCCGGCAAGCTCGCCGCGCTCGAGCGCATGGCCGAGAAATCCGCGCAGAACGTGATGGCGAGCATCGAGCGCTCGCGCGACATGGACTTCGCGCGCTTCGTCTTCGCGCTCGGCATCCCGGGCGTGGGCGAGGAGGTGGCGAAGATCCTCGCGCGGCATTTCGGCGCGCTGCCCGCGCTCCTCGAGGCCGATTGGGCCGCGCTTGCCGGGAAGAAGGAGGCGATCCGCAAGGACAACGCCAGGCGCAAGCGCAGGGGCGAGGCGCCGCGGGAGGTTCCGCTCGAAGGCATCGGCCCCGAGATCATGGAGAGCCTCGGCAAGTTCCTGCACGAGCCGCACAATCGCAAGGTGATCCACCGACTCGTCGACCCGGCGCACGGGGTCCGCCTGAAACGCGCTGCGGCCGCGCGCGCGGCCGCGGGCGGCAGCAAGACCTTCGTCCTCACTGGTACTCTCCCGACTATGAGCCGGGACGAGGCGCGCGCGCTGATCGAGGCCGCCGGGCACAAGGTCGCCGGGTCGGTGTCGAGAAGGACCGACTTCGTCGTGGCGGGCGCCGAGCCGGGCAGCAAGCTCGAGCAGGCGCACGCGCTCGGCATCGCGGTGCTCGACGAGGCAGGACTGCGCAGGCTACTGGAGATTCGCTGACAGATGCACAAGAAGATCACCAAGGCCGTGTTTCCCGTGGCCGGGCTCGGCAGCCGCTTCCTGCCCGCCACCAAGGCGAGCCCCAAGGAGATGCTGCCGATCGTAGACAAGCCGCTCATCCAGTACGCGGTGGAAGAAGCCGCCGCCGCAGGCATCACCGATCTCATCTTCGTGACCGGGCGCAACAAGCGCGCGATCGAGGACCACTTCGACCTGAACCCGGAGCTCGACAGCGCGCTCGCTGGCAAGCCGGAGCTGCAGAGGATCGCGCGCGGGGTGCTGCCCGCGCGCTGCCGGTGCATCTACATCCGCCAGGCCGAGCCGCTCGGGCTCGGGCACGCTGTGCTCTGCGCGCAGCCGGCGGTGGGCGACGAGCCTTTCGCGGTGGTGCTCGCCGACGACCTCATCGACGCGCGCCCGCCGACGCTCGCGCGCATGACGCAGCGCTTCCGCAAGGAAGGCTGCTCGCTTCTCGGCGTCGAGCCGGTGCCGCGCGCGCAGACCGCGAGCTACGGCATCGTGAGCCCGGTGAACGCGAGGTCGGCGGCGACGCCGATCCGCGCGATCGTCGAGAAGCCCGCGCCCAAGGACGCGCCTTCCACGCTCGCCGTGGTCGGGCGCTACGTGCTCACGCCGGCGATCTTCCGGCTGCTCGCCAGGGCGAAGCCGGGCCGCGGCGGCGAGATCCAGCTCACCGATGCGATCTCGGCGCTGCTGAACGAGGAGCGCGTGCTGGCGATGAACATCGGCGGCCACCGCTACGATTGCGGCAGCAAGCTCGGCTACCTGCAGGCGACCGTGGAGCTCGGCCTTCGCCACCCGGCAATCGGCAAGTCCTTCGCGGCCTATCTCAAGAATCGCCTGCGCTGAGCGATGCCCGACCTCAAGGCATCCTGGGAGTTCCTCGAGAACTCCGATCTGGTGGCCGGCGCCGAGGACGTACGCGCTGCCATCGCCCGCATGGCGGAGGAGATCCAGGCGCGCTTGGGCGAGCGCTATCCGCTCGTGCTCGTGGTGATGGGCGGCGCGGTCGTGTTCGCCGGCCAGCTGCTGCCGCAGCTTCATATGCCGCTCGACGTGGATTACGTGCACGCCACGCGCTATGGCACGGCGACGGACGGCGGGCGCATCGACTGGCGCGTGCCGCCTTCGGTGGCGGTGCGCGAGCGCGCGGTGCTGGTCCTGGACGACATCCTCGACGGCGGCCATACCATGCACGCGATCCGCGAGCGCCTGCTCGAGATCGGCGCAGCGAGCTTTCACTGCGCGGTGCTGGTAGAGAAGACTCTCCGGAAGCCGAAGCCGATCACGCCCGATTTCGTGGGGCTGCGCATCCCGGACCGCTTCGTGTTCGGCTGCGGCATGGACGCCAAGGGCTACTGGCGCAATCTGCCGGAGATCCGCGCGATGCGAGGCGCCTGATGCTCGCGGTCATCGGCGGTAGCGGCCTGTCGGCCCTGCCCGGGATGGCGGAGCTGCGCCACGTCGCGGCGCGCACGGAGTACGGCGAACCATCGGCGGCGCTCGCATTCGGCAGGGTAAGCGGGCGCGAGATCGTGTTTCTCGCGCGGCACGGCGAGGCGCACAGCTTCGCGCCCCACGAGATCAACTATCGCGCCAACATCCAGGCCCTCAAGGAGGCGGGCGCACGCGAGATCGTCGCCGTGGCCGCGGTGGGCGGCATCCGGCGCGAGTTCGGGCCGGGCGCGCTCGTCGTGCCCGATCAGATCATCGACTACACCTGGGGCCGGCGCTCCACGTTCTTCGAAGGCACGGGCGCGAAAGTCACGCACATCGACTTCACCGAACCCTACGCGGCGGGCCTGCGCGCGCGCATCCTCGCCGCGGCAAAGGCCTGCGGCGAAGCGCTCGCGGATGGCGGCGTCTACGCCGCGACGCAAGGGCCGCGCCTGGAATCGGCGGCCGAGATCACGCGCCTCGAGCGCGACGGCGCGGACCTCGTGGGGATGACGGGCATGCCGGAGGCGGCGCTCGCGCGCGAGGCGGGCATCGACTATGCGGCGATCGCGGTCGTGGCCAACCACGCCGCGGGACGCGGCGACAGCAGGCAGGCGATCTCGCTCGAGGCAATGGACGCGGTGCTCGCGCGGGCGATGGCGCGCGTGCGGCGCATTCTCGGGCAGCTGGTGGCGGCCGCATGATCCGCGAAGTCCTGCGCATGGGCGACCCGCGGCTGCTGCAGCGCTCGGCGGAAGTCACGCGCTTCGGCACGCCCGAGCTCGAGGCGCTGCTGCAGGACATGCGCGACACGATGGCGCACCTCAACGGCGCGGGGCTCGCCGCGCCGCAGATCGGCGTAGGCCTGCGCGTGGTGATCTTCGGCGTGAAGGCCAACCCGCGCTACCCGGATGCGGAGGAAGTACCCGACACCGTGCTCATCAACCCGGTGCTCGAGCCGATGTCGGACGAGGTCGAGGAGGGCTGGGAGGGCTGCCTGTCGGTGCCCGGCATGCGTGGTCTCGTGCCGCGCTGGAAGCGGCTGCGCTACTGGGGCGTCGACGAGAAAGGCAACCGCTTCAGCCGCGAGGTTTCGGACTTCCACGCGCGCGTGGTCCAGCACGAGTGCGATCACCTGGACGGCATCCTGTATCCCATGCGCATCCGCGACATGACCAGGTTCGGCTTCAACGACGCGCTGTTTCCCGGGCAGGACCTTCCCGCCGAAGAATAGGGCGCCGGCGTGAACCGGGAAACGATCACCCTTTTCGTTCTCCTGGCAAGCCTGACCTCCTTGTTCCTGTGGTCGCCCTGGGCGTGTCTTGCCGGCATCGGGGCGATCGTGTCATGGTATCTGTGGCTTTACTCGCGCGAGCTGTCCGCGCGTCGCGCGCTCCGTCGCCGCCGTCGCGCCCAGCTCGAGCAGGGGTTCGCGGCGCAGGGCCTGCACTTGGAAGCGGAATTCCATGGCCAGGGCGGCTACAGAGCGATCGGGGTCGCTGCGGATGGAAAGTTCATCTGCTGCACGTCGACGGAAGGGGTC
>DATKKT010000037.1:0-22940 GCA_035542795.1 Burkholderiales bacterium
CGACGACGCGCGCGTGCGCCGCGCGCTGACGCTCGCGCTGGACCGCTACCAGGCCTCCGCGGCGCTCTCGAAGATCGCGATCGTCAAGGAGGTCGCGGGCGTGCAGGTGCCGGGAACGCCGTACGCCACGCCGCCCGACGAGCTCGCCAAGCTGGCGGGCTACTGGCGCGACATCGGCAAGTCGCGCGCCGAGGCCAAGCGCCTGCTCAAGGAGGCCGGCTTGCCCGAAGGCTTCTCGTTCACGTTCTCGAACCGCGGCATCCCGATGCCGTACGAGCCGCTCGGCGTCTGGCTGATCGACCAGTGGCGCCAGGTCGGGCTCAACGTGACGCAGAAGGTGATCGAGCCGGCGGCCTACTTCGGCGTGCTGCGCAAGGGCGACTTCGATGCGGCGATGGACTTCCAGTGCGGCTACATCGTCGAGCCCGACCTCGACATGTACCGCTTCACCTCGCTCAGCCGCAATCCGGCGAACTACGGCGCCTACGAGGACCCGGTGCTGGACTCGCTCTACGACAAGCAGAGCCAGGCGACCAATGTGGAGGAGCGCAAGAAGATCGTCCGGGAGTTCGAGAAGCGGCTGCTCGACGAGCAGGCCCACGTGCTGATGACGCTGCAGTGGCACCGCATCATCCCGCACTCGTCGCGGCTGCACGGCTGGCAGATCACGCCGAGCCACTACCTGAACAACACGCTCGACACCGTGTGGCTGTCGCCGTAGCGGGCATAGGCGCGCTCCCGCCGGCGCGGTCCGGCGGCGAGCCGCTGGCGGCATGACCGTCTACATCGTCAAGCGGCTGTTGCTGATGATCCCGACGCTGGTCGGCGTCGCGATCCTCACCTTCGTGCTGCTGCGCATCGTGCCCGGCGACGTGGTCGAGGCGCGCTACCTCACCCAGGGCAACCAGTTCCAGTCGCAGGAGCTGATGGACCTGGAGCGCAAGAAGCTCGGGCTCGACCAGCCGCTGTGGAAGCAGTTCACCACGTACATGGCGGGGCTCGCGCGCCTCGATTTCGGCCTGTCGATGTGGACCGGAGCGCCGATCACCGAAGAGATCAAGCTGCGCTTCGTGCTGTCGCTGCAGGTCGCGATCATGGCCTCGATCATCGCCACGTTGCTCGCGATTCCGCTCGGCATCCTCGCCGCGGTCAAGCAGGATACCTGGATCGACTACGCGGTGCGCGTGTTCTCGATCGCGGGGCTCGCGATGCCCTCGTTCTGGCTCGGCATCCTGATGATCCTGTGCATGCTGCTCGTGTTCCACTGGGTGCCGCCGATGGTGTTCACCCCGTTCTGGGTCAGCCCTTCCGAAAACCTCGCCCAGCTGATCTGGCCGGCGCTCGCGGTCGGCTACCGCTACTCCGCGGTCTCGACGCGCATGATGCGCTCCTCGATGCTCGAGGTGCTGCGCGAGGACTACATCCGCACCGCGCGCGCGAAGGGACTGTGGCTGAAGCTGATCCTCGCGCGCCATGCGGTGAAGAACGCGATGCTGCCGGTGATCACGGTGATCGGCCTCGAGTTCGCGTTTCTGCTCGGCGGCCTCGTGGTCACCGAGCAGGTATTCAACCTGAACGGGCTGGGTCTGCTGTTCGTAGAGTCGATCTCGCACCGCGACTACACCATGACCCAGGCGCTGGTGCTGCTCGTCGCGGCCGCAACGGTCCTGGTCAACTTCCTGGTCGACATCGCCTACGGGTGGGTCGATCCGCGCATCCATTACCGCTGACCATGGCCGCCACTCCCGGCACCCTCGAAGATCTGCGCGCGGCGCGGCCGCCCGGCCTGGTCGCCAAGGCCTGGCGCATGTCGCGCGAGCGGCCGCTCGGAGCGATCGGGCTGGTGATCATCGTATTCATGGTGATCGCCGCGGCGGCAGCCGGCTGGATCGCGCCCTACGACCCGCTCATCAACCATTACGACGCGATGCTCAGCCCGCCGACGCTGAAGCACCTGCTCGGCACCGACGCGTTCGGGCGCGACGTGTTTTCGCGCGTCATCTACGGCTCGCGCACGGCGCTCGCCGTCGGCCTCGGCGCCTCGCTGCTCGGCGCCATCTTCGGCGCCGTCATCGGCGTCGCGAGCGCCTATTTCGGCGGCCGCTTCGACCTCTACATGCAGCGGCTCATGGACATGCTGCTGTCGTTCCCGCTCATCGTGCTCGCGCTGGTCGTCATCGCGATCCTCGGCACCGGCGTGCAGAACGTGATCCTCGCGATCGCGGTGCCGATGATTCCCCGCTGCGCGCGCGTCGTGCGCTCGAGCGCGCTCGCGGTGCGCGAGATGCCGTACATCGATGCGGCGCGCGCTTCCGGTTTCAGCCACAACCGGATCATCCTGCGCCACATGCTGCCGAACGTGATGGCGCCGACGCTCATCATGCTGACCTCCTTCCTCGGGCAGGCGATCCTGCTCGAGGCCTCGCTCTCGTTCATCGGCCTCGGCGTGCAGGAGCCCGTCGCCGCCTGGGGCCTGATGCTGCGCGGCGCGGCGGTCGAGTTTGCCGAGACCGCGCCCTGGATGGCCATCTTCCCGGGCCTGGCGATCAGCCTCGCCGTGTTCGCCTTCAACCTGTTCGGCGATTCGCTGCGCGACGCGCTCGACCCGCGCCTGCGCACGCGGTAGTCGCGCGGCGCCCGCACGCTTCCTTGCAGATCAAGGGCCTGCCGCACGCGCACGTTTGATCTGAGTCAATGGCGCGTCGCGCGCGCGGGTTAGCCTGAATTCCTGCGCCTCCCCAGAGGGACCGCCGCCATGAACGCCCCCCAGCTTCCCGCCCCCGTAGCCGCCGAAGGTGCCGGCATCGGCGAGCAATTCGCGCTGCCCGCCAAGCGGGCCAGTGCCCTGCGCCAGACCATCGAAAGCGTGTATGACCCGTTCGGCATCGTCGCGCCGATCGTGCACGCGCAGGCCGCCTGGGCGGCGCATCCGCAGGAGTTCTCGGAGCTCTGGATGCGCTCGGCGGCCGACTTGCTCGCATTGCAGATCCACAGCGCGGGCCGGCTGTTGGGCCGGGACACTCCGGACGTGGTGCGCCCGCAACCCGACGACACGCGCTTCGCCGACCCGGCGTGGACCAAGGAGCCGGGCTGGGACCTGCTCAAGCAGTGGTATCTGTTCTGGACGCGCGCGCTGCAGGATGCGCTCTACCAGACGCCGGGCCTGTCGCCCAAGGAGCGCCGGCGCGCGGCGTTCTGGTGGCGGCAATGGCTGAACGCCGTCGCGCCGACCAATTTCCTCGTCACGAACCCGGTGGCGATGCGCAAGGCGATCGAATCGCGCGGCGAGAGCCTGCGCCGCGGCTTCGACATCTTCCTGAAGGACCTGGAGGCGAAGAACATCCGCATGACCGGCCAGGAGGATTTCGCGGTCGGCAAGAACCTCGCCGTCACGCCGGGCGCGGTGGTGTTCCGCAACCGGCTGCTCGAGGTGATCCACTACGCGCCCACTGCGGCGCAGGTGCACCCGGTGCCGATCGTGATGGTCACGCCCTGCATCAACAAGTTCTACGTGCTCGACCTGCAGCCGAAGAAGAGCGTCATCAAGTACCTGCTCGACCGGGGCTTCGACGTCTATATCACGAGCTGGAAGAACCCGGGCGCGGAGATGCGCAACACGAGCTTCGAGGAGTACATCACCGACGGCGTCGGCGAGGCGGTGCGCGTCGCCTGCGAGATCTCGGGCTCGGAGAAGGTGCACGCCTGCGGCTACTGCATCGGCGGCACGCTGCTCACGGCCTACCTCGCCTGGAAGAGCAAGCAGCTGCCGCGCGAGCAGGTCCCGGTCGCGCACTGGACCCTGCTGTGCACGCTCGTGGACTTCCAGTCCCCGGGCGACATCGAGGTGTTCATCGACGAGGCGAGCATCGCCTGGCTGATCGACAGCATGCGCGCGCGCGGCTACCTCGACGGCTCGGACATGGCGACCACCTTCCGCCTGCTGCGCTCCAACAGCCTGATCTGGCACTACATGGTGCACGGCTGGCTGTACGGCGAGCCGCTGCCGGCGAGCGACGTGCTGTACTGGAACATGGACTGCACGCGCATGGCCTCGCGCATGCACGAGTTCTACCTGCGCGAGCTGTACCTCAACAACAACCTCATCAAGCCGAACGCGCTCAACATCGCCGGCGTGCCGCTCGAGCTCCCGTCGATCCACATTCCGCTGTACCAAGTGAGCGCGGCCGACGACCACATCACGCCCTGGCGCCAGACCTTCCGCATCAACGGCTACGTCACCGGCGAGAAGCGCTTCGTGCTGAGCAGCTCGGGCCACATCCTCGGCATCGTGAACCCGCCGGTCACGCCGCCAAAGCGCAGCTTCCACGCCGGCCGCGCGCACCGCGGCCAGGCCGCGGACGCCTGGCTCGAGGGCGCGCAGCGCCACGAAGGCAGCTGGTGGGACGACTGGACGGCCTGGCTGGCGCCGCGCTGCGGCGAGCCGCGCACGCCCCCGCCCCTGGTCGCCGGCGCCTACGAGAAGCTCGCCGACGCGCCGGGCACCTACGTCCTCGAGCGCTGAGCCGATGAAGGGTCTCACCGGACCCCAGCAGCGGCGCGCGGAGTACCACCAGCCGGCGACGGCCCCGATCGCGCATATCCTCGTGGTCGACGACGATCCGATGTCGCGCAAGCTGCTCGGCATAAACCTGCGCGATGCGGGCTACAGCGTCATCTGCGCGGAGGACGCGATCGCCGCGGGCCACTGCGTCGTCGAGCGCCTGCCCGACCTGGTGATCGCCGACTTCAAGATGCCCTACATGAACGGCGACGAGTTCGTCGCGGCGCTGCGCGCGGATTCCTCCATTCCGGACCTGCCCGTGATCTTCATCACCAGCGTCGAGAACCGCCCGCAGATCGCCGGCAAGACCTTCGGCTTCCCGCTGCTCACCAAGCCGCTGCAGGCCGAAGAACTGCTGGCGATCGTCGCCGCGCAGCTGCGCTCGCGCCAGCCGTAGTCAGGCGACCCGCTCGCGGGTCCCGGCCGGCGCCGAGCGCGCCCGCAGGAACGCCGCGCAGTCATCGGCGCTCAGCGCCCTCGACAGCAGGTAGCCCTGCAGCTGAT
Source organism: Burkholderiales bacterium (assembly GCA_035542795.1). Taxonomy (GTDB): domain Bacteria; phylum Pseudomonadota; class Gammaproteobacteria; order Burkholderiales; family SG8-39; genus RBG-16-66-20. The sequence continues at coordinate 5,066 of DATKKT010000037.1, forward strand.
CGCAATCCCAGCGGGCGAGGAAGTCGCGCTGCGCCGCCGTCTCCACGCCCTCGGCGATCACCTTCAGGCCGAGGCTGTGCGCCATGCCGATCACGGCGCGCGCGATCGAGACGTCGTCCGCGTCCTCCGGCAGCCCGGTGACGAAGGAGCGGTCGAGCTTGAGCGCATCCACCGGCAGCCGCTTCAGGTACGCGAGGCTCGAGTAGCCGGTGCCGAAGTCGTCGACGGCGACCACCAGGCCGCGCATCTTGAGCTTGGTCAGCATGGCGACGACCTCCTCGGGCCGCTGCATGACGTCGCTCTCGGTGATCTCCAGCGCGAGCAGCGCCGGATCGATGCCGATCTCGAGCGCGCCCTCGATCGTGGCGATGAGGTCGTGGTGCAGGAACTGCTTGGCCGCGAGATTCACCGCGACGGGCGCGAGCGGCACGCCCGCAGCCTGCCACGCGGCGATCTGCCGGCAGGCGGCGCGCACCACCCAATCGCCCACCTTGACGATGAGCCCGGAGTCCTCCAGCAGCGGCACGAACTGCGCGGGCGACATCATTCCGCGCTCGGGATGGCGCCAGCGCAGCAGCGCCTCCAGCCCGGCGATGCGGCCGCTCTTCAGCTCCTGCTTGGGCTGGTAGTAGAGCTCGAACTCCTCGCGCTCGAGCGCGCGGCGCAGGTCGTTCTCCAGGGCGATCTTTTCCAGCGCGCGCTCGTTCATCGCCGCGGTGTAGTACTGGAACGACGCGCGCCCCGCCTCCTTCGCCTTCATCATGGCGGCGTCGGCGTTGCGCAGCAGCGTCTCGCTGTCGGTGCCGTCCGAGGGGAAGGCGGCGATGCCGACGCTCGCGCTCACGAACACCTCGTGGCCTTCGAGCTCCATCGGCGGCGACATCGCCTCGAGGATCTTCTGCGCCACCGCGCCCGCGTCCTCGGGCCGCGCGATCTCGGCGAGCACCACCGCGAACTCGTCGCCGCCGATGCGCGCGACCGTGTCGCCAGCGCGCACGGCGCGCGCGACGCGCTCGCCCGCCTTGCGCAGCGCGGCGTCGCCGATCGCGTGCCCGAGCATGTCGTTGACGAGCTTGAAGCGGTCCAGGTCGATGAACAGCACCGCCATGCCCCAGCCCTTGCGCTGGGCCTGCGCCAGCGCGCGGCCGAGGCGGTCCTGGCAGACGATGCGGTTGGGCAGGTCGGTGAGCGCGTCGTAGTGCGCGTAGTGCAGCAACTGCTCTTCGGCCGCGCGCCGCTCGGTCACGTCCTCGAGCGTCCCCGCGATGCGGTACGGCGCGCCGCTCGCGTCGCGCACCGTGAACGAGCGTGCGCGCACCCAGCGCAGGCTGCCGTCGGGGCGCAGGATGCGGTGCTCGACCTCGGGGCGCCCGCTCTCCGATCCCGTGTAGGCCTCGAGCGCCTGCACGCGGTCCTTCGGGTGGATGAGCGTCTTCCAGGCCTCCCAGGCGTGCTCGATCGACTGCGGCGGCAGGCCGGAGATGACGCGGAACGCCGGGCTGAGGTAGCAGGCGCGCCCGCGCCGCAGGTCGGTCATCCAGAATGCTTCCGGCACGTGCGCGGCGAGCTGACGGAAGCGCTCGTCGCTGCGGTCGAGCACCACCCAGGCGGTGATCAGGCTCGCCGCGAACAGCAGGATCCCGATCGTCACGAGCCAGGCCGTGCGCACGTAGCCGCGCTCGCGAGCGCGGAACTGCGCGAGCGTCTCCTCCACGCCGGCGCCAACGGCGACCAGCAGGGGGTAGCCCTCGAGCACGCGGTAGCTCAGATAGCGCGACACGCCGTCTGCGTTGGTGCTGACCAGGCTGCCCTCGCGCTTCTCGCGCGCGGCCGACAGCAATGCGCCGTCAACTTGCGCCGACGCGCCGCTGAGCGCGCCGCCCGCCAGCCGCGCGTGTACACGGCCATCCAGCCCGGTGACCTCCACGAGCCCGCTGCGGCCCAGGTCCAGGCCCGGGGCGAACGACAGGAGATCGTCCGGCGCGACCGCCGCCGGCGCGGTGGCGACGTGCAGACCGCGCAGCACGTGCGCCTCGAGCGCCCGCGCGAGAATCGAATGCAGACGCGTGGCCTCGCGCACCGCATCGCCGCGCTCGTAGCTGATGCGCTCCTGCGTCAGCGCCGCGACGCCGGCGATCAGCAGCGCGCAGAAGGCGGCGATGGCGATGGCGGGGCCGAGCGAGCGCGCGGCCTCGCGCCGCCCGGTGTCGGCGCGCTCGGCCATGAAGCCGGCTCCCGCGCTACGCGGCCGCCGCTTTCGCCTTGGCGGCGAGCAGCAGCGCGAGCGCGCAGGACGCCACGCGCACGGGCGCGGGATCCGCGCGGCTCGTGAGCACGATCGGCACGCGCGCGCCGAGAACGATGCCGGCGCTGGCCGCATCGGCGAGGTACTCGAGCTGCTTGGCGAGGATGTTGCCCGCCTCGAGATCCGGCACGACGAGGATGTCGGCCTGCCCGGCGACCGAGGAGATGATGCCCTTGGTCTTGGCTGCCGTCAGCGACACCGCGTTGTCCAGCGCTAGCGGGCCGTCGAGCAGGCCGCCCGTGATCTGCCCGCGGTCTGCCATCTTGCACAGCGATGCGGCGTCGACGGTGGCGCGCATCTTCGGATCCACGGTCTCCACTGCGGCGAGCAGCGCCACGCGCGGCGACTGGATGCCGAGCGCCACCGCGAGGTCGATCGCATTCTGCACGATGTCGCGCTTCGCCCGCAGGTCCGGCTCGATGTTGATGGCCGCGTCCGTGATCAGCAGCGGCTTGGAGTACGCCGGCACATCCATGAAGAAAACATGCGAAACGCGCCGGTCGGTGCGCAGGCCCGAGTCGGCGGCCACCACCGCGCCCATCAGGGCGTCGGTGTGCAGGCTGCCCTTCATGAGCGCGCGCACCTTGCCGTCGCGAGCGAGCTCCACCGAACGGAGCGCGGCGTTGTGCGCGTTGTCGGCATCGACGAGCGGGTAGGCCGAGATGTCCGCGCCGAGCTCGCGCGCGGCGGCCTCGATGCGCGCCTTCGGCCCGACGAGCACCGGGCGGATGAGGCCTGCCTCGGCGGCCGACAGCGCGCCGCCGAGCGACTCGATGTGGCAGGGGTATACCACGGCCATGTCGATCGCCGGAATGCCCTTGCTGCGCTCGATGAGGTGCCGGTAGCGCTGCGCGGTGTCGTGCAGGCGCACCTCCGGCAGCTGCGCGCGGTGCCGGCGGATCTTCTCGCTCGGCGCGAGCACCTCGGCCACGCCGCGGATCACCGTGCGGCCGTCCTGGTTGACGCACTGGCAATCCAGCACGACGTGCTTCGTGCGGTCGAACTTCTCCTTCACCGTCACGCTGACGGTGATGGTGTCGCCGAGCGTCACCGGGCGCGAGAAGTGCAGCGACTGGTCGATGTAGACCGTGCCCGGCCCCGGGTAGAGCGTGCCGAGCACCGTCGAGATCAGCGCCCCGCCCCACAGGCCGTGCGCGATCACCTCGTGGAACATGCTGTTCTTGGCGTAATCGGGATCGACGTGCGCCGGATTGACGTCGCCCGACATCACCGCGAACAGCTGGATGTCGCGCTCGCTGAGCGTGCGCTGCAGGCTCGCGCCGTCGCCGACCTTGATCTCGTCGTAGGTCTTGTTCTCGATGTACTCCAGGCCTTCGTCCATTGGGGCGCCCATGGGATGTCCTTTTTGCGGAGATGTCGAAGCCGCCGTCGAGGTACGGCCAATACACTGTATTTGCTCGGCGCCCGGGCAGCTTGACCTGTATCAAATTCCCTTCGCAGCAAGGGGTTATGTTCGCCTCGCGTGGATCCGCGGCCTGCGCGCAGCATGGAAAGCAGCGATTGCGCGTCCTTTCTGCAATGGGCCCTGCCGCAGATCGGACTGCGCTGGAAAGGATTCCGCAGAGTCCGCGGGCAGGTCTGCAAGCGCATTGCACGGCGCCTGACAGAGCTCGATCTGACCGACCTCTCGGCGTACCGCCGGCTGCTGCAGCCCGGCGCTGCCGAATGGCAGGAGCTCTCGGCTCTCTGCACCGTTTCGATCTCGCGCTTCTACCGCGACAAGGACGTGTTCGATTGCCTCGGCTCCACCGTTCTCCCCGCGCTCGCCGAGCAAGCCCGGTCACGGGGAGGTGATCAGATCAGATGCTGGAGCGCAGGCTGCGCGTCGGGCGAGGAATCCTACACGCTGGCGATCCAATGGGGCATGCTGCTCGCGCAGCGGTTTCCGGGGGTCGACCTGCGGGTGCTGGGCACGGACGTGGATTCGACCGTGCTCGAGCGCGCCAGGGCGGGCTGCTACAAGGCAAGCAGCGTAGAGGCGCTGCCGGCCGCCTGGCGCGACCAGGCTTTCGAGCGCCGCGAGAAGCTCTTCTGTCTGCGCGAAGCATGGCGCCGGCGCGCGCGGTTCGAGCATCAGGATCTGCTCTCGGCGCTTCCGGCGGGCCCTTTCGATCTGGTCCTGTGCCGAAACGTCGCGCTGACGTACTTTGCGGAGGACCAGGCGCGCATTGCGATCGGTCGTATCGCGAAACGGCTGCGACCCGGCGGGGCTCTCGTGATCGGCGTTCACGAGACCTTGCCTGCGGCGATGCCCGAGTTCGAACCTTGGCCGGGCTGCCGCGCCGTCTTCCGGCGGAGCCCGCCGCCGCATTGAGCGAAGAGAATCTCATTCCCGGTCCCGGCATTTGACCTCGCGCAAGGCGGGCGCGCACACACGGTGTAGCGTGGCTAGTCGAGGCCGGGACCAATGAAGAAGCGCACAACGGGACTCGCTCAGCGAAACGCAAAGTCGCGCGGCTCGCGCGCGCGGCAGCCGCTCGCGCCGGACGTTCAGGAAGGGACGGGCAGGAGCAGATCGCGCGACGACCGCGTGAAACGCCAGCTGAAGCGGAATCCGCAGCGCGACGAGCCGCGCTTGGACAGCGTGGAGCCCGACGATCTGCCGTCGTGACCGGGACGCGCCCGCCGTCCGGGATGCTTCCATGCAGGATCCGCTCCTCGACCGGCCCGAGGACTGACCGAGCACGGCTTCGGCCGGACCAGGCAGGTGCGAGTCCGCCAGTCGCCCCGCAGCTCAAGCGCAGACCGATGAACGGAATCGCCGCCGCGTGCATCGTCCTGATCGCCTTGGCTTCGGGAAGCGCGTCGGCCCAGCAAAAGGAGGGTTCGGCAATGACGCTCAAACTGACCTCCACCGCCTTCGCCGACGGCGGCGAGATTCCGTCAAAGTACACCTGCGAGGGGCAGGACGTTTCGCCGCCGCTCGCCTGGTCCGGCGTTCCGGCGAACGCGAAGAGCCTCGTGCTGATCGTCGACGATCCGGACGCGCCGGACCCGGCGGCGCCCAGGATGACGTGGGTGCACTGGGTGCTCTACAACATCCCGGCGAGCGCAGGCGCGCTTCCGGAGGGCGCCAAGTCGCTGCCCGCGGGAGCGCTGCACGGCGTGAACGACTGGAAGCGCACGGCCTATGGCGGTCCTTGTCCGCCCATCGGCAGGCACCGCTACTTTCACAAGCTCTATGCGCTCGACACCGTCCTGCCCGACCTTGGCAAGCCGTCGAAAGCGAAGCTCGAAGCGAAGATCAAGGGCCACGTCCTTTCGCAGGCCGAGCTGGTGGGTTCCTATCGGAAGCGCAGGTAGCGTCGGACCCGCCCCGCCATGCTGCCCGGGATTGCTCCCAAGGACGCCGAGACTTTGAAGGAGCTGTTCGAGGCGAGTTGCGAGCGCTTCGCGCGGCGGCCGGCGTTCAGCAGCATGGGCGTCACCTTGCGCTACGACGAGGTCGAGCGCCTCTCGGCCCGCTTCGGCGCGTACTTGCGCACCGAATTGGGCCTCATGCCGGGCGAGCGGATCGCCCTCATGCTGCCCAATCTCCTGCAGTATCCGATTGCGCTGATCGGCGCGTTGCGCGCGGGGCTGAGCGTGACCAACGTCAACCCCCTCTATACCGCGTCCGAGCTGCAGTATCAGCTTGCCGACTCCGAGGCGGCGGCGATCGTGGTGCTGGAGAATTTCGCCCATACGGTAGAGCACGCGCTCGCCGGCACGCGCGTGCGGCGCGCGATCACGACGCAGGTCGGCGACCTCTTGCCTGCGCCGCGGCGCTGGGTCGCCAATGCGGCCGTCAAGCACCTGAAGCGCATGGTGCAGCCGTGGCGGCTGCCGGGCGCGGTGCCTTTCCGTGACGCGATCGCCGGCAAGCCGGCGCTTCCGGAGGTGCTGGTGCAGCCCGACGATATCGCGCTGCTGCAGTACACCGGGGGCACGACGGGCCGTCCCAAGGGCGCCGTTCTCGCGCACGCCAACCTGGTGGCGAACGTCTCGCAGACCGCGGAGTGGATCGGCGGCGTTCTCAGGGAGGGCGAGGAGACCGTCGTCACCGCCCTGCCGCTGTATCACCTGTTCGCGCTCACCGCGAATCTTCTCGTCTTCATGCGCCTCGGCGGACGCAACGTTCTGATCGCCAACCCGCGCGACCTGAACGCATTCCTGCGCGAGCTGCAGCGCACGCGCTTCACCGCGATCACGGGAGTGAGCACGCTGTACAAGGCGCTCCTCGACGCCGAAGGCTTCGCCGCGGTGTGCCGCGCAAACCGCGGCGCGCTCAAGGTCGCGGTTGCGGGCGGCATGTCGCTCGAGCGCGAGGTCGCGGAGCGCTGGCAGGCGGCAACGGGCGTGCCGCTGGTCGAGGGCTACGGGCTCACCGAGGCCTCCCCCAGCGTCTGCGCCAACCCCATCGATGCGCGCGCGTTCAGCGGCAAGCTGGGCCTGCCCCTGGCGCGCACCGAGGTCTCCGTCCGTGACGAAGAAGGCGCCGAGCTCGCGCGCGGCGGAATCGGCGAGATCTGCGTGCGCGGCCCGCAGGTGATGCGCGGCTACTGGCACGCGCCCGAAGAAACCGCGCAGGCGTTCTTTTCCGGCGGCTGGCTGCGCACCGGCGACCTCGGCGCGATGGATGCCGAAGGCCGGGTCCGGTTCCTCGAGCGGCGCAAGGACGTGATCGTCGTCGCGGGCTATAAGGCCTATCCGAGCGAGATCGAGCAGGTGGCGCTCGCGCATCCCGGCGTGAAGGAAGCGGGCGCGGTCGGCGTCCCGCATGCGCGCAGCGGCGAGGCGGTCGCCCTGTTCGTCGTCAAGCGCGACCCGGCGCTCACGGCGGCGGCCCTCGCCGAGCACTGCGCGCGCCACCTCGCCGTCTACAAGCGCCCGGTGCGCATCGAGTTTCGCGACGCCCTGCCGAAGTCGCCGATCGGCAAGGTGCTGCATCGCGAGCTCAGGCAGACCGCCGCCCCTGCCCCGTCAGCTCGCCACTTTCCGCATGCTGCCCGGTAGCGAGAAGTAGAATGCGGCGCCCTTGCCCGGAGCAGAGTCGAACCAAACCCGACCGTCGTGCCGAGGTATTTCATAAGCCTGTCGCGGTCGATGAGTGCAACGATGTCGGGCGCAAGCTCGATCAGGGCTCGAAGCCTGCCGTGCGTCCCGAGTTGCGAGCGATCGCTCCACTCGTCAATCACTGCGCGTTCTCATCTGGCACGGCGAGACTCGGAGGAGGAACGTTGCTCGGACGGCGATTGCGCATGTGGAAATTCCAAGAGCGCGCGATGCGATGTCATGCACGCGCTCCAGACCACCTTCAAGCGGGCGCGCTTAGCTCATCGACCGCAAAAGCGTGAATCGGCTCGAGTCGCCCACGCAGCGCCAGGCGTCCGAGGTCACGGCACTGTAGCTCCCCTACGGTCCCGAGCGCCAGCAGCGCCTCTTCGGAGGCGATGAATCGGCTGCCCGTTTCTCGCGTCGCCTGCTCGAGACGCGCGGCTACGTTCATGACGTCACCGTGGAACACGATCGCACGGCGCTCCTCGCCGACCTCGCCCGTGATGACCTCGCCAAAGTGGACCGCAGCGCGAAGTTCGGGCTCCGCATCGAAGCGGGCGCGAAAGGCGTCGGCGAGCCTGGCGAGAGCCGATCGCATCTCAAACAAACACCGAAGCGGACCCGCATCGCCGCGGCCATCAGATTCCTCCCAGGTAACGACGATCTCGTCGCCTACGTACTGGTAGATCTCGCCCCGCGAGGCGGCGATCGGCTCGGCGAGCGCGGTGAAGATACGTGCGAGAAAGCGATGTACCTGAAGAGCTCCCAGGCGCTCGGCGAGCGCAGTCGAGCCGACCACGTCCACGAAGAGAAAGAAGCGCTTTTCGGCATGCGGGCGGTGGTACCGCCCGGCCAGGAGCGCGGCGAAGGTTCGATAGCCAACGAGCCGCGCGGCCTGAAGCATCACCACGAAGATCAGCGTGACGGCCATCGAGAAGCCCACAGTCCTCGCTAGCGTCGAGGCATCCATCCGGCCCGCGACGCCCAGGAGGTGCTCGCCCGGTCCATAAGCGATGATGGCCGCCACGGCAATGGTGTAGACGGCGACTTTGAGGGTGAGCAGGAGACTGAAGGGGATTGCGGAGAGCCTTCGCAGGGACCCCGTTCGCAGCGCGAAGAGCTCGAACCAGGCGATGCAGGCGCCGATCACCAGCCCGTTCACCGCGCCGATCAGCGCCCCGACGAACGGGGACGGAGAAACGCTGACTACGATTCCGTAGAGAGCGCCGATAAGCGCGCTCAATCCGAGAACGACCGGCACGCGGCGCAGGCGCTGGCGCGTCAATCCGGAAAGATGCGTGCTCATACTCGAACATCCGTTACGGCGCGACGTACGTCCCATTCACGGACTTCGGGCGCGACGGCGCAGGCATGCGAACTTGCCGGCTCAGGTTTCGGCTCGAAATCCAGCCTGCCGGCTGCGCCCACCGGCGAGCGCCTTGCGCACCCGTTCCAGCATCACGGACTGCTGGGCCGTAGGCGCCCGTTCCAGGACGCGCCTGTCGCTGACCACGCGTTCGAGCAGCAAGGCCAGACGTTGACGCTGCGCGTCGTCGAGCAGCTTGGGCAGCGTCTCGAGCGCGCGCTCGGGCTCGTAGCGCACGATGATTTCCTGGACGCCGCGGATCCGGCGCCACTCGTCGGCCGGCAGCTGCGGCATGAGGTCGGCGTAGTCCTTGATGAGTTCCTGCACCGTCGTCAGGAGCGACAGCGGAATGGGCTCGTCGGTGCCGGCGAGCAGGAAACCGACGCGCGCGAACGCCTCGGCGTAGCCGCCCTGGTCGATGCGCGCGAGCGCCTGCTGCACGGCCGGGCGGTCGCGTGGATCGGCAGGGGCCTCGCCGGCGCGTCCTTTCGCTTCGTCCTGCTCCGCGAGGTATGCCAGGTACGCATTGCCGTAGATCGTGAAGAACGCGGCTTCGGCGAGCGCGTCTCTGACGGCGCGGTAGGCGTCCAGCGAGGCACTGACCATCTCCGCACCGAGCGCCTCGAGCCTGCGAAAGCCGGAGTCGGCCGGCGCCGCGATGCGGTTGGCCTTCACCGCCTGAGCGGCCGGCTGCAGCCAGGCGAGCCACGGATTGACGGCGTCGGACACCGCCCAGTTGCGCACCCGCAACGGATGGAAGTGGCGCAGCAGTTGGGCGCTCCATTCGTTCGCGCCCGCCTGCACGGCCGGGCGCAGGAAGAGCTCGTAGGCGCGCTGGTTGAACTCGGACATCGTCTGCACGGCTTCGAAGGGCCGCTCGTCCTGGCGCTGGATCGGGTTTCCCCTGGCAACGATGTCCTCGAGCCGGTATTCGCGGAACGCGACGTCGTACTCCTGCACGCCGCCCGCACCGGCGCGCGGCGTGAACTCCATGCCGTAGATGCCCGGCTGGAGCAGCTCGATGGCTTCCATCACTTCCACCAGCTTGCGCGTTTCCTTCTGGTGCACTTTGCCCGACACGAAGATGCCGAGGTGCCCAGCGTCCTCGTGCACCAGGCCGACGATGACGTGACCCCCGGCCTTGATCTCCTCGGTCGAGCGATAGACGTCGGCCACCCAGTTGAAGGCCTGCTGAGGCGGCGTGATGTTGTCGCCGAGCGAGGCGAACAGGATGATCGGCGACTTGATGTCGCGCAGATCGAACGCCTTGCCGTCGCGCTGCTTGACGTCGCCCGACCAGAGCTTGTTGCCGATGAAGAGGTTGCGCGTGATCCACTCGATCTCCTCGCGGTTCATCAGGTAGTAGCTCGACCACCAGCGCTCGAATTCCACGAAGCGCGAGGCCTCCGTGTCGGCGTTGGCGAAGACGTGGTAGTACTTGTCCCAATATGTGTTCGCCGGGTTGAGATACTCGAAGTTCTCGACCAGGTAGGCGCCGTCGAAGCGGCCGTTGCCGAGGTCGGCGCCGAACGATGCCGGCCAGGTGCCGCCGAGCAGGCCGCCCGCATAGCGCATCGGATTGGGCGCCTGCTCCTCCGTCCATGCACCCCCCCAGTACGACATCGGCGCGCCGATCAGGATCACCGGTCCCATGTCGTCGGGATCGGCGGCGGCGAGCATCGCCGCGGCCCACCCGCCCTGGCAGTTGCCGAGGATCACCGGCTTGGGGCTGTCGGGATGGCGCGCGCGTACAGTGCGCACGAACTCCTTCTCCGCCTCGCAGACGTCCAGCAGCGTCTGCCCCTTCTCGGGATACTGGAAGAACATCACGAAATAGACCGGGTGGCCGGCGGCGAGCGCGACACCCACTTCCGAATCATCCTTGAAGCCCGCGATGCCCGGGCCGTGCCCCGCGCGCGGGTCGATGATGACGTAGGGCCGCTTCTTCGGATCCACCAGCACGCCGGCGGGCGGAACGATCGAGACCAGCGCGTAGTTCACCGGCTTCGCGAACTTGCGGGCGTCGGCGACCATCTTGTACTGGAACTTCATCACCGGCTTCGCGCCGCGCTGCACGGTCTCGACGTAGTCGTTGCCGCGCTGGCGCAGCGCATCGCAGAAAAGGATCGAGCGCTGCGCGAAATCGATCGCGTAGGCGCTCGGATCGCCCCACGACGCCCCGTCACCACAGCGCTTCAAGGCTGCGCCGACGCGTTCGGCGTAGCGCGCGGCCGGCACGCCAAGCCGCTTTTGCAGCAGAGCGCCGACCCTGCCCGCGAGTTCCTGGCTTTCGGCGATTTTTGTAAAAGAATCCATCGGGGACACCTCTTTCGGAGACTATTGCGCGGGTACCGGGACGGCGGCAGGCGGCGGCGCGACTTCGCGCTTGACCCTGAACCAGGCCGCATACAGCGCCGGCACGAAGAAGATGGTGAGCAGCGTCGCGACGCTGAGGCCGCCCATGATGGCGATCGCCATCGGGCCCCAGAACACGCTGCGCGTGAGCGGGATCATGGCGAGCACGGTGGCCGCCGCGGTGAGCGCGACGGGGCGGGTCCGGTGCACGGCCGCCTCGACCACGGCGCTCCAGGGATCGCGGCCTTCGGCCATCTCGGCGCGGACCTGGTCGACCAGGATCACCGAGTTGCGCATGATCATTCCCGAGAGCGCGATGACGCCGAGGATGGCGACGAAGCCGAGCGGCGCCCGGGTGACCAGCAGCGCGGGCACGACGCCCACCAGACCGAGCGGCGCGGTGAGGAAGACCATCGTCATGCTCGAGAAGCTCTGCAGCTGCAGCATGAGGATGGCGAGAATGGTGAGGAGCATCACGGGCGCCACCGCGGCGAGCGCGCGGTTCGCCTTGTCGCTTTCCTCGACCGCGCCGCCGACGTCGATGCGATAGCCGAAGGGCAGCTTCGCCTCGATGCCCTTCAGCTTCGGGCGGATCGACTGGGTGACCGACACACCCTGCTCGCCATCCTTGACGTCGGCGCGCACGGTGATCGCCATGTCGCGGTTGCGCCGCCAGAGCACCGGCTCTTCGAGCTCGTAGGTCACGCGCGCCACTTGCGATAGCGGCACGACCGTGCCGTGCCGCGTGTAAAGATTGATGTCCTTCAGGGTGTCGAGGTTGCGGCGCTCCTCGGGCGCGGCGCGGGCGACGATGTCGATCAGGTCCTCGTGCTCGCGCAGCTGGGATAGCGTCGCGCCGCTCATGACGATCTGCGTCACCAGCGCCACGTCGGCCGGCGCAAGGCCGAGCACGCGCGCCTTGTCCTGGTCGAGCTCGACCCGCATCGTGCGCACCGGATCGTTCCAGTCCAGCTGCACGTCGCGCACCAGCGGGCTGGCGGCGACGACGCTTTCGACCTCGCGCGCGATGGCGCGCACCTTCTGCGTGTCCGGCCCGACCACCCGGAACTGCACCGGAAAACCGACCGGGGGCCCGAGCTCCAGGCGCGTGACGCGCAGCCAGGCCTCGGGGAACTGTCCGGGCGCCGCGGCCATCAGCCGCGCGCGCACCCGCTCGCGCGCCTCGAGGTCCTTCGTCATGACGATGAACTGGGCATAGCCGGGGTTGGGCAACTCCGGATTGAGCGCGAGGTAGAAGCGCGGCGAGCCGGCTCCCGTGTACGCGGTGTAGAAGCGCACGTCCTCGTCGTGGGCAAGCACCGCTTCGAGGCGCTTGACCTGCTCGGTGGTCGCCGCAAAGGAGGCTCCTTCCTTCATGCGCAGGTCGACGATCAGCTCCGGCCGCGAGCTGTTCGGAAAGAACTGCTGGGGCACGAGCTTCATCCCGGCGAGCGCGAGCGCAAGCGCGCCTGCCGTGACGCCGATGACGAGCCAGCGGCGCTCGAGCGCGGCATCGATCGCACGGCGCAGCTTCCTGTAGAAGCCGGTGTCATACGGGTCCGGCGCGCTCCCGCCATGGTGATGGGCCGCGAAATCCGGCAGCATCTTCACGGCGAGATAGGGCGTGATGATGCCCGACACCACCCAGGAAAGGATCACGGCGGTGCCGACGATCCAGAAGATGCCGCCCGCGTATTCGCCGGTGACGGATTTCGAGAACCCGATCGGCATGAAGGCGGCGACGGTGACCAGCGCCCCGGTGAGCCGCGGGAAGGCGGTCGCTTCGTACGAGAAGGCGGCGGACTTGAGGCGGTCCCACCCCTGCTCCATCTTCACCACCATCATCTCGACCGCGATGATGCCGTCGTCCACGAGCAGGCCGAGTGCGATGATGAGCGAGCCGAGCGACACGCGCTCGAGGTTCCAGCCGGTGGCGAGCATGAAGATCGCGACCATGCCGAGCACGATCGGCACGGCGAGGCCGACCACGATGCCGGTGCGCCAGCCCAGGCTGAGCAGGCTGACCGCGAGGACGATGGCGAGCGCTTCCATCAGCGAGCGCTCGAATTCCCAGACCGCGTCCGCCACCGTGTTCGGCTGGTCGGCGACGCGCTCCAGCTCCACGCCGTAGGGCAGCTCGGCCTGGATCTTGGCCACGGCGTGCTCGACGGCCTTGCCGAGATCGACGATGTTGCCGTCGTCCGTCATCACGATGCCGAGCATCAGCACCTGCTGGCCGTTGTGCCGCACCGTATAAGTGGGCGGATCCTCGTAGCCGCGCGTGACGGTGGTGAAATCGCCGAGCTTGATCGTTCTGCCACCGGCAGAGATCGGCACGTTGCGGATGTCGTCCTCGGAAGCGAACTGCCCGGTTACGCGCACCAGCACGCGGTCGCCCCGGGTGTCGACCGAGCCGGCGGGAAGCAGGCTGTTCTGGTTGCGCAGGCTCTCGGCGATCATGATCGGCGTGATACCGAGCGCGGCGAGGCGCTGGTGAGAGAACTCGACGTACACCTTCTTGGCCTGTTTGCCGTAGACGTCGACCTTCTTCACCATGGGCACCTTTAGTAGGCGCCGCTTGATGTCCTCGGCCACGTCGGAGAGTTCGCCCAGCCCGACCCCGTCGCCCTTGACGGCGTAGAGCAGCCCCGAGACATCGCCGTACTCGTCGTTGAAAACCGGCCCCACCACGCCCTCGGGCAGCTCGAGCTTGATGTCGCTGAATTTCTTGCGCGCCTGGTACCAGGCCTCGCGCTGGTCCGCCTTCGAGGTGCCGCCCCAGACGCTGATCGTCATGCCGCCGTACCCCTGGCGCGCGAACGTGACCACCTTCTCGAAATGATCGAGCTGCTCGAACTTCTTCTCCATGCGATTGAGCACCTCGTCCTGGACCTGCTGGGCGGTCGCGCCGGGCCAGAAAACCATCACCGTCATCGACGGCACCGAGAAATTCGGGTCCTCGAGCTGGCCGAGCCGGGTGAAGGACAGCGTTCCGGCGACCGCGATGACCAGGATGAGGAACAGGACGATGGCGCGGTGCTTCAGCGCCCAATCCGTCAGGTTGAAGGATTTCATCGCCGCCCCTGCTCGTTCGCGGCCGCCTGCGGCGCGGCGCCCGCCAGCGCGACGCGCAATCCCGGCGCCATCTTTTGCACGCCGGCGGCGACCACCAGCTCGCCTGCCGGCAGGCCGGACACGAGCACTTCGTTATTGCGATATCCGTCTACCGTGACGCGCGCCAGGCCGACCGTAGCCACCGGCTCGCCGCCTACGCGGTGCAGCACCCACACCGCCGGCTGCCCCCTGTCCTGCGTGATCGCGGCCGCCGGGATAGCCGCCGCCGAGGTCCGGGCTGCGCCGCGCTCGACAACCAGCGTTGCGGTCGCACCGAGCGGCAGCGCACGTGGCGTGGCGGGCTTCAGGCGCGCCCGATAAGTCCGCGTCTGCGCGGCCGCCTGCGGCGCGAGCTCGCGCAGCGCGACGTCGAAGGTCTCTTCCGGCGCGCTCGCAAGCGAGGCCTTGAATTTCGCCGTCTTGAACGTCTCGACATGGTCCTCGGGCACGTCGACGACGATCTCGGGCTCGCCGGGGTTCGCAATCGACACCACCGGCTGGCCTTCTGCGACGACCTGGCCCACTTCAAGGCGAACTGCGGTGACCACCCCGCTGCGCGGTGCCCGCAGCACCGTGTACACGAGGCGGTTGCGCGCGAGCTCGAGCTTCCGCTCGTCCGCTTCCGCGGCGGCCCTGGTCTGCTGCGCACGCGTCTGGGCTTGCTCCTCGTCGGCGGCGCTCACGGATCCGTCCTGCTTGAGGGCCTCCAGGCGCTTGCGGTCCGATTCGGCTTGGCGCGCCTGCGCCGTGGAGGCGACGAGCTGCTGGCGGGCAGCTTCCTCGGCCAGCCGGTAATCCACCGCGTCGAGCACCGCGAGCACGTCGCCCTCGCGCACGGTCTGGCCGACATCCACTTTGCGCTCCGCGATCTTGCCGCCGACGCGGAACGCCTGGTCCACCTCGTGGCGTGAGAGGACGGTGCCGACGTAGCGGTTGACGTCGCCGGCGCGGTCGTACCGAATGACGGCGGTGCGAACGGCGCGCAGCGCCTCGGCGGGCGGAGTGCCGGGGCTGCACGCGGTCAGCAGCGCGGCGAGCGGAGCGGCGAGAACCGCCGCGGCGAGAGAGTTTTTCACGACGGCTCCTTGGCTTTTGCGACGGGCTCGAAGACCTGCCAGCCTCCGCCCAGCGCCTTGTAAAGCTGCACGCTGTCGAGCAGCACCTGCGTCCGGCTGTCGTTGGCGCCGAGCCGCGCGGCAAGGCGCGCGCGCTGCGCATCGAGCAGCGGCAGCAAGTCGATCTGGCCCCGGTTGTAAAGCGATTGCGCACGGCCGAGGGCCGCCTCGGCCGAGGCG
Organism: Burkholderiales bacterium; assembly: GCA_035542795.1. Classification (GTDB taxonomy): domain Bacteria; phylum Pseudomonadota; class Gammaproteobacteria; order Burkholderiales; family SG8-39; genus RBG-16-66-20. The sequence goes on from DATKKT010000037.1 coordinate 20,559, forward strand.
GCGGCCGCCTGCAGCAAGTCGGACCGCTGCCGCTCGTCGCGCAGCGCCACCAGGGAATTCTCGACGTCCTCGAGCGCGCGCACGATGCCGTCCTCGTAGCGGATCAGCGCTTCGGACTGCCGGCTCTCGGCGATGTCGTTGACGGCCTGCGTCCGCCCGGCGTTGAACAGCGGCATCGCGAGGAGTCCGAACACGCCCGTGAAGCGCGTGGCGCCGAGGCTGAAATTGTTGAGCTCCAGGCCTTGCTGGCCGAACATGCCGCCGAGGAACAGCCGCGGGAACCACTCCGCCGCCGCTTGCTGCCGGCGGGCGTTGGCCGCATCCAGCTGCGCGCTCAGCATCAGCAGATCGGGCCTGCGCTGCAGCAGCGCCGCAGGCTGTCCAGGGCGCGCAGGCGGAACGGACGCTTGCCCGTTCCAGGTCGCGATCGCCGAGGCGTTGAACGCCTGGTCGCCGATGAGCACTGCGATGCGGTGCCGAGAAACTGCGACGGCGGTCTCCAGCGGCGGCATCGCCGCGCGCGCCCTCGACGCATCGGTCTGCGCGCGCTCCACGTCGAACGGCGTGGCCAGCCCCACGCGTTGCCGCGCGGCCACCAGGCGCAGTGTCTCGTCCTGCGCCACAGATATCGCGCGCACTGTTTCGAGCTGGCGCAGCGCGCCCACCAGCGTGAAGTAGTTGCTGGCGACGTCGGTCAGCACCAGCAGGCGCACGCCGCGCGCGCCGTGCTCGGCCGCCAGCGCATCGGCGGCCGCTGCGGACGCGCCGGCGCGCAAGCGGCCTGCGAGATCGACTTCCCAGGAAACCGTGACGCCGGCGCCATAAGCGTCGATGTCCGGAGCGAGCTGCTTGCTGGCCGTGCTGTAGCCCGTGCTGTACTTGGCGCCCGTGGCGGCGACGCCGATGCTCGGAAACAGCCACGAGCGGCTGACCGTCTCGCCCGCGCGCGCGGCCCGCACGCGCTCGGCGGCCATCTTGATGTCGCGGTTCTCGTGTGCTGCGCGGCGGATCAGGTCGGAAAGCACCGGGTCGCCGAATCCTTCCCACCAGGCGACCTCGGGTTCCTGCTCCACTGCGCCGCCCGCCTGCGCGTAGCGTCCGGGCACCTCGACGGTCGAATGCAGCACCGGCGTCGAACAGCCGGCCAGGGCGACCGCGAAGCACAACATGAGCGGATATCGTTTCATCGGGATTCAGCGTAGAGGAAGGGCCGCGTGGAGGTGTCAGCGAATCGTCGGCATTCGGTCGCGATGCGGACGCTAGATCCGGCCGCGCAGCGATTTGAGCTCTGCCCTGCAGGCCTCTCCGAAGGACCTCAGGGGATCGGCCTCATTCGAGTGCGCCAGACTGCGGAATTCCTCCACCGTCAGGTTGCGGGCGAAGTACTGGTCGGTGATGTGCCTCGTCAGCTCCTCGGCACGGGCGAGGACCGGCTGCGAAGCGCAAAGCCGGATGCGGTTGAGCAGCGCGTATGCAGGCAGCAGCGTCTCGGGCTTCTCCAGCGTGTGGCCGAGTGCGTCCATGAGCAGCCTGGCGCACTCGCCGATGAACTCGCCGTACAGCGTCTCGCGCTTGCGCAGCTCCTCGCGCAAGATTTCGCGGCGGTTGAGCCGGTTCTGGCTGACCCAGGTGGTCGCGGCCGTCGCCGTGCCGCCGATCAGCGAGCCCAGCACGCCCGACAAGGCCCCGACCATGGCGGTGTCCATTCGCTACCTCAACGCGGCGGCCACGGTCCGGCGAGCTCGGGGTGGGCCTTCGTAAGCCGCTCGATGATCAGGTCCTCCATCGCCGCGGTCTGCGCCTGGCCGAACGAATCGGCCGACTTGTCCCGTATCGCCAGATGCAGCATCAGCATGTCGTGCAGCATCCGGAATGCCAAGGCGTTGTAAGTGCCGCACACGGAGGTATCCCGGTGCAGCACGCGCGAGATCACGCCGGGCTGGAGCAGCCTCACCTGGCAAAGGAGCGCGAGCCTCGCGATCTCACGGTCGACTTCCTCGAGATCTTCGCTCCACAGCATGCGGTACACGGGATCCTTCGTCTCGCTCATGGCTTTCCGTCCTTCCGGTCAGCGGGGTGCTCAGCGGCGATCGCCGCGAGGTCGCTCGCAATTGAATCGAGCAGCTCGCCGCCCGAGGAGAATTCGTGGCTCTGCCCCGTGAAGAGGTTTTCCACGCGGCCGGCGAGCGAGCCGGAGCTGGCGTCGCTGCGTACTTTGACGACGTAAGCGCGGCGGGTCGGGTACTTCGTGTCACGGCTGAGGGACATTGGTGGGCGATCCGCGGCGGTCAAGCCATGTTGTGCAGGCCGGCGTCGACGTAGATCACGTCGCCGCTCATGCCGGAGGAAGCGGGACCTGCGAGAAAGGCGACGACGCGGCCG
>DATKKT010000038.1:0-14231 GCA_035542795.1 Burkholderiales bacterium
CGTCCGCCCGGGGCGAGGCGCGCGATGGCCTGCGGCAGCATCAGCGCGACCTCCTCAAGCTCCCGATTGACGAGAATCCGTAGAGCCTGAAAGGTGCGCGTCGCCGGATCCTGGCCGACCTCCCGTGTGGGGACCGCCGCAGCCACGACAGCGGCAAGCTGCTCGGTGCGGAGGAGCGGCTCGCGTGCGCGAGCAGCAACAATCGCCTTTGCAACCTGTTTAGCAAACCGTTCTTCGCCATAGCTGCCGATTGCCTCCCCGATTTGTCGTTCCGTTGCCGTGGCCAGCCAGTCCGCGGCGGATACGCCGCGGCTCGGATCCATGCGCATGTCGAGCGGCCCCGCGCGCCGGAACGAGAAGCCGCGCGAGGCGTCCTCGAGCTGCGGCGAGGAAACGCCCAGGTCCGCGAGCACGCCCTGCACCTCGCGCGCGCCCTGCGCGTCGAGCACGCGCGAGAGCTCGCTGAAGGGGGCGTGCGTGATGCTGAAGCGCGGGTCGGCGATGGCGCGCGCCGCGGCCACCGCCTCGGGATCGCGATCGAGCGCGATCAGCCGGCCGGAAGCCCCGAGCCGCTCGAGGATCGCGCGGCTGTGCCCGCCGCGTCCGAACGTGGCGTCCACGTAGATGCCGTCGGCGCGCAGGGCGAGCGCCGCGAGCGCCTCCTCGAGAAGCACGGGACGGTGCGCTGCAGGGGTGGACGAGGCGGGGCTCATCGTCCGCGCCCGCCGTCACAGCGAGAAATTCTCCGTGCCGGGCGGCAGAGAGCCGGAGCCCTCGAGCGCCGCGGCGTACTTCGCGTTCCACACGCCCGGGTCCCAGAGCTCGAAATAATGGCTCTGCCCGACCAGCATCGCCTCGCGCTCCAGGCGCGCGTGCATGCGCAGCGCGCCCGAAATCAGCACTCGGCCGGAGGCGTCCGGCACCAGGTGCTCCTCGAAGCCGAGCAGCAGGCGCTTCCACCAGCTCGCGCGCGGGTCGAAGCTCGGGAATTTCTCCACCTGCGCGCGCACGCGCTCCCATTCGGCCTCGGGGTAGAGCAGCGCGCAGCCATCCGGGTGCGCGGTGAGCACCAGCGCGCGGCTGGAGGCCTCGAGCGCTTCGCGGTAGCGCGTGGGAATGGCGAGCCGGCCCTTGGCATCCAGCGTCAAGACGGTCGCGCCGTGAAACATCCCGCCCATCTGTCTCCCTTCTCTCCACTCGGACTGGCCAAGGACACCAACCGGGCATTTTTAGGCCACTTTTTTCTACGTTTTCCCACTTTATGCGAAAAACGCGCGCGGGGTCAAGCGAAGGGAAGGAAATTCTCTAGCGATGACAACAACTTAGGACAACTACCGGAGGCGAAATCTCGGTTTTAGTTCTTTTTAGATATCAATGAGTTGCGAAAGTGACTAAAAGTGAGTTATGAGGAGAAGCCCCGGAAGGCATCGGCGATAATCGCCGGATGATCAACAAGATATTTCCCACTCCCGAAGCCGCTCTCGCGGACCTGCCCGACGGCGCCACGGTGATGATCGGCGGCTTCGGCAACGCGGGCATGCCCGCCGAGCTCATCGACTGCCTGATCGCACAGGGCGCGAAGGACCTCACTGTCGTCAACAACAACGCAGGCAACGCGGATGCGGGCCTCGCCGCGCTGATCGGCGCCGGGCGCGTGCGCAAGATCCTCTGCTCGTTTCCGCGCCAGGCGGACTCCTGGCACTTCGACCGCCTGTACCGCGCCGGCAAGATCGAGCTGGAGCTCGTGCCGCAGGGCACGCTCGCCGAGCGCATCCGCGCCGCGGGCGCGGGCATCGGCGCCTTCTTCACGCCGACCGCGTTCGGCACCAGGCTGGGCGAAGGCAAGGAGACTCGCCATATCAATGGACGCGACTACGTGCTCGAGTACCCGATACACGCCGACTACGCGCTCATCAAGGCCGATCGCGCGGACCGCTGGGGCAACCTCACCTACCGCATGACCGCGCGCAACTTCGGGCCGATCATGGCCGCGGCGGCGAAATGCACGGTCGCGCAGGTGCGCGAGACCGTGGAGCTCGGGCAGCTCGATCCGGAGGCGGTCGTCACGCCCGGCATCTTCGTGCAGCGCGTGGTGCGCGCGCAGAAGATGAGGAAGGCCGCATGAAGAAGCTCGACCGCAACCAGATCGCCGCGCGCGTCGCGCGCGACATCCCGAACGGCGCCTGCGTCAACCTCGGCATCGGCCTGCCTACGCTGGTCGCCAACCACGTGCCGAAGGACCGCGAGATCGTCCTGCACAGCGAGAACGGCATCCTCGGCCTGGGGCCAAAGCCCGCGCCGGGAACGGAGGACGAGGATCTCATCGACGCCGGCAAGAACCCGGCGACCGCGCTGCCGGGCGCCTCGTACTTTCACCACGCCGACTCGTTCGGCATGATCCGCGGCGGCCATATCGACATCTGCGTGCTCGGCGCCTTCCAGGTTTCGGCCGCCGGCGACATCGCCAACTGGCACACGGGCGAGCCGGACGCGATTCCGGCCGTGGGCGGCGCGATGGACCTTGCCGCCGGCGCGAAGCAGGTGTTCGTCACGATGGAGCACCTCACCAAGAAGGGCGAGTCGAAGATCGTAGAGCGCTGCACGTACCCGCTCACCGGCCTGCGCTGCGTGACGCGCGTCTACACCGACCTCGCCGTCATCGACGTCAAGCCCGACGGACTGCACCTCGTCGAGATCTGCGCCGAGGGACTGACGTTCGACGAGCTGCAGCGCCTGAACGGCGTGCCGCTGAAGCATCGCGCCGCCGCCTGACGTGGACGAGCCCCGCAGCTACGTCCACGCGATCGACTGGCTCTGGCGTGCGGGCCTGCGCTTCGGCGGCATGATCGATCTGGGCTGCGCGGACGGCAGCCTGTCCGTGATGCTCGCCGAGCAGGGGCCGACGCGCGGCGCCGCGATCCTCAACGTCGATGCGCAGGACGATTACCGCGATTCGCTCGCGACGATCCAGCGCACGCTGGGCGGCCACTACCGCATCTGCGCCGTGGGCGAGAGCGACGGCGGATCGATCGAGCTGCACCGTGGCGAGCACCCCTACTGGAGCTCGATCCGCGCGCCGGACGACCGCTACTGGGCCGGCGTCAACGATCTGCGCGAGGCGAAGCCGCGGCGCGTGCCGCTGCGCAGCCTCGACGCCCTGATCGCCGAGACCGCGCTGCCCGGCCCTTACCTGCTCAAGCTCGACATCCAGGGCGCGGAGGCTGCCGCGCTCGCGGGCGGCCGCGCCACGCTCGCGCGCACCGAAGCCGTCGCCGTAGAGATCCTCGTCGAGGACTTCGCCCCGATCCACGAGGTGCTGGCGCGCAACGGCTTTGCGCTCTTCGACCTCACGGAGCTCAAGTACGGGCTCTCCGGCGCGCTCGCGTGGTTCTACGCGGTGTACGTGAATTCGCGCCACGCCGCGCTGCGCCCGGCGCAGCATTGGCCGGCGCAGCACAACGAGGCGAACCTCGCGCTGCAGGACGAGCGGCGCGAGATGGCGCAGAACGCGATCTGGGCCTCGCTCGACCGCTACCGCAACGGCGAGTGGCCTCCGCTGCCCGGCTAGGCTGCCCTCTGCGCGGCGGCCCAGGCTTTACCGACGCAGTTGACGCGCCCAAGCGTGGTCCGGAGAATGTACACATTGTGTACATGGAGCGCGCATGTCCGAACCGGTGACCCTGAGGCTGGACAGGAGGACGCGCAAGCGGCTCGACAAGCTGGCAAAGGCCACCGAGCGCAGCCGTGCCGCGCTGGCGGCGGACGCGGTGCGCCAGTACCTCGACCTCAACGAATGGCAGATTGCCGCGATCGAGGCCGGCGTGCGCGAGGCCAACCGCGGCCGCATGATCGACCACGCCAGGCTGAAGGCGAAGTGGGAGAAGAAGCTTGCGGCTGCGCTGGACGCCGCTCGCTGAGCGGGATCTCGACGAAATCGCCGAGTACATCGGCCAGGACAGTCCGGCGGCGGCGGCCCGCGTCGTACTGGAGCTGATCGACCAGGCCGAGACCCTGCTGCCCGGATTTCCCGCGATCGGCCGCGCCGGCCGCGTGCTCGGCACCCGCGAACTGGTGATCGGCCATCTCCCCTACATCCTGGCCTACCGGGTACGCGGCGAGAACGTGGAGATCCTCCGTGTCCTGCACACTGCACGCGCTTGGCCAGAGGAAGGGTAAGGGATAGGAATTTCCTTCCTGTCCTTGCCGCACGATGCTGGCGTCTGCGGCCGGATCCCGGCGTGCCAAGCGGTGAGTTGGTGCCACAATCGGTCATGCAGCGGCGTCAAGGGGGCTCGCGCAAGGGGCGTTATGGCAAACAAGGAATCGATTCGGGTCAGACAGGCCGGATCAAAAGGTGCGGTTTCAGGGTTTTCCTGAAACGAGTGCGATCCGGCGGCGGATCGCGGCCAGCGCCGCCGCGTCGCCCGCCGCCTCGGCGCGCTTTTCCTCGACGCCGAGCCAGGCGAGCAGCGGCCGGCGCCAGCCTTGCGCGGAGGCGAGCTCGACCGCAGAAGCGATGGATTCCGGGGCTGCTTTCCCGGCCTTGAACTGCACCCCGAGCGATACGAGCCTTGAAACCGGATCTTCCGCAGCCGCGCGCGCCGCGCGTCCGGCGAGGAAGTCGGCATATGCCAGTTCTTCAGGACCGGCATCGGCGCGCAGCTTCTCGAAGCCGGGGCAGTCGTCGAATTCCAGGCTCGCGGTGCGCGCCGCGCAGCGGATGAGCTCAGCGCGCGCGACAAGTGACGGGCTGCCCGTGCTCGCGAGCTCGGCGCGCGCGCGCGCGAACTCCAGGTCCGCGACGCGCGTCTCGCCGCGCAGGTAGGCCTGCTGGAAGGCGTCGAGCGAGTATTTCGCGCCTGCCTGCCACGCCGGCGGCGGCGGTCCGCCTGCGCAGCCAAAAAGAAGAATCCCCGGCAAAAGATAGAAATACTTCACGGCAGCTTGATCTTCGTGTCGCGCTCGAACGGCCACTTGCGGTTGATCTCGTCGATCAGCGCGGACACCTTGCGCAGGCTCGCCTCCACCTCGGCGCGCAGCGCGCCGAGGTCGGCGGTGGCAGTCTTGGCATTGCTCGCGACAGCCTGGGCGTCGGCGAGAATGCCGTCGACGCGCTTCAGGCTTACGCGCACCTCGCCGAGGATCTGGTTCGCCTGCACGACCGCCTTCTTCGTCTCCTCGGCAATGCCGTCCTGCCCGAAGACCTGCCGGTCGGCCTTCGCGACCACGCCGTCCAGCCGCGCGAGCAGTGCATTCGCGTGGTCGATCGCCGCGATCAGCTTGCGAGCGTTCTCCTCGTTGCCGAGCATCCCGCCCAGCACGCCGTACTTGCCTGCCATGCGCTCGGTCACGGCGCGTGCGTTGGCGATGCTCTGCCGCAGGTTCGAGCCCGCCTGCACGAGCTCTTCGAGGCTCTCGAGGATGCCGCGCGCGGTGGCCACCAGCCGCGGGATCTCCTGGGCAGTGTCGCCGCGCAGCAGCGGGCGCTCGGCGCGGTCGGGCAGCGGCGCATCCTGCAGGTCGGAGGTGTACGCGCGCAGCTTGGCCGCGCCGACGAGCGGCACGTCGAGCACGAACACGCTCGACGCGCGCAGCCACTTCGCGTCCTCGACCGGGATGCGCACGGCGATGCGCACCTTGCCGTCGTCGCGCAGCCGGATGCGGCGCACGCGCCCGATCGGGAAGCCCGCGAAGCTGAGGTCCGCGCCGGCGCTGATGCCCTCGGCGTTGTCGGCGATGAGGTACAGGCGCTGCGTCTGCTCGAAGGTGCCGCGCGCGTAGAGCACGTAGACGATGAAGCCGGCGGCGACGATGACCGACAGGCCGATCAGGATGCCGACCTTGACGCCGAGGCTGCGCGGCAGCAGCGAGAGGCCGCCCGTCCCCGTGCCGCCCGGCTTGTCCGCTTGATCGGCCATCAGACGTATTTCACCACCAGCGACAGCACCGCGACGAAGCCGACGACAAAAAACAGCTTCACCAGGCCCGCGAGCACCGCGAACGGCACCGAGCGCGGCTCGCCGCGCTCGGCCTCGAGGCCGGTGGCGATCGGGATCAGCGCCACCGCGAGACCGAACAGCAGGCTCTTGAGCAGGAAGCCGGCGAGCACCATCTCGTCGAAGACCTTGGCGACGACCCGCGTGAAGCCCTCGAAGCCCGCGTCGCTGAAGCCGAAGAAGACGGTGTAAGTGAGCCCGCTCGCGAGCGCGCAGGCGAGCGTATTGAGCGCGAACACCGAGAGCGCCGCGGCCGCGACGCGCGGCGCGAGCTCGGTGTACAGCGGCGTCGCACCGATCTGCTCGCTGTCGCCGATCTCTCCGGATACGCGCATCAGCGCGATTTCCGCGCCGACTTCGGAGCCGGTGCGCAGCGCGACGAACAGCGCAGTCATCAGCGGGATCACCTCGAGCACCAGCACGCGCAGCACGAGCTCGAGCGCGTACTGCGATACGCCGTAGGTGCGCGCGGCCTGGCTCACGACCTCGATGAGCACCACGCTCATCACCGCGGTGAACAGCAGGTAGCCCCCCAGCACCCGCCAGGCCATGAAATAGATCTGGCGCACCGCCATCTCGCGCGCCGCCGGCGAGTAGGTGGACGGCGACAGCGCCGCCGCGACCGCGTAGCCTGCGAAGCGCGCGAGCCGGCGCCAGCTGCGCGGCCGCAGGATGAACTCGCCGCCGTAGGCCATGGGCGGAGTTTACAATCCCCGCTCGACCGAGGAGGCCCCGTGGCGAGGAAAAAGCCCGAAGAATTGCGTTCGCACCGCTGGTTCGGCGTCAAGGACCTGCGCTCGTTCGGTCACCGCTCGCGCGCCGCCCAGATGGGCTACGACCGCACGGACTACCGCGGCAAGCCGGTGATCGCGATCATCAACACCTGGTCCGACATCAACCATTGCCACACGCATTTCCGGCAGCGCGCCGAGGAGGTCAAGCGCGGCGTCTGGCAGGCGGGCGGCTTCCCGCTCGAGATGCCGGCGATGGCGCTCGCCGAGACCATGCAGAAGCCGACCACGATGATGTACCGCAACTTCCTCGCCATGGAGACCGAGGAGCTGCTGCGTTCCTATCCCGTGGACGGCTGCGTGCTGATGGGCGGCTGCGACAAGACCACGCCGGGCCTCATCATGGGCGCGACCAGCATGAACCTGCCGGCGATCTACCTGCCCGCCGGCCCGATGCTGAACAGCCACTGGCGGGACCGGACGCTGGGCTCGGGCTCCGACACCTGGAAGTACTGGGACGAGCTGCGCGCCGGGCGCATCACGGAGGCCGACTGGCAGGGCATCGAGGACACGATCGCCCGGTCGCCGGGTACCTGCATGACCATGGGCACGGCGGCCACCATGATGTCGCTGGCGGAAGCGCTCGGCTTCACGCTGCCGGGCTATTCCTCGATCCCGGCGCCCGACTCCAACCACGCGCGCATGGCGACGCTTACCGGCAAGCGCATCGTAGAGATGGTCTGGGAGGACCTGAAGCCGCGCGACTTCCTCTCGCGCGGCTCGTTCGACAACGCCATCACCACGCTGATGGCCATGGGCGGCTCGACCAACGCGGTAGTGCACCTCGTCGCGATGGCCGGGCGCGCCGGGCTCGCCTTCCCGCTCGAGCGCTACAACGAGATCTCGGCGAAAGTGCCCGTGATCGCCAACGTGCGCCCCTCCGGCGACCAGTACCTGATGGAAGATTTCTTCTATGCGGGTGGCTTGAGGGCCTTGCTCTCCTCGTTGAAAGATCTGTTGGACTTGAAGGCCAAGACCGTAAACGGCAGGACGCTCGGCGAGAACATCGAGGGCGCCAAGGTCTGGAACGCGGAGGTGATCCTGCCGCGCGACCGGCCGCTGAAGAAGTCGGGCGGCCTGGTGATGCTGCGCGGCTCGCTCGCGCCCGACGGCGCGGTGCTGAAGACGAGCGCGGCGGACCCGAAGCTGCTCAGGCACACGGGCAAGGCGGTGGTGTTCGAGGACTACAACGACATGGCCGCGCGCATCGACCGCGACGACCTGGAGGTCGACGCCTCGAGCGTGCTCGTGCTGAAGAATGCGGGGCCGCTCGGCGGGCCGGGCTTTCCCGAGTGGGGCATGCTGCCGATCCCGAAGAAGCTGGTGAAAGCGGGCGTCAAGGACATGGTGCGTATTTCGGACGGCCGCATGAGCGGCACGAGCTACGGCACCTGCATCCTGCACGTCGCGCCCGAGGCCTACGTCGGCGGCCCGCTCGCCCTGGTCCGGAACGGAGACCTGATCGAACTGGACGTGGAACGGAAAGCCGTGGACCTGAAGATCTCCCCGCAAGATTTCGAAAAGAGGAAAAAGTCGTGGAAGCGCGCGGCGCCCAAGTACGACAGAAGCTACGGCGCGATCTTCTCGCGCCACGTGAAGCAGGCGAACGAGGGCTGCGATTTCGACTTCCTCGAGGGCACCGCGCCGACCGCGGAGCCGGAGATCCACTGACGCGCAGGGCCTGTTGCCGAACCGCCGTGTCGCGCAGGCCGCGCGCGGCCGCTCAACCGAGTACGCCGACGTCCTCGAGCGCTAGCGTCCTCGCGAGGAATTCCCGGATCGCCGCATTCACCGGCTCCGGGTGCGTGACCGGGCCCATGTGGCCCAGCTCCTCGAATTTGACGATCTCGACGCGTGGCAGCGCACGCGTCAGAAGGCGCGCGACGCCGTGCGCCGACGTGGTCGAGCGCCCGCCGACCATGTAGAGAACGGGGATGTCGAGCGTTCGGAACGCGGCAAGCGTCGCGGGCTCGGTCGTCAGCGCGTGCGCCCAGCGGCGCACGTTCGCGATCGACGCGGCGATCGCGGGCTTGCGCGCATCAGGCGTATTTTGCCAGGCGCCCTCGCCCATCCAATAGTCGATAAAGTGCCGCGCGGCGGCGTCCTGGTCCCCTGCGTCCAGCGCCCCAATCGAACGGGCGACGGCATTGCGGATGCCGTCGGCATCGTTGGGCGCGCGCTTCTCGGATTCGATGAGCGAGAACAGCGTCGGCTCGTACAGCGCAAGCGCGTGAACCCGCCCCGGATTCGCGAGCGCCGCCTTGAGCGCCACCGCGCCGCCGTACGAGTGCCCCACCAGCGCGAGCGGCGCGCCGGCGCGCGCGAGAGCCGGCTCGAGCAACGCGACCTCGTCGGCGAGCGTTATCTCCCGCTCGCCATGCCATTCGGGGCTCCTGCCTGCGCCGTACGAGTCTGGCGCCAGCACTCGGTACGCCGGCGCGAGCAGCTCCATCAGCCCGCGCCACTGCGCGGAATTGCTGGCGTTGGCGTGCGTGCAGACGACCCCGGGGCCGCTGGCGCCCGCTGCGCGAACGAAAGGCTCGGGTACAGACATTGTTCCTCCTTGGCATCGACTGGACTCGCGCCACAATGCGCGCGCGCAGTTATCGGCGCATGTCGGCCGCGTATCGGAGGAGTAACAGCTAGATCACTACGGGCGAATCGAGCAGCTCGTTTGGATTCTCGCCCGGCCGAGCGGGGAAATGCTGCGCGAGCAGGTCGCTCACCGCGGCGAGCCCGGCGAGCACGCCCGCCTCGTAGCGGCCCGCCGCGAATTCCTGCTGCATCGCGCCGCAGATCGTCTCCCAGGCCGCCGCGCCCACGCGCTCGTGGATGCCGCGGTCGGCGACGATCTCGACGCGCCGGTCGGCGAGCAGCAGGTACAGCAGCACGCCCGCGCGGTCTTCGGTCTCGCCTACGCGCAGCCGCGCGAAGAGCTCGAGCGATCGATCGCGCGAGCTACGGCTCGCGATCAGCGCCCGCAGCGGCAGGCCGCCCTCGATCGCGACGCGCAGCTCGCCGCGATGGCGCTTCTCCTGTTCGGCGACCGCGCGGCCGATGGCCTCGAGCGAAGCGCGCGGAAACGCGCGCCGGAGGGCGAAATGGTCGAGAAAGAGATGGCGGATCCAGCGCACCGGGCGCTCCTACCAGCGTCCCGAGGAGCCGCCGCCGCCGAAGCTGCCGCCGCCTCCGCCGCCCCAGCTGGACGAGGAGCCGCCCGACGAACCGCCGCTCCAGCCGCCGCCGCTCGACCAGCCGCTGCCGCGCCCGGTGTTGGCAAGCGTGAGGATGAAGCCCACGACGGCTGCGATGGCCGCCGCCGCGAGCCCGAACAGCACCCAGGCGACGAGCCCGAGCGCGGCGCCGGTCGCAAGCGATCCCGGGAACCGGCCGAGCAGCGCCTTGAGAATCGCGCCGACGACGACGGTGAAGATGATCGCGGGCACCAGCAAGGCCATCGGATCGGTGTGCCCGAGGCCCGCACCGCCGGCGTCCGGCCGCTCCCGGGGCGGCGCGGGCAGCGGCTCGCCGTTGACCACGGCGATGACGCGCTCGACCCCGGCGCTGATGCCGCCGTAGAAGTCGCCCTCGCGGAAGCGCGGCACGATGCGCTCGTCGATGACGCGCCTGGCGAGCGTGTCGGGGATGACCCCCTCCAGCCCGTAGCCCACCTCGATGCGCAGGCGCCGGTCGTCCTTGGCGACGACGAGGATGATGCCGTCATCGACGCCCTTGCGGCCAATCTTCCAGGCCTCGGCGACGCGGATCGAGTACTGCTCGATCTCCTCGGGCCGGGTGGTCGGCACGAGCAGCACCGCCATCTGGCTGCCGCGCCGCGCTTCGTAGGCGGCGAGCTTCGCCTCCAGCTCGCTCTTCTGCTGCGGGCTCAGCGTCCCGGTGAGGTCGGTGACGCGCGCCTGGAGCGGCGGCACCGGCGCCTCGGCGCGCGCGGCGCCGAGCGCGGCCGCGGCCGCGAGCAGCGCGGCGAGGACGAGCCGCATGGCGCCCGGCTACTTCGCCGCGGGCTTGCCGAACTCGACCTTGGGCGGCACCGCGATCGCCTTCTCGTTCTCGACGGTGAAGTTGGGCTTCACCTTGTAGCCGAACAGCATCGCCGTGAGATTGGTCGGGAACTGCCGGGTGAGCACGTTGTATTCCTGCACCGCCTTGATGTAGCGGCCGCGCGCCACCGCGATGCGGTTTTCCGCGCCCGCGAGCTCCACGCGCAGCTCGCCGAACTCCTTGGTCGCGGTGAGCTGCGGGTAGTTCTCGGCCACCGCGAGCAGGCGCGACAAGGCGCCCGTCATCTGCGACTGGGCCGCCTGGAACTTCGCGAACGCCTCCGGATCGTTGAGCAGCTCGGGCGTCGCCTTGATCGAGCCCACCGAGGCGCGCGCGTTGGTGAGCTCGACGAGCGTCGACTTCTCGAAATCCGCCGCGCCCTGCACCGTCGCCACCAGGTTCGGGATCAGGTCGGCGCGGCGCTGGTAGTTGTTGATGACCTCGGACCAGGCGGCCTTGACCGCCTCGTCCTGGCGCTGGAACTCGTTGTAGCCGCAGCCCGAGAGCGACAGCACGGTGACGAGGGAAATCAGCAGTTTGCGCATGGTTCTGGCCTCCAGAGCACGGTGTCGCAAGCCATATGGGGTTCCGCCCCCATTCTGCAAGGCTTCGACGCTACTTTTGCGGCGCGCCGGCTGGCGCGGTCTCCGCCGCGGCGTGCTCCCAGCCGCCGCCGAGCGCGAGGTACAGGTTGACGCGCTGGGCGAGCTGCTCGGCCTGCACGCGCAGCAGCGCCGTGCGCGCGGCGTAGACCGCGAGCTGCTGCTGCTGTACGGCGCGCAGGTCGCCGGAGCCCACGCGATAGCGCACGTTGGCGAACTCCAGCGCGCGCTCGTTTTCGGCGACCGCGTTGCGCAGCACGCCCGCGCGCGACTGCAGCGTGAATTCGGAGGCGAGCGCATTCTCGACCTCGCCGAAGGCGCGCTGGCCGACCTGTCCGTATTCGGCGACCGCGAGCTTCTGCTCCGCGGTGCGGATCTCGACCTGCGACTCGAGCGCGCCGCCGGTGAACAGCGGCGCCATCAGCATCGCGCCGATGCCCCAGACCGGATTGGCGTGATTCGCCAGGATGAACAGATCGCTCGAGATGCTGGTGCCGCTCGCGGTGAGCGAGATGCGCGGCAGGCGCGCCGCCTTGGATTCCTCGACGCGGTAGAACGCCGCCGCCACGCGCCGCTCGGCCGCGACCACGTCGGGCCGGCGTTCGAGCAGCTCCGAGGGCATGCCCGCGGGCACCGCGCCCGGCAGCGCGTCCAGACTCGCAGGCGCCTCCAGTGAGGCCGCCGGATAGCGGCCCGCCAGCGCCTCGAGCGAGCGCAGCGCCTGCTGGCGCGCGAGCTCGAGCTGCTCGGCCGCGTCGCGGTAGGTCTGCAGGCCCGCGCGAGCGAGCGCGACGTCGTATTCGTCGCCGCGGCCGACGCGCTGGCGATCGAGCGCGAGCGAGACGAGGCGCTCGGAGGAGCGCACCATGTCCTGCGCGATCACCTTCTGCAGGCGCGCCTCGGTGGCGAGGAACCAGCCCTTGGCGGCGAGCGCCGCCATCGACTGGCGCGCGTAGGCCGCGTCGAGCACCGTGGATTCGTACTGGAAGCGCGCCGCCTCGCGCCCCGAGCGCACGCGCCCCCAGAGGTCCAGCTCCCAACTCAGGAAGATGCCGCCGCCCTGCAGGCCGCTGCCGTCGCCGGAGAGCTTGCCGCCGCCGCGCGCCATGATGCTCACTTGCGGATAGAGCGTCGCGCCCGCGAGCTTCGCGTAGGCCGCCGCTTCTTCCACGCGCGCCGCGGCGACGCGCAAATCCGCATTGTTGGCGACCACCTCGCGCACGAGCGCGTCGAGCTGCGCGTCGTGGAAGCTTGCGAGCAAGCCGTCCGCGACGACCCCGGCGGCAGCGCCCTGCGCCGTCCACTTGTCCGGCACGGCAAGATTCGGCATCGCATCGCGCCGCACGTCGGCGGGATCGGGCGGCGGCTTGAGCGCGCAGCCCGCGCAAAGCGCGGCGAGGACGAGAGCGATCGGCGCGCGGCTCACGTTCGGTTCAGTGCAGCTTGAGGATCAGGTAGTTGGTGTAGGCGCCCACGCGGATGATCACCTTGCGCAGGATCTGGATCGCCTCGAGCCGCTCCGTGTAGATCGCCGCGTGGCCCGCGGCGCCGGCGGCGATGAGCTGCGCCTGGTCCTTTTCGTCCACGTTGAATTTCACTGGGAAGCGTCCCGGCGGCTGGGCGAGCACGCCGGTCATCGGCAACGTCCCGCTCTGCGGCAGCTGGCCCTGGCCCTGCGCCCAGATGATCGAATCCACCGTGCCCTTGATGATCCGTCCCGGGTCGGTATCGAGCGTGAACTCGGCCTCGTCGCCCGGCTTCACCTGGTGCAGTTCATTCTGGTAGTAGAGGGCGACGACCTGCCCCTTCGCCTCGACGAGCGTCATCACCGCGTTGAAGGGAATGCCCGCGACGAAGGCGCCGGGCCGCAGCTGCAGGTTGATCACGTAGCAGTCGCAGGGGGAGACCGTGGTCGTCTGCTCGAGCTCCCAGCGCGCGTTTTCCAATTGCGCGCGGATCTGCGCCACCTGCGCGAACTCCCCGTTGGCCTTGGCGCCGAGCTTCTGCTTCACCTGCTGCTCGCTCGCCGCCGCCTGCACCTGCGCGCCGCGCGCGGAATCGGCCTGGCCTTCCAGTTCCTTGAGATTGGTCTCGGCCTGCTCGAGGTCGAACCTGCTGCCGGCGCCGGTGGCGACGAGCTCGCGATTCTGCGTGACGCGCATACGCGCGAGCTCGAGCTTCGCGGAGACCTCGCGCAGTCTGGCCGCCGCCTGCTCGACCGCGCCGCGCGCGCCCTTGAGCTGCTCTTCCAGCTCGCGCTGGCTTGCCTCCGCGTTGGCGAGTTGCGCCTCCAACTGCCCTACCGCGAGCTTGTAGGGCTGCGGGTCGATCCGGAAGAGCACGTCGCCCTTCTTCACCAGCCGGTTGCCCTCTTCGACCGGCACCTCGAGCACGCGCCCCTTCACCTGGGAGACGATAGGCACGGTGTATTTGTAGACGCGCACGTCCGCCGACGACGGCGCGACGATATTGAGCGCCAGGATCAGCGCCGTCAGGCCGACGATCGGAATGATCGCAACGGTGACCTGGGACACGATGTTCCAGGGTAGCCACTTCAGCTTGATGAAGATCAGCCAGACGAAGAACGCATAGATGCCTAGGAGGAGAACTTCCACTAGCGCTTCTCCTCGGTGCGCGCAGGCGCGGTGGCGGCAGACTCCGCCGCCACCGCGCGCGCGCGCAGTCCGTCGAGCTCGTCGCGCAGCCCCTTGAGCGCCGGCGGCAGCGTGCCGCGCGCCGCCATCTCGTCGAGCTCCTCGCGCAGGTGCGCGAGCTCCTCG
>DATKKT010000039.1:0-6397 GCA_035542795.1 Burkholderiales bacterium
CGCTCGTACGCGCCGCTGAACCCGCCCGAGATCATCACCTTCAGCTGCGCCGACGCCGCGAGCGGGCTCACGAGCAGCGCGCCGCCCACGACGATCGCATTAAGCGCTCTTCTCCATCCATCCCATGATACTTCGTGCGCGCTCAGTGGCTCATTCCTCGATCCCGGCGCGGCCGTGCGCCGTCGTTATTTCTTCTTCGCCGGCTGATCACCCCGCCTATTTGGCTCCGCGGAATGAATGAACACCGTGTACGTGTCGGCCGGGCGCGGGGCCTGGGCGAGATCCAACGCATGCCCGATCGCGCCCCGATGGTAGGTCCCGTGGTTGACGAAGTGAAAGAGAGCCTCTTCCCGGGACAGCGTCCCGCGCTTGCCGTCTACAAACGCAAAGCGGATTGTCTGGGAAAGCTGGGTTGCAGGAAGCGATTCGACATAGGCTTGCAGCCAGGCGTTTGACTCGGACAGCCGTCGATCCAACTCGCTCAATTCAGGCACCGTCTCGGAGTTCGTGGACGAATGCGGATCCGGCTCTCCGAGCAGGCGCGCCCGGAACAACTCCTCTACGCGGACCATGTGATTCAACTGCTGGCGTGCAAAGGCCAGCGCTGACGGAAACCGGTGCGCATCGATCTTCGCCACGGCATCGAGCGTCCGGCGGTCAGCCCAGGCCTTGTAACGAAGCTGGTTACGCAACAGCATTGGCCGCGTAACAGAGGCCTAACGTTCAATCATAAGAAGGATTGCGGCCTATCTTAGTCTTGAAACCTACGCACGCACCGCTTGCTTGCTTCGGATCAGCGCGCAGATTTGCGCGGGATGAAGATGGCGTAGTGCCCGTTCGCCTGCGCGACGAGCGTCTTGTCGAGAAAGACGCGCGACTCGAGGTTGGCGAGGGTCCTGCCGCGGTTGACGATCTCGGTGGTGCAGACGAGCCGCCCGGCGGTGACGGGCTTGAAGTAGCTGATCTTGATCTCGACCGTGGCGCAGAGCTCGCCCTCGGCCAGCGTCGGGTGCAGCGCGGCGCCCATGCCGGTGTCGGCGAGCGCGAAGATCACGGCGCCGTGAACGACGCGGTTCGGGTTGAAGTGCGCGTCGCTCACCTCGAGGCTGAGCTCGCTGAAGCCCGCGCGATGCTGCTCGAAGCGCAGGCCGACCAGCTTGCCGAACGGATTGCTCATGAGTCGCGCGCCGCGGCGGTGCGCGCGCTAGAAGTCCTTCGGCGCGTCGGGAAACGAGGGCTTCCTCTTCTCGCGCAGCGAGGCGAGGCCTTCCTTCGCCTCGGGACCGGTGAAGCCCACCATCTCCAGCGCGAGCGAGGCGTCGAACGAGGGCCCGGCCATGCGCAGCCAGTTGTTGAGGCTCCATTTGGTCCAGCGCAGCGCCGTCTGCGCGCCCGCCGCGAGCTTGCGCGCAACTTCGAGCGCTCTTTCATTGAGTTGATTTTCTTCGCAAACCATGGAAATCAACCCAATTCGCTCCGCTTCCTCGCCCGAGACCTGCTCGCAGAGCAGCAGGTAGTACTTCGCCTTCGCCATGCCGCACAGCAGCGGCCAGATGATCGCGGAGTGGTCGCCCGCGGCGACGCCGAGGCGCGTGTGGCCGTCGATGATGCGCGCGTTCTTCGCCGCGATCGACACGTCGGCGAGCAGCCCCGCTACGAGGCCCGCGCCGACCGCGGGCCCGTGCATCGCCGAGACCACCATCTTGGAGCAGTTGATGATGTTGTAGACGAGGTCGCGCGCCTCGCGCCAGACGCGCGCGCGCGCGGCGAAGTCCCTGGTGATCTCCTCGACCATCGCCAGGTCGCCGCCCGCCGAGAAGCCCTTGCCGATGCCGCGCAGGATCGCGACGCGCGTCTCGTGGTCGCGGTCGACGTCGAGCCAGACGTCGGCGAGCTCCTTGTGCAGGCGCGCGGTCGCGGTGGAGAGCTTGCCCTCCTCGCCCATCGCGATCTCGAGGATGCCGGGCTCGAGCCGGCGGATCTTCAGGTCCTTGTATCTGGAGTAGTCCATGCGGCCATTCTACAATCGGCGCATGCGCACGCCCGACGAACGTTTCGCGAGCCTGCCCGGATTTCCGTGGGCGCCGCATTACTGGGAGTGGCAAGGCTTGCGCGGCCATTTCCTGGACGAAGGCAAGGGCTCGCGCGTGCTGCTCTGCCTGCACGGCGAGCCGACGTGGAGCTATCTCTATCGCAAGATGATCCCGCCGTTCCTCGCCGCGGGCTATCGCGTGGTGGCGCCGGACTTCCTCGGCTTCGGCAAGTCCGACAAGCCGGTCGAAGAAGAGATATACACGTTTGAGTTTCATCGAAATTTTCTTTTGTCATTCATAGAAGAACATCGGCTTTCCAGCATCACGCTGGCTGTCCAGGACTGGGGCGGCCTCATCGGCCTCACGCTGCCGATGGAGATGCCCGAGCGCTTCTCGCGGCTGCTGGTCATGAACACCGCGCTCGGCACCGGAGAATCGCCGCTCACCAAGGGCTTCATCGAATGGCGCGACTACGTCGCCAAGACGCCGAGCCTGGACTGCGGCAAGCTGCTCGGCCGCGCCTGCCCGCATCTGTCCGCGGCGGAGGCCGCCGCCTATGAGGCGCCCTATCCCGACGCGGCCTCGAAGGCGGGCGTGCGCCGCTTTCCGCAGCTGGTGCCCGACCGGCCGGACGCGCCGGGCGCCGCGATTTCGCGGCACGCACGAGACTGGTGGCAGAAGGACTGGAAGGGCGAGACCTTCATGGCGGTCGGCGCGAAGGACCCCGTGCTCGGGCCGCCGGTCATGCAGGCGCTGCGCCGGATCATCCGCAACTGCCCCGAGCCCTGGATCCACGCCGAGGGCGGGCATTTCCTGCAGGAATGGGGCGAGGACGTCGCGCGCGAAGCCCTGAAGCGATGGAAGTGACTTTCGACGACGTCGCGCGCGCGCATGAGCGCATCCGCGCGAACGTGCACCGCACGCCCGTGCTGCGCTCGGCCACGGTCGACGCGCTGACCGGCGCGCAGGTGTTCTTCAAGCCCGAGAACCTGCAGCGCATGGGCGCATTCAAGATCCGCGGCGCCTACAACGCGCTCGCGCAGCTCTCGCCCGAGGAGAAGAGGCGCGGCGTGCTCGCGTTTTCCTCCGGCAACCATGCGCAGGCGGTGGCGCTCTCGGGCAAGCTCCTCGGCGTCGCGGCGACGATCGTCATGCCCGCCGACGCTCCGAAAGTAAAGGTCGCCGCGACGCGAGGCTACGGAGCAGAAATTGTCTTTTATGAAAAAAATCAAGACAGGGAAGCGCTCGCGCGACAAATCTCCTCCGAACGCGGCTTCACGCTGATCCCGCCCTTCGACCATCCGCACATCGTCGCGGGCCAGGGCACCGCGGCGAAGGAGCTCATCGAGGACGCGGGGCCGCTCGACCTGCTGCTCGTGCCCTGCGGCGGCGGCGGCCTCCTTTCCGGCTGCGCGGTCGCCGCCAAGCACCTCGCGCCCGGCTGCCGCGCGATCGGCGTGGAGCCAGCCGCGGGCGACGACGGCCTGCAGTCGTTCCGCGCCGGCCGGCTCGTAGAAATCCCCGTGCCCGACACCATCGCCGACGGCGCGCGTACGAAGTCGCTCGGCAAGCTCACCTTCGCCCTCATCCAGAAGCACGTAGACGACTTCCTCGTCGCCACCGACGCGGAGCTCCTGAAGTGGATGTTCTTCCTCTGGGAGCGCATGAAGATCGTCGTAGAGCCCACCGGCACGCTCGCCGCCGCCGCGCTGCTCGAAGGCAAGGTCGCCGTCAAAGGCAAGCGAGTGGGCGTCGTGCTCTCCGGCGGCAACGTCGACGTGAAGCAGATGGTCGCTTTGCTATGATCCGCGTCCCATGAAATGCGTCCAGATCAGCAAGCCGGGCGGGCCTGAAGTCCTCGTTCCCGCGGAAAGACCGACCCCTGCGCCGAAGCCGAACGAGATTCTCGTCAAAGTCGCCGCGGCGGGCGTCAACCGCCCCGACATCGCGCAGCGCGCGGGCAAGTACCCGCCGCCGCCGGATGCGTCCGACCTGCCGGGCCTCGAGATCGCGGGCGAAGTCGCCGCCTGCGGCGCGGAAGCGAAGATGTGGAAGGTCGGCGATCCGGTCTGCGCGCTCGCGCACGGCGGCGGCTACGCCGAATACTGCGCCGTGCCGGAAGTGCAGGCGCTGCCGGTGCCGAAGGGATTGAGCATGGTCGAGGCGGCCTCGCTACCGGAGACCTTCTTCACCGTCTGGTCGAACGTGTTCGACCGCGGGCGCCTGGCGCCCGGCGAGACGCTGCTCGTGCAGGGCGGCTCCTCGGGCATCGGCGTCACCGCGATCCAGATGGCCTCGGCGATGGGCAACCGCGTGCTGGCGACCGCGGGCAGCGAGGAGAAGTGCGCCGCCTGCGTGAAGCTCGGCGCCGAGAAGGCGATCAACTACAAGACGCAGGATTTCGTCGCCGAAGCGAAGGCCGCCACCGGCGGCAAGGGCGTGGACGTGGTGCTCGACATGGTGGGCGGCGATTACGTGCCGCGCGAGATCGACTGCCTCGCGCCCGACGGGCGCCTGGTGTTCATCGCCGTGCTGGGCGGCTGGAAGACCGAGCTGAACATCTCGAACGTCATGGTCAAGCGCCTCACGCTCACCGGCTCCACGCTGCGGCCGCGGCCGGTCGCATTCAAGGGCGCGATCGCGAAGAACCTGCGCGAGAAGATCTGGCCGCTGCTGGAAGCGAAGAAGATCCGGCCGGTGATCTACAAGACCTTCCCGCTCGCGCAGGCCGCCGATGCGCACCGCCTCATGGAGTCCTCGCAGCACATCGGCAAGATCATCCTGACCGTCTAGAGGATCCGGCTCCGGTGGCCGGCCCAGTAGCGGTCGCGCAGCGGCTTCTTGTAGAGCTTGCCGGTGGGCAGCCGCGGCATCGCGTCGATGAAGTCCACCGAGCGCGGGCACTTCTGCCTCGAGAGGTGCTGCTGGCAGAAGCCGATGAGCTCCTCGGCGAGCGCCGGCCCCGGCGCCGAGCCGGGCATCGCCTGCACGACCGCTTTGACTTCTTCCCCCAGGTCCTCGTTCGGCACGCCGAACACCGCCGCGTCCGCCACCTTGGGATGCGTGATGAGCAGGTTCTCGCACTCCTGCGGGTAGATGTTCACGCCGCCCGAGATGATCATGAAGGTCGAGCGGTCGGTGAGGTAGAGAAAGCCGTCGCCGTCCACGTAGCCCACGTCGCCCACGGTGCTCATCGTGCCGTCGGCCGAGCGCGCCGAGGCGGTCTTGGCCGGGTCGTTGAAGTACTCGAACGGCGTCGCAGTCTTGAACCAGATCTCGCCGGGCGTGCCTTTCGGGCATGGCTTCATCCCCGCGTCGAGGATATGCAGGTCGCCGAGCAGCACGCGGCCCACGCTGCCGCGGTGCGCGAGCCACTCCGTGCTGTCGCAGGCCGTGAAGCCGAGCCCCTCGGTCGCGCCGTAGTACTCGTGGATGATCGGCCCCCACCACTCGATCATCTGCTCCTTCACCGGCACCGGGCAGGGCGCCGCGGCGTGGACGGCGATCTCGAGCGACGAGAGGTCGTAGCGCTTGCGCGCCTCGGGCGGCAGCTTCAGCATGCGGCTGAACATGGTCGGCACGAGCTGGCTGTGCGTGACCTTGTATTTCCCGACCAGCCCGAGATAGGCCTCGGCGTCGAAGCGCTCCATGATCACCGCCGTGCCGCCGTTGCGGATCGTCAGGCCCACCGCCGCCTGCGGCGCCGAGTGATACAGCGGCGCGGGCGAGAGGTAGATCATCTTCTCCCGGTAGCGCCAGAGCCTCGTCAGGAAATCGAACAGCGGCAGCGGCTTGGAGGGCGGGTTCTCCGGCAGCGGCCGCAGGATGCCCTTCGGCCGGCCCGTGGTGCCCGAGGAGTACAGCATCGGCGTGCCGAGCCACTCGTCGGCGATCGGCGTGTCCGGGAAGCGCCCGACCGCCTGCTCGAAATCGACGAACAGCCCGCGCTCGGCCGCGCCGCCGCCCACCACGAGGCACAGCCTGATGCGCGGGCAGGATTTCAGCGCCTGCGCCGCCGCCTCGCGCTTCTCGGCCGAGGTGATGAGCACCTGCGACTCGCTGTTCTGCAGGATGTAGGCGAGCTCCTCGGGCGTGAGATACGAGTTCACGCAGGTGTAATAGAGACCGGCACGCTCGCCCGCGCCGCAGCTCTCCAGGTAGCGGGCGTTGTTCTCCATGAAGATCGCGTAGTGGTCGAGGCGGGAGAGGCCGGCTTGACGCAGCAGATGGGCAAGCCGGTTGGTACGCGCCTCGAGCTCCGCATAGCTGATCGTCTCGCCGCTCTCGGCCATGATGACCGCCGGCTGATCCGCGCGCGCGAGGGCGTGCACGCCTGGATACATGGTGCTCCTCCCCGTCGAAGG
>DATKKT010000040.1:0-18034 GCA_035542795.1 Burkholderiales bacterium
CTTCCACGGAAAAGGCATTTTCATTCAAGGAAAACCACTTCCCCTGCACCACGGAGTTGTGCGTCGGGGCGCGGTCGGCGAACGAGAGGTTGAACTCGCGCTCGACCAGGCGCCGTGAACGCTCGTCCGCGTAGTCGTTCTCCGACACCTTGCGCCCGTTCACCGCGACGAGGCGCCCGCGCACCATGGGGTCGAGCTCCGGCGCGGCGAGGCCGCGCTCGCGGAAGAACGCCTGCACCTCCTTGAGCTGGTCGGGCTGCACGCCGAGCAGGAACCGGTTCGGCGCGTCCGGCGGCGCGCTGCGTCGCCAGGCGTCGACGAGGTCGTTGCGCGTGAAGGTGAGCAGCAGCACGGCGGTGAGCCCGAGCGCGAGGCTCGCCACCTGGATCGCGTTGCCGCGCGCGTGGCGCCGCAGGTTCGCCAGGCCATAGCGCAAGGCGATGCTTGAAAAACCCATTCTTCTGGAAATGAAACTCGCGGAGAAGAACCTCAAGCCCGTCCAGGCGATCACCGCGAACAGCGCCACGGCCGCGCCGAAGCCGCCCACCACCGTGACGCCGAGCTGCAGGTCGCCCGCCTGCCAGAGGAGCAGGCCCGAGAGCGCGGCGAGGCCCGCGGCGTAGACCGCGAGCGTGCCGCCGCGCGCCGCGCCCGACTCGCGCCGGATCACGCGCACCGCGGGCACGTTCTTCAGCTGCACCAGCGGCGGCAGCGCGAAGCCGAGCAGCAGCACCAGGCCGACGAGGAAGCCCTGCGCCGCCGGCAGCGCCGAGGGCGGCGGCAGGTCGGCGCGCAGCAGGCCGCCGAGGATCTCGGAGATGGCGAACTGCGCCGCGAAGCCCGCCGCCACGCCGATCGCGCAGGCGGCCACGCCGAGCAGCAGGAACTCTGCGCCGAACAGCGCGAGCAATCGACTTTGGGTTACACCTAGGCATCGCATCACCGCGCAGGCGTCGAGGTGGCGCTCCACGAAGCGCCGGGTGCCCAGCGCGATCGCCACGCCCGCGAGGATCGCGGCAAGCAGCGCCGTGAGGCCGAGGAAGCGCTGCGCGCGCTCGATGGCAACGCGCACCTCGGGCCGCCCGCTTTCCAGGTTGTCGACGCGCTGGCCGCGCTCCAGCTTGCCGCGCGCCCAGGCCTCCAGCGCGGCGACGCGCTCGCGCGGGCCCGCCGCGTAGAGGGTGTAGCTGACGCGGCTGCCCGTCTGCACGAGGTCCGTCGCGGGCACGTCGGCGAGGTTCATGACCAGGCGCGGCGCGAGGTTGAAGAAGTTCGCGCCGCGCTCGGGCTCCAGCGTCAGCACGGCCGCGACCCGCAGCGCGGCCTTGCCCAGACGCAGCTCCGAGCCCACCGGCGCGCCGAGCGCGCTCACCAGGCGCTCCTCGATCCACACCGTGCCGCGCGCCGGACCGGACTGCGCCGGCGCGTCCTCGGCGTTCAGCGCGGGCGCGATGCGCAGCTTGCCGCGCAAGGGATAGTTCTCGGAAACCGCCTTCACGCCCGTCAGCTGCGCGCTTTCGCCCGCCATCGCCATGCTGATGAACGCGGTCGACTCGGCGCGCTCCAGGCCCCTTCTCGAGATCTCCTCGGCGATGCCCGGCTGCCAGCGGTGGTCGGAGACGAGCACGAGGTCGGCGCCGAGCAGCTGGTGCGCGTCGCGCAGCAGCGCCGCGCCGACGCGATCGGCGAAGAAGGCGACGCTCGTAATGCTCGCCACCGCCACCACGAGCGCCGCCGCAAGCACGCGCAGCTCGCCCGCGCGCCAGTCGCGCGCCAGCATCGCGAGGGACAGCCTCACGCCGCGACCCTTCCCGCCACGAGGCGGATCGCGCGCGCGCAGCGCTGCGCGAGATGCTCGTCGTGCGTCACCATCACCAGCGTGGTGCCGAAGCCGCGGTTGAGCTCGAACAGCAGCTCGATCACGCCCTCGCCGGCCTCGGCGTCGAGGCTGCCCGTGGGCTCGTCGGCGAACAGCAGCTTCGGATGCACGGCGAAGGCGCGCGCGAGCGCGACGCGCTGCTGCTCGCCGCCCGAGAGGTGCTTCGGGTAGTGGTGCAAGCGCTCTTCCAGCCCCACGCGGCCGAGAATTTCTCCTGCTTTTTTTTCGGAATCGACATCTTTTCTCAATTCCAGCGGCAACATGACATTTTCCAGCGCCGTGAGCGAGGGCAGCAGCTGGAACGACTGGAACACGAAGCCCACCGCCCTGCCGCGCAGCTCGGCGCGCCGGTCCTCGTCGAGCGAGAACAGGTCGGTGCCGTCCAGGGTCACGCGGCCGGTCGTCGGCGTGTCGAGGCCCGCGAGAATCGCGAGCAGCGTCGACTTGCCCGAGCCCGAGGCCCCCACCACGGCCACCGCCTCGCCCGCCGTGACGGCGAGGTCGATATCCCGCAGAATGACGAGGTCGCTGTCCCCGCTCCTGACCGTCTTGCCGATGCCGCGCGCGCTGAGGATCGTCTTATCGCTCTGGCTCATCTGCCTTGGGCTCGCGGCGCACGCCGCGCCGAAAAAGGTGCTCGTCTACGGCGACAGCCTGTCTTCGGCCTACGGCATGCCGACGCAGAGCAGCTGGGTGGCCCTGCTCGAGGGACGCCTGAAGAAGGAGCACGCCGATTATAGCGTCGCCAACGCGAGCATCTCGGGCGAGACCACCGCCGGCGGCCTCGCGCGCATCGACAAGACGCTCGAGCGCGAGAGGCCCGCGATCCTGATCCTCGAGCTCGGCGGCAACGACGGCCTGCGCGGCCTGCCCGTGGCGCAGATGAAGAATAACCTCTCTGCGATCGTCGCGCGCGCGCAGAAGGCGGGCGCGAAGGTCCTGCTCGTGGGCATGCGCATGCCGCCCAACTACGGCGAGGCGTACAACCGCGCCTTCGAGCGCGCGTTCGCGGAGGTGGCGAAGGAGCGCCGGTCGGGCTACCTCGCCTTCCTGCTCGAGGGCTTCGGCGACAGGGCCGAGCTCTTCCAGCCCGACCGCATCCATCCCACCGAGTCGGCTCAGCCGCTCATCGTCAACAACGTGTGGCGCGCGCTCGCGCCGCTGCTCAAGCAGCGCTGAGCGCGCGCGCCGGCGCCGCTACTTCTTCTTGCCGCCGCCTTCCGAGGCGCGCTCGGCGGCCTCCATGAAGCTGCTCATCGCGCCCTCGGAAAGCGAGAACCAGCGCACTTCGTCCGAGCGGAACTTGAGCATCGACTCGTAGATCTTCTTGAACGCCGGGTTGGCGGCCGAAGTCTCGTTGTTGACCTCGATCATCGCCTTGTAGCAGGCGACCATGATCTCGCGCGGCCACTGGCGCAGCTGCGCGCCGCCCGCGATGAGGCGCTTGAGCGCCGCCGGATTGTCGGCGTCGTACTTCGCCATCATCCACTGGTTGCAGTCGCCGCAGGCGCTCTCGAGGATCGCCTGGTACTCCTTCGGCAGCGCCTCCCAGGCCTTCAGGTTGACGAGCAGGTCGAGCTCGGTGCCCGGCTCCCACCAGCCCGGGTAGTAGTAGAACTTGGCCACCTTGTAGAAGCCGAGCTTCTCGTCGTCGTACGGGCCGACCCACTCGGCGCCGTCGATGGTGCCCTTCTCCAGCGCCGGGTAGATGTCGCCGCCGGCGATCTGCTGCGGCACCACGCCGAGCTTGCTCATCACGCGGCCCGCGTAGCCCCCCATGCGGAACTTCAGGCCCTTCATCTGGGCGACCGTCCTGATCTCCTTGCGGAACCAGCCGCCCATCTGCGCGCCCGTGTTGCCCGCGGTGAAGATCGTCACGCCGTGGCCCTTGTAGAAGTCGCGCACGAGCTCCATGCCGCCGCCGTGCGTCATCCACGCGGTCTGCGCGCGCGCGTTCAGGCCGAACGGGATCGCGCAGTTGAGCGCGAACGTCGGATCCTTGCCGAAGTAGTAGTAGGTCGCGGTGTGGCCGCACTCGACCGTGCCCGCCTGCACCGCGTCGAGCACCTGCAGGCCGCCGACGATCTCGCCCGCTGCGAACACCTTGATGTTGAACTTGCCGCCCGTCATCGCGGCGACGCGCTTGGAGATGAATTCCATGCCGCCGAACAGCGTGTCCAGGCTCTTCGGCCAGCTGCCGACCATGCGCCAGTTGACGGTGGGCGACTGCGCGTGAACGATGGCCGGCGCGGCGACCGTGCCGGCGGCGAGGCCGAGACCGGCTTTCTTCAGGAATGAGCGACGCTTCACAGAAACCTCCTTACGGGATAGCAGCAACAGGGATTGCAGAAGCCGCAATTGTCCCGCATTCTGCCGCGCCGGCTCAAGCCGCCCTCAGGCGAAAGTCAGCCGGGGGGCGCCTGCCGCGAGTGCACCAATACGGCGCGCCTGCGCGAAGCCGTGCTTCACGAACTCGGCGAGCACGGCCTTTTCGGCCTCCGGCGCGCAGGCGACGAGCAGCCCGCCGCTCGTCTGCGGGTCGGTGACAAGCTTGCGCTGCCACTCGGGCGCGCCTGCGGGCACCGTGACGTCCTGGCCGTAGCCCTTCCAGTTGCGGTCCGAGGCGCCGGTAGCGATTCCTTCCTTCGCGAAAGAAACTGCCTCTGGAATCAAAGGCAATTCCGAAAACGAGACCTGTGCCTGCAGCTTCGAGCCCCTGCAGATCTCGAGCAGGTGCCCGGCGAGACCGAAGCCCGTGACGTCGGTCATCGCGTGCACGCCGGGCATCTCGGCGAGCGCCACGCCGGGCGTATTGAGCTTGGTGGTCGCCGCGAGCATCGCCTGGTAGCCCGCGTCCGAAAGCTGCCCTTTCTTCAGCGCCGCCGAGAGGATGCCCACGCCGAGCGGCTTGCCGAGAATCAGGAGGTCCCCGGGTTTCGCCGAGCTGTTGCGCTTGACCTTGTCGGGATGAACGAGCCCCAGCGCCACGAGGCCGTAGATCGGCTCCAGCACGTCGATCGAGTGGCCGCCGGCGATCGGGATGCCGGCCTCGGCGCACACCGACTCGCCGCCGGCGAGGATGCGGCCGATCACCGAGAGCGGGATCTTCTCCAGCGGCATGCCGACCACCGCGAGCGCGAAGATCGGCTTCGCGCCCATCGCGTAGATGTCGGAGATGGCGTTGGTCGCGGCGATGCGGCCGAAGTCGTACGGATCGTCTACGATCGGCGTGAAGAAGTCCGTGGTCGCCACGAGCGCCTGCGTGTCGTTGAGCTTGTAGACCGCCGCGTCGTCGGCGGTCTCGGTGCCCACGAGCAGCTCCTTCGGCAGGCCGCGGACCGGCGTCGAGGCCAGCAGCTCGGAAAGAACGGCGGGCGCGATCTTGCAGCCGCAGCCGCCGCCGTGGCTGAACTGCGTGAGGCGAATCTTCTCGGGAGCGTTCATCGGCGTAGAATTTTACCCGTGAAATCAACGAGCATCGACGTCTCGCGGCTCGCCGAGTTCGACGCGGTGCTGGATGCGCGCTCGCCGGCCGAGTACGCCGAAGACCACGTTCCGGTCGCGGGCTCCTACCCCGTGCTCTCGAACGAGGAGCGCGCGCGCGTGGGCACGATCTACAAGCAGGAGTCGCCCTTCGCGGCCAAGAAGATCGGCGCCGCGCTGACGGCGCGCAACATCGCCGCGCACATCGAAAAGTCGTTCCTCGACAAGCCGAGGACCTGGCGGCCTCTCGTCTACTGCTGGCGCGGCGGCAAGCGCTCGGGCGCGTTCGCGCACGTGCTGCGCGAGATCGGCTGGGACGCGAAGACGCTCGAGGGCGGCTACAAGGCCTACCGCCGCCATGTCGTAGAGCGCCTGGCCGAGCTGCCGGAGAAGTATCGCTTTCGCGTAGTGCACGGCGTCACGGGCAGCGGCAAGAGCCGGCTGCTCGCCTCGCTTCGCGACGCAGGCGCGCAAGTCCTGGATCTCGAAGGCTTGGCGGCGCACCGCGGCTCGGTGCTCGGCAACCTGCCCGAGCGCCCACAGCCTTCGCAGAAAATGTTTGAGAGCCTTCTTCTAAAAGCCCTTTCCTCTCTGGAAAGCTCGAAAGAGGTCTTCGTCGAAGGCGAAAGCAAGAAAATCGGTCAGCTGCAAGTTCCCGACGCTCTCATCGCGCGCATGCGCGCGAGCGAGTGCGTGCAGCTCGACACGCCGCCCGAAGCGCGCGTCGCGCTGCTGATGGGCGAATACCGGCATTTCTTCGCCGATCCCGCCGCGCTCTACGCGCAGCTGGATTGCCTCATCGGCCTGCACGGCAAAGAGCGGATCGGCGAATGGAAGGCGCTCGCGGCCGGTGGCCGCTGGGCCGACCTCGTCGCGCGCCTGCTCGACGAGCACTACGACCCCGCCTACCGGCGCTCGGCATCGCACAATTTCCCGCGCCTGAAGGACGCGCCGCGCGTGCGTGTGGGCTCGCACGAGCCCGCGGCATTCGAGGCCGCGGCGCGCGAGCTAGTCCAGGGCGCAGGTGCGAAAGCCGCAGAACACGTCGCCGCGATGGGGCAGGTAGAAGTTGCGGAACGTGTGACGTAGCAGCCGCGCGGGCGCCGCGAAGCTGCCGCCGCGCAGCACCTTGTGCGTGCCAAACCAGGGCGCGGAATACTCCTTGTAGGGATCGGGCACGAAGCCGGGATACGGCTCGAAATCGCTCGCGGTCCACTCCCACACGCCCGCGGGCCCGATGCGGCCCGCCGCCGCCGCGCACTCCCATTCGGCTTCCGTGGGCAAACGCCGCTTCGCCCAGGCGCAGTACGCGTTCGCCTCGTGCCAGTCCACGTGCAGCACGGGCGCATGCGCATCGAGCCGCACCCACTTGTCGAAGCGGCGCTGCAGCCACTTGCCGCCTTCCTGCTTCCAGTAGCGCGGGATCTTCCCGCCCGATTCCACGTAGACGAGGTACTGGGCGTTGGTCACCGGGTGGCTCGCGATCGCGAACGGCCCCACCTCGACCTCGTGCGCCCACTTCTCGTTGTCGAAGACGAACTGCCTGCCAGGCTTCGCACCCAGGGACAGCTTCTGCCTGCCGAACTCCAGGTCCCACGACACCATCCCCGAGATCTTGAAGCCCTCGTGCGCGTAGCCGAGCGTCTGGCGCGTGTAGGTGAACGCCTCGGCGTGCATGTCCTCGTGGAAGGTGGCGAGGCGCACGAAGTACGCGAGCTGCTCGTTCGCGGGCTCATTCGCCATGCGCTCCTGCACGCGCTCGAGCACGTTCGCGAGGTAGGCGCGCGTGGCCTTCAAGTCCGGCAGCGGCAGGCCCCAGCGCGTGTCGTGGTGCACCTTGGCCGAGTCGTAGAGCTGGTCCGCGCCCTCCAGCATCGACGGCCCCGCGCTGCCGTCCGCCTTCCGGCGCAGGCACCAGTACTCCTGGAACCAGCCTACGTGGCCGATCTCCCAGAGCGGCGGGTTGACGATCTCGAGCTTCGGGCCCAGCAGCCGCTCGCCCTCCAGGTCCGCGTACACGCGCGCGGAGCGCTTGCGGGCATCGAGCAGGTCGGCGCGCAGCTCGGCTAACATGGCCGCCGCAGTTTAGCCGACGCCATGGCCCGCATCGTCATCGTCACCCCCGCCAAGCCCGGCACCCGGGTCGGCAACCGCCACACCGCGGCGCGCTGGTCGCGCATGCTGCGCCAGGCCGGCCACCGCGTCGCGATCGCGACCGAATGGGCGGGCGAGCGCTGCGACCTGCTCATCGCCCTGCACGCCGACCGCAGCCACGCCTCCGTGCGCAACTACAGGAACGCACACCCCAAGGGCGCGCTGATCGTCGCCCTCACAGGCACCGACCTCTACCGCGACCTGCCGCGCGGCTCGAAAAAGGCGCGCGAATCCCTCGACCTCGCCGACCGCATCATCGTCCTGCAGTCCGAAGCGAAGCGCACCCTGCCGAAGAAGTGGAAGAAAAAGACCAGCGTCGTCTACCAGTCCTCCGACACCAAGCTCAAGCACTCCCCGCCCAAGCGCCCCTTCCGCATCGCCGTCGTAGGCCACCTGCGCAAAGTGAAAGACCCCTTCCGCGCCGTCATGGCCCTCCAGCACCTCAAAGGCGACTACGAAGTCGTCCAAATCGGCGGCGCGCTCGAGCCCGGCATGGCCGAGAAGGCCCGGAAATGGATGAAGCGCGAACCCCGCTACCGCTGGGTAGGAAGTGTTCCCCACGCCGAAGCGCTGCGCTGGATCGCCCGCAGCCACGTGCTCGTGGTGAGCTCCGTGATGGAAGGCGGCGCCAACGTCATCTGCGAGGCGGCACGCATCGGCACGCCCGCGCTCGCTTCGCGAGTGCCAGGCAACGTCGGCATGTTGGGTGCAGGCCATCCAGGCTACTACCGGCTGTTCGACGACGAGGAATTGGCGAAGCAGATCCGCCGTTGCCGCGAGGACCCCGCGCACTTTCGAAAACTGAAAGGCCGGGTCGTCTCCCGCAGCCGGCCGTTCGCGCCCACCGCAGAGCGCGCCGCCTTGCTGCGCGTCGTCCGTCCTATCTCGCAGTAGCTGCGACTCGCTTCGACCCCCCTCAGGCCGCGGACCGATTCCTCTTCTTCTGTTTGATCAGCTTCTTCATCTTCTTGACGCGCCGCTGCATGAGCCTGCGCCTGGCGAGATTCCGACTGGTTGATCTACCCATTTTTCCTCTCCGCCTTCTCTTATTCGATTCGGTGACTTAGGGTCGGAGTCGATTTCCAGGAAATGACTCTGACCCCATTTCCATTTTTTGGACACCCTCTATGGGGCATCCTAATCCAACGTGCGCCGATAGACGAGCAATCCCAGCCCTATCGCGCCGAGCATGAAAGCGATGATCGGCCAGATGTGGGGCCAGAGGTAGGGGAGCTCGTTGCCTTTGAGCATGATGCCGCGCACGAGCTGCAGGAAATGCGTGAGCGGCAGGACGGAGCCGAGCCACTGCGCCCATTCGGGCATGCCGCGGAAGGGGAACATGAAGCCCGAGAGCAGCATGGAGGGCAGGAAGAAGAAGAAGGTCATCTGCATCGCCTGGAGCTGATTGCGCGCGATCGACGAGAAGGTGATGCCGAGCGCGAGGTTGGCGGCGATGAAGAGGAAGACGCAGAAGTAGAGCAGCGGGATCGAGCCGAGCAGCGGCACCTCGAACAGCAGCTGCGAGGCGCCGAGGATGATGGCGACCTGGATCAGGCCGATGAGGATGTAGGGCACGATCTTGCCGGTCATCACCTCGATCGGCAGCGCGGGGGTGGCGAGCAGGTTCTCGAAGGTGCCGCGCTCGCGCTCGCGCGTCATGGCGAGGCCGGTCATGAGGATCATGGTCATCGTCAGGATGACGCCGAGCAGCCCCGGCACGATGTTGTACTGGGTGACGTTCTCCGGGTTGTAGCGCCGGTGCACGCGCAGCTCCACCGGGTCGGGGCCGGGGTTGAGGACGCCGAGCGGGCCCTGCAGGTCGCGCGCGAGCGCGTTGCGCGCGATGTTGCCGAGAGCCGCGAGCGCGTTGCCCGTGGCCGAGGGATCGGTGGCGTCGGCCTCGACGAGCAGCGGCGGGCGCTCGCCGCGCGCGACCTTCCTCGAGAAATTCTCCGGCACGGTCACCGCGAACTGCACCCTGCCCTCGGCGAGCAGCGCGTTCACTTCCTCCTTGGTCTGCACGACGCGGTCGATCGCGAAGTAGCTGCTGTTCCGGAGCGCCCAGAGGATCGTGCGCCCGTAGCGGTCGTGGTCGGCCATCAGGACCACGGTGGGCAGCTGGCGCGGGTCGGAGTTGATCGCGTAGCCGAAGAGGATGAGCTGCAGGATCGGGATGCCGATGATCATGCCGAAGGTGAGCCGGTCGCGCTTGAGCTGGATGAACTCCTTCAGCATGATGCCGATCCAGCGCGAGAGCGAAGGCGCCTGCACGCTCACTGGAAGACGTCCTGCGCGCCGCGCATGAGATGTACGAAGAGCGACTCCAGGTTCGGCTCGCCGTGGCTCGCGAGGAGCTCCCGCGCGGTGCCAAGCGCAAGGAGATTGCCGTAGGCGATGTAGCCGAGCTGGTGGCAGCGCTCGGCCTCGTCCATGTAGTGCGTGCTGACGAGCACGGTCATGCCCTGCTCGCACATGCGGTGCAGCTCGTCCCAGAAGTCGCGCCGCGCCTTGGGGTCCACGCCCGCGGTGGGCTCGTCGAGAAGCAGCAGGTTCGGCTGGTGCAGCATGCAGGAGGCGAGCGCGAGGCGCTGCTTCCAGCCGCCCGAGAGCGTGCCGGCGAGCTGGTCGCGCCGCGCGGCGAGCCCGAGCGCCTCGAGCGCGTCGTTCACCGCGCCGCGGCGGTTCTTCATGCCGTACATGCGCGCGATGAAGTCCAGGTTCTCGCGGATGGTGAGGTCCTCCCAGAGCGAGAAGCGCTGCGTCATGTAGCCCACCTCGCGCTTGATCTCGGCCGACTGCCGGATGACGTCGTAGCCGAGGCAGGTGCCGCGCCCGGAGTCGGCCTTGAGGAGGCCGCAGATCATGCGGATCGAGGTGGTCTTGCCGCTGCCGTTGGGGCCGAGGAAGCCGAAGATCTGCCCGCGCGGCACGCGCAGCGCGAGGTCCTTGACGACGTGCTTGTCGCCGAAGCTCTTATTCAGCCCCTCTACGTCAATAGCAAGATTCATTCAAGAGAAAGACTCAATGCAGCACAACATCGAGCGGCTGCCCCGGCTTCAGCTTCGCGGCGTCCGCGGGCGCGGGCCGCGCCTCGACGAGGAAGACGAGCTTCGCGCGCTGCTCGCGGCTGTAGATGAAGGGCGGCGTGTACTCGGCCTGGCGCGAGATGTAGGTGATCTTCGCGGGAATCGGCGCGGGGCAGCCGTCGCAGCTCGCGCTCACGTCCTGGCCGTATTTCAGCGCGCCGACGACGGTCTCGGGCACGAAGAAGCGCAGCTTCACGTTGCCCGGCGGCAGCAGGCTCACCACGGGGCTGCCCGCGGCCACCCACTCGCCCTCCGAATACAGCGTGTCGTGCACGAGCGCCTTCATGGGCGCCGCGATCGAGCGCTGCTCGAGCCGCCAGTCGCTCTGCGCCAGCACCGCGCGCGCCGCGCCGATCTCGGCCTGCGCCGCGGCGATCTCCTTCTCGCGCCCTACGGTCTGGCGCGCGACGCGGATCTGCGCCTCCGTCTCCTCGACCTTGGCGATGTCGCGCTCGTAGCTGGCGCGCGCGTTGTTGAACGCCTCCTCCGAGGCGAAGCCCTTCTCGTAGAGCGCCTTCTGCTGCTGCAGCGTGCGCTCGGCGAGCTTGCGCGCGGCGCGCGCCTGCGCCTCCTGCGCGCGCACCGTGTCCACCTCGGGCGCGCGCTTGCCGGTGACGAGGTCCTGCGCCTTCGCCTCGGCGTTGCGCAGCCGCTCCTCGGCCTCGCGGCGCGCCGCCTTCTCGTTCTCCTGCTCGAGCACGAAGAGCGGCTTGCCGGCGTCCACCTCCGCGCCGCGGTTGACGTAGCGCTTTTCCAGGCGCCCGCCGTAGGGCGCGGCGACGAGCACGAACTCGCCTTCCGCGTAGCCCTGGAAGGCCGCCGGCGGCTTCTCGCCGCAACCGGCAAGCGCCAGGAGCACGGCGAGCAGCCAATAACGGAACATCAATTCAATCCGGCAAGCACGCGCAGGTGCTGCACGACGCTCCTGCCGAGCGCCGAGAGCGCGTAGCCGCCCTCCAGCATCGACACGATGCGGCCCTTGGCGTACTTGTCGGCGACCTCCTTCACCTGCTCGGTGACCCAGCGGTAGTCGGCGTCCTTGAACTGCAGCATCGCCATGTCGTCCTCGATGTGCGCGTCGAATCCCGCGGAAAAGAGCACGAGCTCGGGCTTGAACTCCTTAAGCGCGGGCAGCCATTGCCGCGTCACCGCCTCCTGCAGCTGCTTGGAGCCCGCGCCCGCCGCGAGCGGCACGTTGACCATGTTGGTGGCCGGCATCTCGGTGCCGCTGTACGGATAGAACGGGTGCTGGAAGGTCGAGGCCATCAGCACGCGCGGGTCGCCCTCGAAGATCTCCTCGGTGCCGTTGCCGTGGTGCACGTCGAAATCGATGATCGCGACGCGCTCCACGCCGTGCGCCTCGATCGCGTGCGTGGCGGCCACCGCGACGTTGTTGAAGATGCAGAAGCCCATCGGCCGCGCGCGGCAGGCGTGGTGGCCCGGGGGTCGAACACTGCAAAACGCGCTTTGAACCTTGTTGTTAAGAACCAGATCCACTGCCAGAACGGCTGCTCCCGCTGCCCGCAGCGAGGCGTTCAGCGAGTGCGGGTTCATCGCGGTGTCGGGGTCGAGGTGCACGCGACCCTCCTGCGGCGCGACCTCGCGGATCGCGCGCACGTACTCGATCGGGTGCACGCGCGCGAGCTGCTCGTCGGTGGCGAGCGGCGCCTCGTGGCGAATCAGGTAGGCGTCGATCCCCGAGGCGATGAGCTGGTCCTCGATCGCCGTGAGGCGAGCCGGCTGCTCGGGGTGCCCGGCGCCCATGTCGTGCTTCAGGCAGTCCGCGTGGGAAATGAACGCCGTCGACATAAGATCATGAATACTAACGTAGAATGTCGCGATGCTGCTGAAAAAGCAACTCCACGCCGTGGGCGATTCGCCCGTCGCGCGCATCATCGAAGCCGCCGGCCAGATCATCCTCGGCAAGGAAGCGCAGATCCGGCTCGCGCTCGCCTGCCTGATCGCGCGCGGCCACCTGCTCATCGAGGACATCCCGGGCGTGGGCAAGACCACGCTCGCGCACGTGCTGGCGAAGTCGCTCGGCCTGCAGTTCCAGCGCATCCAGTTCACGAGCGACATGCTGCCGGCCGACATCCTCGGCGTGTCGATCTATGACCGCGAGAATGGCGCGTTCAAGTTCCATCCCGGCCCGATCTTCGCGCAGGTGATCCTCGCCGACGAGGTGAACCGCGCCACGCCGAAGACGCAGTCGGCGCTGCTCGAGGCGATGGAGGAGCACCAGGTCACCGCCGAGGGCGAGACGCGCAAGCTTCCCGAGCCCTTCTTCGTGATCGCCACGCAGAATCCCATGGAGCAGGTGGGCACCTTCCCGCTGCCAGAGTCGCAGCTCGACCGCTTCCTCATGCGCATCGAGCTCGGCTACCCGGACCGCGGCGCCGAGCGCGCGCTGCTCTCCGGCACCGACCGGCGCGACCTGCTCGCGAACCTCGCGCCGTGCATGAGCCCCGCCGAGCTCGTCGAGCTGCAGGCGCAGGCGCAGCGCGTGCACGCGGCGCCCGCGCTGGTCGACTACGTGCAGGCGATCGTCGAGCACACGCGCCGCGCGCCTGAATTCGCCGCAGGCCTCAGCCCGCGCGCGGCGCTCGCGCTGCTGCGCGCGGCGCGCGCCTGGGCGCTCATCGAGGGCCGCGACAAGGTGATCCCGGAGGACGTGCAGGCCGTGCTGCCCGGAGTCGCCGGCCACCGCCTGCGGCCGGCGAACGATGCCGCGCGCCGACTGGACCTCGGCGACCTGCTGCTCAAGGCGGTGCCGATCCCCTGAGCCGGCGCGCGCCGACGGCTAGCCCGGCGCGATGATCTGGATGTGCTCGCGGCTCACGTCGAGGAAGGGCGCCGCGATCAGCTGCCGCCCGCCGATCTCGAGCTCCCACACTTCCGCTTCGGTGACCGCGATGAACTCGCGCGCCGAGGCCATGAAGTCGGTCATGCGCGAGCCCGGCAGCAAGTCGATGTAGCCCTTGATGCGATAGGCGTTGGTGAAGATCGTGACTTTCGTGCGAGTCTCCGTGCCGTCCATGGTGGGCGCTCTCCGCGTTCAGTATAGGCCACAACCCGGCCCTCGCCCCCATTGGACCCGAGCGCCCGCCGCCGCCGTTTGCCCTGAATCAAAGTGACCGGATCTGGACTTTGCGCCACTTGATCGGGCCGCTGATCGCGCCCTTGACGCCGGGTCCGAATTGCAGCGCGAACGGCCCCGAGGCGTGCTTGCCGTCCTTGACGCTGGCGGTGACGACGCCGTTCAGCTTGACCGTCAGCTCGGTGCCCCTGGCCGTGATCTCGTACGTGTTCCAGCGGCCGCCCGCCTTGTGCACGAGCGGCACCGGCACGGTGGCGACGTCGACGATCGCGCCGGTCGCGTACTTGGGCTCGGGACGGATGTCCCAGATGTTCACCTCGTAGCAGACGCCCGCGCCGGGCTTGGCCGGATCCGCGCAGCGCAGGAAGACGCCGCTGTTGGTGTCGGTCGCCGCCCAGAACTCGGCGCGGATTTCAAAGTCCCGGTAGACGTTCTTGGAAACGAGATAGCCGCCCTTGCCGGCGTCCGCCACGAGCGCGCCGTCCGCGACGTGCCAGTTCGCGTCGCCCGTGCGGTTGAAGTTGTCCAGCCCCTGTCCGCCGTCGATCATCGTCACCCAGTCGGCGCCGCTCATATGCGCGCACGCGGCAAGCGCGGCTGCCGCGGCCAGCGCGGACGTCGCAGCGAATTTCGTTGCTTTCATGGTTTCCCCTTTGCAGTTGAAGAGCACGCCCCATCGAATCGGGCGCTCTCCCCGCGCCCCCGGGCCTCGCTATTCTAGTCTTCGCGGCGGGCGCCGCGTCAGAGCGCGCCGATCGCGGCGAGCGCGCGACGCACGTCCTCGACGCCCTCGGCGGAGAGCGGCGCCTGCGGCGGCAGCGGATCGCCTACCGCGTAGCCCTGCAGCGCGAGCCCGCCCTTGATGCAGGCGGCGAGGTTGTACTTGGCGAAGGCCTGGTTGAGCGCCCAGAGCGGCTTCTGGCGCTGCATCGCCGCCGCCCAGTCGCCGCGCCGGCACAGCTCGTAGAGCTCCACGCTCTGGCGCGGCGCCACGCAGGCCGGGCCCGCCATCCAGCCCACGCCGCCGATCATCATCACGCAGGCCGGAATATGCGAGGACGCGGCGAACACCTTCATGCGCCCTTCCACGCGATTGATGATCGAGAGCAGCCGGCCCGTGTTGTACGACGCGTCCTTGAGGTAGCGCACGTTGGGCAGGCGGCTGAGGCGCTCGATCACCGGCAGGCTGAGGTCCGAGCGCTGGAAGTTGGGATTCGTATAGAGAACCACTGGGACCGAGACCGCCTGCGCGATCGCGGCGAAATAGCCGTAGACGCCTTCGTCGGCCACCGGGAAATAGGCCTCCAGGATCGCGAGGATGCCGCTGCAGCCGAGGCGCGCGTACTCGCGCGCCTGCGCTATCGCGTCGGCGGTGGTGGTAGAGGCGACGCCCGCCACCACCGGCACGCGCCCGCGCGCGGCGCCGACCACGACTTCTACGACGCGCTTGCGCTGCGCCAGGGAAAGGTAGGCGAACTCGCCCGTGGAGCCGAGCGGCGTGAGCCCGTGCACGCCCGCGGCGATGAGGTCGTCGCACAGCCGCGCGAGCACTTCGGCGTCCACCTCGCCCGAGGGCCGGACCGGCGAGACGAGGTAGGGAAACACGCCGTGGAATTCGGCCGCCATGCGCGCTCGATCCTAGACGATGAGCCCCACCGTCGCGGCGGTGAGGCAGGTGGCGAGCGTGCCGGCGACGATGGACTTCAGGCCGAGCGAGACGATCTCGGTGCGCCGCTCTGGGCACATGGTGCTCATGCCGCCGATCATGATGCCGAGCGAGCCGAAGTTGGCGAAGCCGCAGAGCGCGTAGGTCATGAGCAGCCGGCTGCGGTCCGAGAGGCCCGGCTCCCTGACGAGGTCGAGGTAGGCGATGAGCTCGTTCAGCACCGTCTTCGTGCCGAGCAGCTTTCCGGCGGCCTGCGCCTCGCTCCAGGGCACGCCCGCCAGCCAGGCGAGCGGCGCGAGCGCCCAGCCGAGCGCGCCCTGCAGCGTATAGGGCGAGATGACGAGGTTGACGAGCGTCACGAGCGCCACGAAGACCACGAGCATCGCGATGATGTTGACGAGCAGCTGCGCGCCGTCGAGCACGCCCTTGGTGAGCGCGTCCATGCTGCTTGCCGCGTCGGACTTCAGGTCGAGCGCCCCGCCGGTCGCATCGCCCTCCGGCGGCACCATGAGGAAGGAGACCACGAGCGCCGCGGGCGCCGAGACGATCGAGGCGATGAGCAGGTGCGCCACCGCGTCGGGCAGGACCTTGCCGAGGATGCTCGCGTAGAGGAACAGCACCGTGCCCGCGATCGAGGCCATGCCGCAGGCCATGATGGCGAAGAGCTCGCCGCGCGACACGCGCGCGAGCCAGGGCCGCACGAAGAGCGGCGCCTCCACCATGCCCACGAACACGTTCGCCGCGGTAGACAGCCCCACCACGCCGCCCACGCGCATCGCGCGCTCGAGCAGCCAGGAGATGCCGCGCACCAGCCGCTGCAGCACGCCCCAGTAGAACAGCAGCGCGGAGAGCGCGCTCATGACGAGCACGATCGGCAGCGCCCTGAACGCAAGAATGAAATTGGAATTTGCGTCGGAAACCACAAATGGCGTCTGACCGCCGCCCAGATAGCCGAACACGAGCGCGGTCCCCGCCTGGGTCGCCCTTTCCAGCAGCGTGAGCGCGTCGTTGAGCAGGAAAAAGAGCTCCTTCACCACCGGGATCTTCAGGAACACGAGCGCGAGCACGAGCTGCAGCGCGAGGCCCGCCCAGATCGCCCGCCAGGGAACGGACTTCCGGTTCTCGCTCAGGATCCAGGAGATCAGCAGAAGCCCCGCGATGCCCAGGACGGATTGCAAGGCCTATCTCTCGAAAATCGTGGCGATGGTCGTCTGAATGGCTTCCGCCGCCGCGGCGGGGTCCTTCGCGTCGCGGATCGGCCGCCCCACGACGATGTAGTCGGCGCCATTGCGGAAGGCCTGCGCGACGTCGACCACGCGCTTCTGGTCGCCCGCCTCGCCGCCCGCGGGCCGGATGCCAGGAGTCACAGCGAGAAGCTTTGCGCCAAACTGCGACTTGATGACAGCGACTTCCAGCCCGGAGCAGATCACGCCGTCGCAGCCGAGCTCGGCGACCGACGCAGCGCGGGAGAGCACGAGGTCTCCCAGCTTTCCGGCGTAGCCCTGCGCGTTCAGGTCGGCCTGGCTCGTGCTCGTGAGCACGGTGACGCCGAGGATCTTGATCTCGCCCTTCTCCTGCGCGGCGGCACCGAGAACGCCCCGGTCGGCGTGCACGGTGAGGAAGCTCACGCCGCGGCCGCGCAGGTTGGCGACCGCGCGGCGCACGGTCTCGGGAATGTCGTGCAGCTTCAGGTCGCAGAACACGCGGTGGCCGCGCCCGACGAGCCAGTCGAGCAGCGTGAAGTACTCGCCAGAGGTGGCGAGCTCGAGGCCGATCTTGTAGAAGGAGACGGCGCCGCCCAGCTTCTCGACCAGCCGCCGCGCGTCCGCGGCGCTGGGCACGTCGAGCGCGGCGATCAGGCGCTCACGCCTGGGAATTGCGCGGGGTATGGCGCTCATGGCGGGGCGCTATGATACCGCCATGGCCGAGCCTTTCATCCTCGTCCTCTACTACAGCGCGGGCGGCTCGGTGCGCCGCATGGCCGAGCTCATCGCCGAGGGCGCCGAGCGCGTGCCGGGCGCGCAGGCGCGGCTGCGCACGGTTCCCAAGGTATCCACGGTTTTCGATCCAAGCGCCTCTTCCATCCCGAGCGACGGCCCGCCGTACTGCGAGCTGCGCGACCTCGAGGACTGCGCCGGTCTCGCGCTCGGCAGCCCCACGCGCTTCGGCAACATGGCGGCGCCGATGAAGGCGTTCGTAGACTCCACGGGCGCGCTGTGGATGAAGGGCACGCTCGCCGGCAAGCCGGCCTGCGTGTTCACCTCCACCGGCACGCTGCACGGCGGCCAGGAGACGACGCTGCTGTCGATGATGCTGCCGCTCCTGCACCACGGCATGCTGCTGGTCGGGATCCCCTACTCCAATCCCGAGCTCAACGCGACGCGCACCGGCGGCACGCCCTACGGCGCGAGCCACTTCGCCTCGCTCGCGGACGACCAGCCCATCGGCGAGCACGAGCGCGCGCTGTGCGTGGCGCAGGGCCGGCGGCTGGCGGAGATTGCATTGAAGCTGCGCGCATGACGCTCGTCAAGCACACCGGTGGCTGCCATTGCGGGCGCGTGCGCTTCGAGGTCGAGGCGCCGGCCGAGATCGAGGTGGGCGAATGCAACTGCTCGATGTGCACGAAGACCGCGCAGCAGCACCTGGTGGTGAAGAAGGAGCAGTTCCGC
>DATKKT010000041.1:0-24783 GCA_035542795.1 Burkholderiales bacterium
GAGCGGCGGCCCGAGCAGGTTGCCCGCGCCGATGCCCGCCACGGCGATGCCCGAGGCGAGCACGCGCTGGCGCTCGAACCAGGGCTGGACCGCCGCCACCGAGGGCACGTAGGTGAGGCCGATCCCCACGCCCAGGCCGATCGAGTACGTGGCGTAGAGCACCTCGATCGAGCGCGCAAAGCTCGCTGCCACGAGCCCGGCCGCGAGGCAGGCGACGCCCGCG
Organism: Burkholderiales bacterium; assembly: GCA_035542795.1. Classification (GTDB taxonomy): domain Bacteria; phylum Pseudomonadota; class Gammaproteobacteria; order Burkholderiales; family SG8-39; genus RBG-16-66-20. The sequence goes on from DATKKT010000041.1 coordinate 224, forward strand.
AGCGCTACCGCGCGCGTGCCGAAGCGGTCGGCGAGCATGCCGCCCGGGGCGCCGAGCAGGAAGTACAGGAACGCGCACAGCGAGAACACGAGCGAGACGTGCGCGCGCGAGGCGCCGAACTCGGACTCGAAGGCGCGGAAGAACGCGGCGAACGAGTAGGCGGCGCCGAAGCCCACGAACATGAGCGTGAAGGCACACAGCACCACCACCCAGCCGTAGAGCTCGCGCCTCAACCTGGCACGCCGCGCGCGGCGTCGGCCGGCGGTCTCATGCGCGCGCTTTCCGGGAGCCGAACAGCAGGAACAGCAGCGCCACGATGACGATGGCGATCAGCGGCGCGGCCGCATAGTTCACCTTCTGCCAGCCCGCGTTGGTGACGATCATGCCCGAAGAGAGCGACGACAGCGTCATCATCGCGAAGATCGCGAACTCGTTGGCGCCCTGCGCCTTGGCGCGCTCCTCGGGCCGGTAGGTCTCGGTGAGCAGCGTGGTCGCGCCGATGTAGAGGAAATTCCAGCCCACGCCGAGCAGCACCAGCGCCCACCAGAAATGGCTCACCTCGAGGCCGGCGAGCGCCATCGCGATCGAGCCGACGTTGAGCACCGCGCCCGCGAGCATCACCGGCACGGCGCCGAAGCGCCGGATCAGTCCGCCGGTGACGAACGAGGGCGCGAACATCGCCACCACGTGCGAGGAGATCACGAACGCGGCGTCGCCGTAGGGATGGCCGCAGGCGCGCATCGCGAGCGGCGTAGAGGTCATGAGGAAATTCATCACCCCGTAGCCGAGCGACGCGGACAGCACCGCGACCACGTACTTCGGCTGGCGCGCGATCTGGGCGAGCGGCCGTCCCGCCTTCGCCTGCTCGCCCGCGCTCAGGTCCGGGACGTGCAGGCGCGACAGGATTGCGAGAGTCACCAGCACGAACGCGATGAGCGCGAGATAGGCACCGGTGAAGCGCGGCCCTACGAGATCCACCGTGTAACGGCTCACCGAGGGCCCGAGGATGCCGCCCACCAGGCCGCCCGCGAGCACCAGCGACACCGCGCTCGCGCGGAACGAGGGCGCGGCGACCTCGGCGGCGACGAAGCGGTAATACTGGCCGAAGGCGTTGAAGGTGCCGTACACGAGAGCGCCGAAGCACAGCAGCCAGAAGCTCGCCTGCCACACGGCCGCCGCGCAGAGCAGCGCGCCGGCGATGCCGATCGCCGCCCCGCGCAGAAGTCCCGGCTGCCGTCCCACCCGCTTCATGTAGTGCGAGGCGGGCACGGTCGCGAGCGCCCCGCCCACCACCCAGCAGGTCACGGGCAGCGTCGCCAGCGTCGGCGTCGGCGCGAGCGCGAGGCCCGCCAGGCCGTTCACGGCGATGAGCGTCGAGTTGTTGGCCATCAGCATCGCCTGGCAGGCCGAAAGCAGGCCTACGCTGCGGCGGGACTTGTCCATGGTACTGATTATCTATACAGTATCTGGGGAGGAGCGCAATTCTAGAGCGATTGTCGACGCCATGACGAAGCTGCGGGGCGCACGTTCGCAAATCCAGGGACGCTTCGAGAAGGAAGCGCGCGCGCCCTTCGACGACGGCTGGACCGAGGAAGAACAAGTAGATGAGACATTCAAGACAACCGTAACGGAAGAGCGGTCACGCTCAATCGTCGCGCGCAACGACTCCCCGGACATTCCCTTCGAGCAGTCGATCAACGCCTACCGCGGCTGCGAGCACGGCTGCATCTACTGCTACGCGCGCCCGAGCCATGCCTACCTCGAGCTCTCGCCCGGGCTGGATTTCGAGACGAAGCTCTTTGCCAAGACCAACGCCGTGGAGCTGCTGAAGGCGGAGCTGTCGAGGAAAGGCTACCGCGTGAGCCCGCTCGCCTTCGGCACCAACACGGATTGCTACCAGCCGATCGAGCGCCGCTACCGCCTCATGCGCGGGCTGCTCGAGGTGCTCGCCGAGTGCGAGCATCCGCTCACCATCGTCACCAAGTCGGCGCTCATCGAGCGCGACATCGACCTGCTCGCGCCGATGGCGCAGAAGCGGCTCGTCAAGGCGTTCGTCTCGGTCACCACGCTGGATCACCGGCTGGCGCGCACGCTCGAGCCGCGCGCCGCGAGCCCGCGGCGCCGCGTCGACGCGATTCGCGCGCTCGCGCAGGCCGGCATCCCCTGCGGCGTCATGGTCGCCCCGCTCATTCCGGCGCTCACCGACCGCACGCTCGAAGCGGTGCTGGAGGCGGGCGCGGGCGCCGGCGCGACGATGGCGGGCTGGATCCTGCTCAGGCTGCCGAACGAGGTGCGGCCGCTCTTCAAGGAATGGCTCGCGGCACACCAGCCGCAGCGCGCCGAGCACGTGATGAGCATCGTGCGGCAGACGCGGGGCGGGCGCGAGAACGACCCCAACTTCGGCTCGCGCATGACGGGCTCGGGGAACTTCGTGGAGCTCATCCGCAAGCGCTTCGAGGTGGCCTGCCGGCGCCTCGGCCTCAATCGCGAGGACGACCACATGGCCTCGCGCGGCAGCCTTGACTGCACGCGATTCCGGCCGCCCGCGAAGGACACCGGACAGATTTCGCTGTTCTGAACTGCCGGCCGGAGCATCTGCGGTAGGCTCGGCCGAATGAGCCCGCTTCTCACCGCGCCGATCGCGCCCACGCTCGCGCGCCTGGCGGCGCCGGGCATCGTGCTCGCCCTGTTCCAGACCGCGGTGTCGGTGGCCGATACCTATTACGTCGGCCGACTGGGCACCGAGTCGCTCGCGGGCCTCGCGCTCGTGTTCCCGATGGTGATGCTGCTGCAGATGACCTCCGCGGGCGCCATGGGCGGCGGCGTGTCGTCGGCGGTGGCGCGCGCGCTCGGCGCGGGCCACCGCGACTCCGCGCGCACGCTGGTCGTGCACGGTCTAGCGATCGGCGTCGGCGGCGGCCTCGCGTTCACGCTGCTGCTCCTCGTCTTCGGCCGCAACCTCTACCGGCTGCTCGGCGGCAGCGGCGAGCCGCTTGAGCAGGCGCTCGCCTACTCGGACCTGCTGTTCAGCGGTGCGGTGCTGGTCTGGCTCGCCAACACGCTCGCGAGCGTGCTGCGCGGCAGCGGCAACACGCTTACGCCTGCGCTCGCGTTCGCCGGCACCGCGCTGGTGCAGATCCCCCTCTCGGGCGCGCTCACGCTCGGCTGGGGACCGTTTCCCAGGCTGGGCATCGCGGGCGCGGCCATCGCGTACGTGACCGCCTTCGGCCTCGCGAGCCTGGCGATGGCGATCGGCGTCTGGAGAAGCCCGCTGCGGCCGCACCGCGCGCACTGGCATTTCGAAGGCCGCCTGTTCCGCGAGATCCTGCGCGTCGGCGCGCTTTCATCCCTGTCCGCCGTGCAGACCGTGCTCACCGCGGTGATCCTCACCGGCTTCGTGGCGCGCTTCGGCACGGCGGCACTCGCGGGCTTCGGCGTGGGCGCGCGGCTCGAGCTGCTGCAGGTGCCGATCGTGTTCGCGATCGCGCAGGCGCTGGTGGTGATGGTCGGCACCAACATCGGCGGCGGCCAGATTGCGCGCGCCAAGCGCATCGCCTGGACGGGAATGGGCGCGTCGATGCTGGTGTGCCTCGCGATCGGCTGGTCGGTGGCGATCTATCCCCGCCTCTGGGTCCACATCTTCAGCGACGATCCGCAGGTGCTGGAGATCGGCAGCCTGTACATGCGCATCGTCGCGCCGCTGTACCCGCTCTTCGGCGGCGGGCTCGCGCTCTACTTCGCCTCGCAGGGCGCCGGGCAGATGCTGATGCCCTTGTTCGCCAACACCGCGCGCCTCGTGCTCGTGGTCGCGGGCGGCGGGCTGGTCATGCAGTTGAGCGGCCCGCTTTGGGCCCTGTTCGCGGTCGTTGCGCTCGGGCTGACCGTCTACGGCGGCCTGACCGGCTACGTGGTCTACCGGGCGCGCTGGGAGCGCTCCTAGGCGCCGAGGAATTCGATCAGCGCGTCGAGTGTCGCGTCCGGCGCTTCCGCCATGAGCGAGTGGCCCGAGGGCCCGATCTGCACGGTGCGCGAGCCCGCGATCGCCTTCGCCAGCTCCGCCGCCGCCTTCGGCGGCGTCATGACGTCGCGGCGCCCGAGGACGAACAGCGCCGGGCATTTCACCTTCGCCGCCGCCTCGAGGCCGCCCATGTAGGCGTTGCAGGCGGCGAGGTCCGAGTAGAGCACGCCGGGCGCGAGGCGCGCCAGGCGCGCGAGCGTGTCGCCGTACATCCACATGCCGGGATTCGGGTTGCCCGCGAGCGGCACCTGCGCCGCGTGCCCCCAGATCGTCTCCATGTCGTAGGCGGACGGGTCGTTGCGGCGCGCCGCGTCGAGGAACGCCTCGCCGACCTTCATCGGGTAGGCCGTGCCGATCAGCGCGACGCGTTCCGCGCGCTCCGGATAGCGCGCCGCGAACTCGAGCGCGACCAGCGAGCCCATCGAGTGGCCTACAAGGGCGGCGGACTTGATTTTCTTTTCATCCAGAACTTTTCCGACCCAGTCGGCCATCTCGCCAATGCTGGTCAGCGCCGCGCCTTCCGAGCGGCCGTGCGCGGGCAGGTCGACCGCGAGCACGTTGAAGCCGTGGTAGCCGAAGTAGCGGCTCTGCAGGCCCCACCAGGAGTGGTCGAGGCCCGCGCCGTGCACAAAGACGATGCTCCTCTTCGCCGGATCGATCTCGTGCGCCGCCGTGTAGGCGAACGCGGCACGGCCATCCACCTGGAGATTCACTTCGCGGCCTTCAGCGCGCGATCGAGGTCGGCGATCAGATCGTCGGCGTCCTCCAGGCCGATTGACAGCCGCACCGTGCCCGGCCCGATGCCGGCCTTCTTCAGGTCCTCGTCCGACATGCGGTAGTGCGTCGTCGTCGCCGGATGGATCACGAGCGATTTTGCATCGCCGACGTTGGCGAGGTGCGAGAACACGCGCAGCGCCTCGATGAACTTGCGCCCCGCTTCGCGCCCGCCCTTGAGGTCGAACGAGAACACCGCGCCGCAGCCTTTCGGCAGCAGGCGCTTGGCGAGCGCATGGTCGGGGTGATCCGGGTTTTCCGGGTAAAGGACTTTTTCGACAAAAGAATTCGCGGAAAGAAAGGCCACGACTTTGCGCGTGCTTTCCACGTGCCGAGGCATGCGCAGGTGCAGCGTCTCGATGCCCTGCAGGATCTGGAACGCGGTCATCGGCGCCATGCAGGCGCCGAAGTCGCGCAGGCCTTCCCTGCGCGCGCGCAGGAGGAAGGCGCGCGTGCCGGATTCCTCCTCGAAGTCCATGTTGTGGAATCCGGCGTACGGCGCGGTGAGCTGCGGGAATTTGCCGCTCTTCTCCCAGTCGAAGCGGCCCGAATCGACGAGCACGCCGCCGATCGCGGTGCCGTGGCCGCCGAGAAACTTGGTCGCCGAGTGGTAGAGCAGGTCGGCGCCGATCTCGAAAGGCTTCATCAGCCAGGGCGTGGTAAAGGTCGCGTCGACGAGCAGCGGCAGGCCCGCTTCGTGCGCGATCTTCGACACCGCCGGGATGTCGAGCACGTCCAGGCCCGGGTTGCCGAGCGTCTCGCCGAAGAGAAGCCGGGTATTGGGCCTTATTTCCCGAAGAAAATTGTCTGGATTCCGGGGAGAGACGAAGGTGGTCTCAATCCCGAATCTCTTCAAGGTGTATCCAAGAAGGTTGTGGGAACCCCCGTAGAGCGCGCCCGAGGCGACGATGTGGCTGCCCGCGTCCATGAGCGTCGCGACCGCCAGGTGCAGCGCCGCCTGGCCGCTCGCCGTGGCGATGGCGCCTACGCCGCCTTCGAGCGCCGCCATGCGCTCTTCCAGCACCGCGACCGTAGGATTGGAGATGCGCGAATAGACGTGGCCCGCGCGCTCCATATTGAAGAGCGAAGCGGCGTGAGCGGCGTCGCGGAACACGTAGGACGTGGTCAGGTAGATCGGAACCGCGCGCGCGCCGGTCGCCGGGTCGGGCGACTGACCCGCGTGCAGGGCCAGCGTGTCAAACCCAGGGTATTTCGGGCCGGCCAAGCTTCAGTGCAGATGCTTGCGCGAGGGGCGGGTCGCGGTCTCGAACGCGCGCTCGGGCTTCTGCGCCTGGCTCGCGCGCTGCTTCCAGTCCTGCTCGAACAGGCGGTCGATGAGCGCGGTGACCTCGGCGATCTGCTCCTTGCCGAACTGGCGCACGAGCAGCGCGCTCACGTCTTCGACCATGCAGCGGCGCTGCGCCTCGTGGATCGCGTGCGGCGTCGGCCCCACGAACAGCAGGCGCGATTCCTGCTCGCCGTTGTCCAGATAGAGCGTGAGCTCGACCTCGACCGCCTCGTAGCAGAACGGGCCCAGATTCTCGAGCGCCGCCTCGAGCGCCGGGTGGAAGCTGCGGCCGATCTCGCCCGTCCAGCACATGAGGAACATGAGTTCCTTGTCGTCGTAGCGCAGGCCGGGCTCCTCGGGCTCGAGGCTCTTCACGTCCGCGAGACCGTCGGCGTCCAGGTAGTCCAGCAGGGGCGCGATCGCCTGCTCGATCTGCTTCTTCGACACGCCTTCCAGCATCGGGATGTCGGCGTGCAGGTGCACTTCCATGCGCATGGCGGCGGTTCCCGGGGAGTCAGTCGTGCATTTTATCACGCAGGCAAGCGTCAAAACCGACCGCCGGCGCGCGTCAACTGACCTGCGGCGACACGCGTTGCTTGCAATATGCGCAGAATGGCTCCGCATGGTGCTTTGAGATCGGAGGCAGCCATGAACGTGATGTACAACAGTGAGAACTACTACGTAGTCGAGTTTCCGGGCCGCCATGGGATCGAGCTGGTGGACAAGACCACGGGCCGCGCCGGGTTTCTGGAAGGCGCGGTGGAAGTGAAGTTCCGCGCCTCCATGGCTGATCTCGCCGCCGGCGGGCCGACCGAAGAGTCGGTGGACGAGTTTCTCGGCCACTACGACGCGCTGCTGCTCAACTCCGTCACCTTCCACTGAGTTAGCATCGGGCCGATGTTCCGGCCCGACTATTCCGGCAGCGGGTTCCTCAATCTCGTCGCCTCGCTCGTCGAGGCCGGCGGCGGCAGGCCGCGGCATGCGCCGCTCGCCGCGCTGCCGCCGCGGGAGCTGCGCGCCGCGGCCAATGTCGTCTTCGTCATCGTCGACGGCCTGGGCGACGGCTACCTGCGCGCCCACGGCGCGGGCGGCGCGCTCGAGCGGCACCGGCGCGGCGCGATCAGCGCGGTGTTCCCTTCCACCACCGCGAGCGCGATCACCACGTCGTTCACCGGCGCGTCGCCGCTCGAGCACGGGCTGACCGGCTGGTTCACCTATTTTTCCGAAGCCGGCTGCGTCGGCGCGCCGCTGCCGTTCCAGCGCCGCGGCGAGCGCACCGCGCTCGCGGCCGATCCCGCGCGCCTGTTCACGGAGCGCTCGCTCTTCGACGCGCTCGAAGTGCGCAGCATCGTCGTGTCCTGGGAAAAGATCATCGGATCTGCCTACAACGTCCACCATTGCGGCGGCGCCGAGCGGCTCGCCTACGGCGATCTCGACGGATTGCTCGCGCAGACCGAGCGCGCGGTCAGGTCCGGCAGCGAGCGCAAGCTCGTCTACGCCTACTGGCCGGATTTCGACGCGCTCGCGCACCAGCATGGCGTCGGCAGCGCCGAGGTGCGCGCGCACTTCCGGGCCCTCGATGCGATGTTCGGCGAGCTGCTCTCGCGCCTCGCCGGCACCGACTCGCTGATCGTGCTTACCGCCGACCACGGTTTCCTCGACTGCCCGAAGGACGAGGCGATCGAGCTGCCGCCGGCGCTCGCCGCGCAGCTGCGCTTTCCGCTTTGCGGCGAGCGTCGCGTCGCGTTCTGCCACGTTCAGGATCGAAAAGCTTTTATTGCAGAAGCAAAATCTCACTTCGAACATCGTGCCGACGTTCGTTTGAGCCAGGAATTGCTGGACGAAGGCTGGTTCGGTCCCGGACAGCCGCACCCGCGTTTCGCGGAGCGAATCGGCGACGTGGCGCTGGTCATGAACGGGCGCGCCACGGTAAAAGACTGGCTGCCCGGAGAGCCGCGGCACCTGCACATCGGCAATCACGGCGGCACGAGCGACGAGGAAATGTTCATCCCCCTGGTGGTGGCGCAGACATGAAGCTCAAGGCGAACGGCATCGACGTCAACTACGAACTCCACGGCAAGGAGGGTGCGCCCTGGCTGGTGCTCAGCCACTCGCTCGCCTGCAGCGTGCGCATGTGGGACCCGCAGATCGCGGCGCTGAAGGACCGGTACCGCGTCCTCGCCTACGACACGCGCGGCCACGGCGCGACCGAGGCGCCGAAGGGCGCCTACACGCTGGAGGCGCTTGCCGATGACTTGTATTTTCTATTCAAGGAATTGAAGATCGGTTCCGCCCACTACTGCGGTCTCTCCATGGGCGGCATGATCGGACAGACCTTCGCGCTGAAATACCCGGGCGTGTTCAAGACGCTGACGCTCGCCGACACCACGAGCCGATATCCCGCGGAGGCCGCCCCTGTTTGGGCCGAGCGCATCAAGACCGCCAACGAAAGGGGAATGGAGCCGCTCGCGCAGCCTACGCTGGAGCGCTGGTTCACCGAGCCGTTCCGCAAGACGAACCCCGCAATCGTGGACGGCATCCGCAAGCTGATCCTCGCCACGCCGGTGGCGGGCTTCGTCGGCTGCTGCCATGCGATCCCGAAGATCAACCTCACGGCGCGCCTGAAGGAAATCAAGTGCCCGATCCTCGTCATCGTCGGCGAGCAGGATCCCGGCACGCCGGTGGCGATGGCGAAGGAGATCCACGACAACGCGCCGGGCTCGAAGCTCGTCGTGATCCCGCAGGCCGCGCACCTCGCCAACCTCGAGCAGCCCGCGGCCTTCACGCGGGCGCTCGACGGATTCCTGCAGAGCTGATTATTCGGCCTTGATGCCCGCGTCGCGGACCACCTGGGTCCAGCGCGGCACTTCGTCGGCGATCAGATCCCCGAGCTGCTTGGGCGTGCTGCCCTTCGCGATCACGCCGAAGTTCTGGAAGCGCGCCTGCAGCTCCGGCAGCGCGAGCGCCTTGGCGATCGCGTCGTTCAGCTTCGCGACCACGTCCGCCGGCATGGCAGCAGGCCCCAGCAGCCCGAACCAGATTTCGACGTTGTAGCCCGGCAAAACGGTGTTCACCGTCGGTGCGCCGGGCGCGAGCGGGGACGGTTGTGGGGTGGAGACGCCGAGCAGCTTGAGCTTGCCTTCCTTGATGAAGCTGTTCATCGCGCCAGACGAGGTCGTAATGAGCAGCTTCACTTCGCCCGTCATCACCGCATTTGCGGTCGGCGCCTGCCCCTTGTAGGGGATGTGGATCAGCTTCAGGCCCGCGGAGCGCCCGAACAGCTCGCTCGCCAAGTGCCCGAGCGAGCCGATGCCGGCGGATGCGTATTCGAGGCCACCCGCCTGCGTGCGGGCGTAGTCGATGAAGCCCTTCAGATCGTTCGCCGGCACCGCGGCGTTGATCACCACGAACAGCGGCGCCGAGGAAACCTGCGAAATCGGCGTGAAATCCTTGACACCGTCGTATCCCGCGTCCTTCACGAGCAGCGGCGTGGTCGAGGACGGCCCGTTGTTGGAAAAGAGCAGCGTGTAGCCGTCGGCGGGGGAGCGCGCCACCTCGCGGGCGCCGATCGCGCCCGCGGCGCCGGCCTTGTTGTCGACGATCACCGGCTGTCCGAGCGTCTTCTGCATGGGCTCCTGCAGTGCGCGCGCCATGATGTCCGTGGTGCCTCCGGCCGGATACGGCACGACGATGCGGATCGGCTTGGATGGGAACGCCTGCGGCCAGGCGAGCTGCGCCGCGAGCGCGGCGCCAAGCGCGACGATGCTTCTTACGATTCGATCCATATTGCGACTTCCTCCTTAGTTGCCCTGCTCGTGCGGAATTGGTTGGCGGGATGCTCGGCGTCTTCGTAGCCGAACGACATGCCGCAGACGACGCGGCGGTCGGCGCCGATGCCGAAGAACTCGCGCAGCAGCTTCGGGTGCGCTGCGAGCGCGGCCTGTGCTATGCAGGCGACGCCGGCGGCGGCGGCGGCAAGCATGAAATTGTTGACCCAGGCGCCGCAGTCGAGCACGCCATAGACTCCGAGCGCCTCGTCGGTGGTGACCACCAGCGAGTGCGGGGCGCCGAACAGGCGGAAATTCTCCATCGCCTGCTTGGCCGAGGCCGCGCGGTCGCCGCGCGCGACGCCGACCGCCTCGTAGAGCTGGAAGCCGCATTCGCGGCGCCGCTCGAGGTAGACGCCGCGGTACTCGCGCGGAAAGGGGTAGTCAGGTTCTGGCTGGTGCGACGCGGCATAAGCGAGCAGCGCAGCGCGGAAGCGCTCGGTCGCCGCGCCGCTGGTGAGCTGCACCTGCCAGGGCTGCGCGTTGCACCAGGAAGGCGTGCGCTGCGCGACCTCGAGCAGGCGCTCGATCGTGGCGCGGGGCACCGGCTCCGGCCGGAAGCCGCGGCAGCTGTAGCGACGCTTGAGAATCGCCTCAAACGCCGCTAGCTCGCTCTGCACAGCACGCCCTCCTTCTCGAGCCGCGCGATCTCGTCGGCCTTGCGTCCGAGCACGCGCTGCAGCAGTTCCCCACCTTGCTCGCCCAGGCCGGGCACGCTCGCTCCGCTGGCCGTGCCGACCATCTTGAACGGCGCATTTGTTACCTTCATCTCGCCGCTGCCATTCCTCGCCGTCGCAAACAGGCCGCGCTCGGCGGCATAGCGCGACGCCATCACCTCGGCCACCGACTGGTAGCGCGCATGCGGCACGCCGCCCGCGCGCATCGCCGCGTCGCACTCATCGAGGCTCTTGTCGGCGGCCCAGCGGTCGAGTTCGCTCATCAGCGCATCCCAGTTCGCCGATCGCGCAGACGCAGTCGCGAAGCGCGGGTCGGTCAGCAGATCCTCGCGGCCCGCGGCGCGCGCCATGTCCTCGAAGTTTCCTTGCGAGATGGGCGCCACCATCAGCAAGCCGTCCTTCGCGCGCGTGGCCTGGTACAGCGGCCGCGGCTGCTGCAACGGCTCCTGAGCCTCGGCCACCTCGTAGGCGAGCATGCCGAGCATTGCGTCCATGAGCGCGCAGTCGATGTACTCGCCCCGACCGGTCGCGGCGCGCCGGACGAGCGCCGCGCAACACGCGCCGAAGGCGTGCACCCCCGTCAGGTAGTCCGCCACGAAAATCCCGCTTTTCATTGGCCGGTCGGCGCCCTGGTAGGTCATGCCGGCGACGTCGAAGCCGCTCGCCGCCTGCACGATCGGCGCATACGCGGGCAGGCTGGCGCTCGCCCCGCTCTGACCGTAGCCGGAGATCGAGCAGTAGACGAGCTTCGGGTTGGCGCCGGAAAGCGTCGCGTAGTCGAAGCCCAGGCGCTGCATGACGCCGGGCCGGAAATTCTCGACGACGACGTCGCTCGCGGCCGCGAGTTCTTTGGCGATCTGGACGCCCTCGGAACGCTTCAGATCCATCGCGATGCTCTGCTTGCCTGCATTGAGCACGCCGAAGTAGAGGCTGCGCCCGTCTCGCAGCGGCGCACGGCTGCGCATGTAGTCACCCTCGGGCGGCTCCAGCTTGATGACCTCGGCGCCCGAATCGGCCATCAGGCGCGTGCAATACGGACCCGCGACCATGGCGCTGAAGTCGAGCACGCGAATGCCGGCGAGCGGACCCACGAACTACTCCGCCTTGGCCCCGGAAAGCTTCACCACCTTCCCCCACTTTGCGTAGTCGGTGCGCAGAAATGCCGCAAACTCTTCCGGTGTGAGCGTCCAAGGATCGTAGGCCTGCTGGCGAATGCGCTCGGCAACCTCCGGAGCGTTCAGGGCCTTGACGATCTCCGAATGCAGGCGATTGACGATTGCCTTCGGCGTGCCGGCGGGAGCGAACACGCCGAACCAGAGATCGCTACCCGCTTCGTCGTATCCCGCGACGCCCGCCTCCTTCATGGTCGGGATTTCCGGCGCATACGGACTGCGCTTCGAGCTCGTCACCGCCAGTGCGCGCACCTTGCCCGCCCGGATCTGCGGCAAGCTCGTCACGAGGATGTCGAACATGCAGGTCGCATTGCCGCCGATCACGTCCACGAGCGCCGGTGCGCTGCCCTTGTACGGCACGTGCACCATCGGTGCACCGGTGAGGGCCATCAGCAACTCTCCCGACAGGTGATTGGTTGCGCCGTTGCCCCCGGATGCGAAGCTGACCTTGTCCGGGTTCGCCTTCGCGTAGGCGGTAAGCTCGGCGACCGATTTGGCCGGCACGCTGGGATTGACCACGAGCACGTTGACATACGAAACCACCGGCGTGATGGGCGCAAAGTCCTTCAACGGATCGTAGGGAAGCTTCGCATAAAGGTGGGGGTTGATCGCCTGCGTACCGGTGTGGCCCATGCCGATCGTGTAGCCGTCCGGCGCCGCCTTCGCCACGGCGTCCATCGCCAGGCTGCCACCTGCACCGACCCGGTTCTCGACGAGAACCGAAACGCCGAGCGATTCGCCGAGCTTGGGCGCAATGGCCCGCGCCAGCACGTCCGTCGGGCCGCCCGCCGAAAATGGAATCAGCCAGCGGATCGGCTTGGACGGATAGGGCTGCGCCAACGCCTGGCCGGCAGCAAACCACACAAGGGCGAGAAACAGCGTGCGTAGCTTCATGAGATCCCCCTTTCTCTGATCATTTCGCGCGCCACGATCAATTGCTGGATCTGGCTCGTGCCCTCGTAGATGCGCAGCAAACGCGCATCGCGGTACAGGCGCTCGACCGCGTACTCCTTGATGTAGCCGTAGCCGCCATGGACTTGCAGGACGCGATCGGCGATGCGCCCGAGCGCTTCCGTCGCGAAATACTTGCAGCAGGCCGATTCTTTCGTAATGCGGATACCCGCGTCCTTATCCTTGGCGACCTTCTCCACCATCGCCCGGGCAGCGAAGGCTTCCGTCTCGGAATCGGCGAGCATCGCCTGCACGAGCTGAAAGTCGGCGATTGGCTTGCCGAACTGCCGGCGTTGAGTCGCGTAGCGCACGCCTTCGTCGAGCAGCCTTTCACTCAGCCCGACCGCAACTGCGGCCATGTGAATGCGCGCATGATCCAGCGACTTCATCGCCGTCTTGAAGCCAACGCCTTCCTGGCCCCCCAGAAGTGCCGCCGCCGGTACACGGCAGTTGTCAAAGATGACGTCCGCCGTGTGCGATCCGCGAAAGCCCATCTTCCTGTTTCGCGGCGCAATGCTTATGCCCGGCGTGCCGCGCTCGACGAGAAAGGCCGAGATTCCGCGCGGTCCGGCCTCCTTGGGCGCGGTGCGTGCGAACACCGTAAATAGGCCCGCATGCGGTGAATTCGTCGTGAAACGCTTGGTGCCGTCAATGACGTAGACGTCGCCTTCCCGCTTGGCGCGCGTGACCAGCGCTGCGGCATCTGAACCGGCATCGGGTTCGGTAAGGCAGAACGAGGTGATCAAGGCGCCGGAGGCAATGCGCGGCAGGTATTTGCGCCGCTGCTCCTCGTTGCCGTCGATGAGGATGCCCAGCGTGCCGACGCCGTTGGAAGTGCCGAAGTAGGAACGGAATACGGGCGACGCGTAGCCGACTTCGAATACGACCCGAGCCTCCTCGTACATCGAAAGCCCCAGGCCGCCGTACTCTTTCGGAATCGTCATGCCGAACATGCCGAATTCCTTTAATTGATCAACAAGCCGCCCCGGAATCTCGTCGCTCTCCTCGACTTCGGGCTCCGCTGGCACGAGTTGCTCCCGCACGAAGCGGCGCACCGCGTCGCAAAGCATTTCGATGTCTTCGCTCATGACCTGATCCTCGGTTTGCCGGCATCGCCCGCGCGAGCGAGGTGAAAGCGCTGCAGGCGCTTGAGCATGCTCTCCATCTCCAGGGCCGCGCCCTCGCCGTCTTTCGCGCGCAGGTGCTGAAGCAGCCGCCGGCGCGAGGGCATGACGTAGCGGTTCGGCATGTAGCCCACGCTCTCGACGAAGTGGCGCGTCATTTCCATCAGCGCGTCGGTGATGACGGTCAGCACCGGGTTGCGCGCGGCGCGCGCGAGCAGGCGGTGAAATTCGTAGTTGACGTGCGCGCGCTGCACCACGTCGCCCCGGCGCGTCGCGTCTTCCGCGGCGGTGACGTTCGCCTCCAGCGCCGCAAGGTCTTCCTTGGTGCGGCGCGCGCAGGCGAGCCGCGCCACCTCGGTGCCGATGACAATGCGCGCCTCGGTGAGGTGCTCGGGCTTGATGGTGCCCAGGTGGTAGAGGTCGGCGAGCCCCGCGACCGCGGCGTCGCCGCCGCCTTCCTTGATGAAGGCGCCGCCCGTCGCGCCCTTGCGCAGCTCGAGCAGCCCGGCGATCTCGAGCGAGCGCAGCGCCTCGCGCAGCGTGTTGCGGCTGACGTGGAACTGCCCGGCGAGCTCGCGCTCCGGCGGCAGCCGGTCGCCCGCGCGCAGCGCCTGGCGCGCGAGCCGGCCGCGGATCTGCGAGGCGATCTCCTCGAACGCGCGGCGCGTGGCGACCGGGCGGAACTCTCTCATGTCAATGGATGCCGAGCAGGTGCCGCGAGATCACGATGCGCTGAATCTGGTTGGTGCCCTCGAAGATCTGGTTGATCTTCGCGTCGCGCATGAAGCGCTCGACGCCTACGTCCCTCATGTAGCCCGCGCCGCCGAAGATCTGCACCGCGTCGGTCACCACCTTCATCGCCATGTCGCTCGCCTGGCACTTGGCTATCGAGGCCATTTCCGCGATCCGCGAGTAGTCGCCAGCATCGACCATGCGCGCGCATTCGTACACGAGCGCGCGCGAGGCCTCGATCTGCATCGCCATGTCGGCGAGCATCCACTGCAGCCCTTGGAACTGGCCGATCGCGCGGCCGAACTGCTTGCGCTCCTTCGCGTACTGCAGCGCAAGGTCGAGCGCGCCCTGCGCCACGCCAACCGCCGCGGCGCCGATGGTCGGCCGGTTCATGTCGAGGATGCGCATGCAGGTGATGAAGCCGCGGCCCTCCTCGCAGAGCATGTTCTCGGCCGGGATGCGCACGTTGTCGAAGAAGATCTGCACGTTCGGCACGCCGTTCAGGCCCATCTTCTTCTCGTTCTTGCCGATGCGGAAGCCGGGCGACTTGGTGTCCATCAGGAAGCAGCTGATGCCCTGGAAGCCCTTCTCGCCGCTCGTGCGCGCGAACACCAGGATCCAGTGCGCGATGTTGCCCCAGGTGATGTAGCACTTCTGGCCGTTCAGGATCCAGGAATCGCCGTCCTTCTTCGCGTTGGACTTCATCGACGCGACGTCCGAGCCGGACTCGGGCTCGGTCATCGCCACCGCGGTCCAGGTGCGACCCTTCGCCACCTCGGGCAGCCAGCGCTTCTTCTGCTCCGCGGTGCCGAAGTGCAGCAGCGGCAGGATCATGCCGATCGAGTTCATGCCGGCGATCAGCGCGCACGCCTCCGACACGCGCGAAATCTCTTCTCTCGCCATGCAGACCGAGGTGAGGTCGCCGCCGGGGCCGCCGTATTCCTCCGGCACCCAGAGCTGCATCAGGCCCATGTCACCGAACAGGTGGAAGATGCGCTCGGGAATCCTGTCGGTGGCGTCGATCTCGGCCGCGATCGGCCGGATCTCCTTGTCCACCATGCGGCGGATCGCCTCCCGCATCGCGAGCTGCGTGTCGTTGAAATGGGGCATGCCGGTCCTTGAAATCAATGGTTCAACCAATTATAGTCGGGGCCGAGGAATGCCTGTCAAGCCGAGGACTCGAAATGCCCGATTACGCCAAGTACCAGTGCCTGAAGGTCGAAACGGCGGGCAAGCTCGCCACCGTGACGCTGAACCGGCCGGAGACGCGCAACCAGATTGACCGCTCGTTCCACCACGAGCTGCAGGACGTCTGGCGCGACCTCGCCGAGGATCCGGACATCAACGCGATCTTGCTGACCGGCGCCGGCAAGTACTTCAGCGTCGGCGGCAACGTAAAGGGCATGACCGAGCGCCCGGGCGGCGACGTGTTCGCCGAGGGCGAAATGATCGAGCCACGCAGCGCGCGCAAGATCGTGCAGAACATCCTCGACTGCGAGATTCCGATCGTCTGCGCGATCAACGGCGACTGCATCGGCCTGGCCGCCACCGTGGCCCTATTCTGCGACATCACCGTCTGCGCCGAGGACGCGCGCATCGCCGACCCGCACGTCAAGATCGGCCTCGTGGCGGGCGACGGTGGCGCGGTGATCTGGCCGATGCTCGTCGGCCCCAACCGCGCCAAGGAGTTCCTCATGCGCGGCAACCTAATCAGGGGCGCGGACGCGGCGCGCATGGGCCTCGTCAACTACGCGCTGCCGCCGGCCGAGGTGCTCGCAAAAGCGAAAGAGATCGCGCAGGAACTGGCCGACGGCCCGGCCTGGGCGATCCGCTGGACCAAGCTCGCGGTGAACAAGGCGGTCAAGGACCAGGTGAATCTGATCATGGACGCGTCCTTCGCGCTCGAGATGGCCACCTTCCGCACCGAGGACCACCTCGAGGCGGTGCGCGCCTTCGCCGAGAAGCGCAAGCCCCGCTTCACCGGAAAGTAGCCGCTACCAGGCGCCCACGCCCGCGACGCCGCGGTCGATGAACTCCTTCGACTGCTCGAGCACCGCGTGGCGCCATTCGGGCTCCTGCGGATAAAACGCCGCTTCGTACTCGCGCCGCACCTTGGCGGCGAGCACGGGGTCGCGCGGACCCTC
The DNA here is from genome assembly GCA_035542795.1 of Burkholderiales bacterium. Taxonomy (GTDB): domain Bacteria; phylum Pseudomonadota; class Gammaproteobacteria; order Burkholderiales; family SG8-39; genus RBG-16-66-20. The sequence goes on from DATKKT010000041.1 coordinate 16,931, forward strand.
GAAGCGTATCCAGCGTTGCGCCATGCTCGCGCGCTGCATCTGCTCGCGCGGCCGCGTGCCGAATTCGATCACCACGCAGGTGGTTTCGGCGCGCGGCAGCATCGCAGTGAACGCGTCGATGATCGTGCCGCGGTAGGTGGCGAGCTTCCTGTGCGTGACGCCCTGCAGGTTCACGGCGCGCTCGCCCCACCAGGCGCGTGCGCGCTCGCGCGCGGGCGAGCCCTCCGGGTGGAAGCACAGGTACACGTGCTCGCACCAGGGGCCGATGCCGGTGTGCAGGTCGAGAAACGCGACCTTGCGCGCGCGCGCGAGGTGCGTCTCGACCGCCGCGCGAAAGGCGTTGTTCGCCCATTGCGGCCGCGCGCCGCCGTAGAAGATGCCGTCGGGGTGCCCGTACTGGCCGCCGTTGAAGGCGTCGGAGAACGCCTTCTCGCCGTGGCGCTGGCGAAACGCGTCGAGCCTCGCGAAGATGCCCGCGACCGCCTCCTCGCTCCAGTCGCGGATCGCGATCGCCGGGTGCAGCTCGTCGTAGCCGGGATTGGCCGGCAGCGGCTGCGTGAAGTCGACGAAATTGCGGTTGAGGTCGACGTTCTCCTCGGTGACGCGCGTCTTGTGCGCGAACCCCCAGGGGTTGTGCGCATGCAAGAAGACCACCGCGGTGTCCCTGGGCAAGCGTGGCCGGCCGCGCAGCCAGGCGCGCTGCACGGCCGAGCCCGTGTAGCCCTCGATGCCGTGCGTACCGCTGCCCACGATGAACGCGCGCGAGGCGCTGCCCGGCCCGAGCACCGCCACGTCCAGGTAGAGCGGCTCGCCGCCGGGGCCCCGCTCGTCCGGATGCCGCAGGCTCGTGAGCTTGGCGCCGGCGCGGCGCGCGGCGTCGACGAACTTCTTGCGCGCCTCGGCGTAGGAGTCCGAGAACGCCGCCAGCTCAGCCATCGAGTCCCTGCCAGCGGCGGAGGTTCCTCGACGCGATGCCGAACAGGTCGAGCACGCGGCCGACCGTGTGCGCGACCAGGTCTGCGATCGTCTTCGGACGCGCGTACAGCGCGGGCACCGGCGGGAACACGATGCCGCCCATCTCGGTCACCGCCACCATGTTGCGCAGGTGGGCCAGGTTCAGCGGCGTCTCGCGCACGAGCAGCACCAGGCGCCGGCGCTCCTTCAGCGCGACGTCCGCGGCGCGCGATACGAGGTCGTCGGCGTGCGCGTGCGCGGCGGCCGCGAGCGTGCGCATCGAGCAGGGCGCGATCACCATGCCCTCGGCGAGGAACGAGCCGCTTGCGATCGGCGCGGCGACGTCGCGCGGCGAGTATGCGACCGACGCCAGGCGCTCGACGTCCTTGCGCTTCATGCGCAGCTCGTGCCAGCAGTTGAGCGCGCCCGCCTCGGACAGCACCAGGTGGCTCTCCCAGGCGGGCTCCGCGCCCAGCTCGCGCAGCAGCTGCACGCCGTAGGCAGCGCCGCTCGCGCCGGTGATCGCCACCACCAAGCGCTTGCGCCGGCGGGTCCTGGAGGCAGTCCGCTTCACGCGCCAAAGCGTACACCAAGGCCGCAGCGTCGAAGTGAGGCGCCGGCAGCAGTGGTATCGTTGTCGATTCGATGAAGCGAAATGAAGGAGTCAGGCGTGCGGTGCTGGGCCTCGCCCTGTTGGCCCTGCTCGCCGTCATGCAGCCGGCCGAGGCGCAGCGCAAGCACCTGCCCTCGCGCACCGCGCCGATCCCGGACACCGAATCCGGCGCGAAGGCCGGCAGCGCGGGCGACGAAGAGCCTCCCAAGCTGATCATCTACGGGCCGCCGGTGGTGCCGCTTGGGGCGCCCCCCGGGCACGTCAAGCCCGCGCCCTCCGGGTCCGCACCGGCCGAGCCTGTCGCATCGCCCGCTCCGGCGCCCGCTCCTGCTGCCGCGCCCGCGCCTGTTGCCGAGCCTGCGCCTGCTCCCGTCGCGGCACCCGCTGCGGTACCCGCTCCGGCATCGGTCGCCGCGCCTCCGCCAGCGGTTGCGCCGGCGCCGCCGCCGGTAGCGCGGCCGACCCCCGCGCAACCGGAGCCCGTCGCCGTGCCGATTCCGCCGCCCGCTCCGACCCGGGCGCCGCCGCCGGTGGCCAGACCTGCGCCCGCGCAACCGGAGCCGGTGGCTGCGCCGATACCGGCGCCGACGCCTGTGCCAGTGGCAAAACCCGCCTCCGCGCCGGCGCCTGTTGCCGCGCCTGCTCCGGCGCCTGCGCCGGTGGCGAAGCCGGCAGCACCGCCGCCTGCGATCGCCGCCCCGTCGCCCGCGCCTGCGCCTGCGCCCGCCCCGGCGCCGACCGTTGCCAAGCCCGCGCCCGTCGTCGCGCCGAGCTCGCCCGCGCGGCGAGAGGTCGCGATCGCCGCGCCCTCCTCGGCATCTGCGGGCCAGCGGCTGGACGCGAAGACGGTCGAGCAGATCTTCTCCTGCCTTGCGCCCGGGCTGCCGGCGGAATGGCGGCGCGCCTGGGTCGAGGTCAGCAACTCCGGCGGCGCGCCGACCGGAAAGTTCTACTTCACGACCTCGCTGCGACGCGACGACGGCGAGGAATTCATACCCTGCAACGCGCAGGAGGTCACTCGCAGGATCGCGAGCTTGAGCGAGGCGGGATCCAAGGGCGGCGAGCGCTGGCGCTCGGCGCGGCTGTCGATCGACAGCGAAGGCGACTACGAATTCACGGTCGAGCGCTGATCAGGACTTCCTGAGGAAGTCGAAATCGCAGCCGTGCTCGGCCTGGAGCACGTGCTCCATGTACAGCTTCGCGTAGCCGCGCGCGGGCGTGCTCACCGGCGGCTTCCAGGTTCTTTTTCTCTCGATCAATTCATTCTCGGCAACGAGCAGGTCGATCTTGCGCTCCCGGACGGAGAGACGAATGCGGTCGCCGTTGCGTACCAGCGCGAGCGTCCCGCCCACCGCGGCCTCGGGCGACACATGCAGCACGATGGTGCCGTAGGCGGTGCCGCTCATGCGCGCATCCGAGATCCGCACCATGTCCTTCACTCCCGCGCGCGCAAGCTTCTGCGGGATCGGCAGGTAGCCCGCCTCGGGCATCGCGTACCCGGATCGGGGGCCTGCGTTCTGCAGCACCATGAAGTCCTCGGGCTTCACATCGAGCGCCGGGTCGTCGACGCGCGCCGAGAGATCGTCCAGCGACGAGAACACGATTGCGCGCCCTTCGCGCTCGAACAGGCTCGCGTCCGCGGCCGAGCGCTTCAGAATCGCTCCGCCGGGCGCAAGGGATCCGAACAACGCCACCAGGCCGCCTTCCTTCGCGAGTGGATCGGCTAGCGGCCGCACCACCGCGCGATCCACCCAAGCGCCGTCCTCGTGGGCGAGCCGCTCGCCGAGCGTCTCGCCGGTGACGGTCAGGCAGTCGAGATGCAGCAGGGGCCTGAGCTCGCGCAGCACCGCGCCGATGCCGCCCGCGGCATAGAGGTCCGACATGTAGTTCTGGCCCGTAGGCTTGAGGTCCACGAGCACCGGCGTCGTGTCCGAGATCTCGTTCAGCCGCTTCAGGTCCACGCCGACGCCGACGCGGCCCGCGATCGCGGTGAGGTGCACGATGGCGTTGGTCGAGCCGCCGATCGCAAGCAGCACGCGCATCGCGTTCTCCACCGATCTCGGCGTGATGATCTGCGAGGGCCGGATCGGCTGCGCCGCGAGCTCCACCGCGCGCCGCCCGCTCGCTTCGGCCGCGCGCAGCCGGTCGGCGTGCACCGCGGGAATCGCGGCGCTGCCGGGCAGCGCCATGCCGAGCGCCTCGGCGAGCGAGGCCATGGTGGACGCCGTGCCCATCACCGCGCAGGTGCCCGCGGTCGTAGCCAGGTTTCCTTCAATAGACTCTATTTCAGAGGAAGAAACCTTTCCTGACCGATGCAGGGCCCAAAACCGACGGCAATCGGTGCAGGCGCCCAGGCGCTCGCCCTGGAACGAGGTCGGCATCATCGGGCCGGCGAGCAGCTGCACCGCGGGCAGGTCGGCGCTCGCCGCGCCCATCAACTGCGCGGGCACCGTCTTGTCGCAGCCGCCCACGAGCACCACCGAGTCCATCGGCTGCGCGCGGATCATCTCCTCCACGTCGATCGACATCAGGTTGCGGAACATCATCGAGGTCGGGTGCAGGAACACTTCGCCGAGCGACACGGTCGGGAACTCGAGCGGCAGTCCGCCCGCGGCGAGCACGCCGCGCTTCACCGCCTCGATGAGCTCGGGGAAATGCCGGTGGCAGTTGTTGAACCCGCTCCTCGAGTCGGCGATGCCGACCACCGGGCGCGCGAGCATCTCGCCGGAATAGCCCATGCTCTTGGCGAACGAGCGCCGGAGATAGAGCGAAAACGCCGGGTCCCCGTAGTTGGTCAGCCCCCGCGAAAGCCCTTGGGCTTTCGCTCCCGCCCGGAGGCCGCGCTGCTTCCGCTGCGCCATCTACGGTCCGCGCAGAGCGGGACTACTTCGGCCTTCTGCGGTGGCGCCGGCGACCGCCGCCGCCGCTGTTCTGGTGCTGCTGGTGCTGCTGGTGCTGGCCCGGCTGCTTCTGGGGATTGGCGAGCATGCGCTTGAGCGCTTCCTCGGCGCGCCGGTCGAGCTCTTCGTCGCTGATGTTCGGGTAAACCTTGCGTTCTCTCATTTGGCAAGTCTAGCAGCTTAACTCGTTGATTTATCGTGATGGGATGTGTCCCACACTCTTTCGGCTCGGGATTGTGGTTGCGTTCCCACAGGCCCGACCTTACTGTGGGCGCAGGAGACAGGGTACACATGGAAGCGGTCGCGGAGCAAGGCAGCAGTCTGCTCGACAGCATCGCGGCATTCTGCCGGTCGGCCGGCATCGCGGAATCCACCTTCGGCCGGCGCGCCGTCAACGACGGCAAGTTCGTCGCGCGCCTGCGCGACGGCGCGCGCATCACTCCGGAGACGCTGGAGCGCGTCTCGAGCTTCCTCGAGCGCCACGGCGCATCGGCGCCCGCCGCGCCGCCGGAGCTGCGCCCCCTGATCCGCGTGGCGCCCCCGCGCGAGGGCGCTCCCCACCCCACCGGCGCGCAGCTTTTGCGCGACGGCGCTCCTTCACGCAATTTCCGCTTCTTCGACAACCGCCAGAAGTACCTGCTGTTCGTCAACACCTGCGGCGAGAAGGAAGTGGTGGCGCAGCGCGTCGGCATGGAGCTCGCCCACATCCACCCGCGTCCGCCGGCGATCCGCGTCTTCGACGCCGGCATGGGCGACGGCACCGTGCTCACGCGCGTGATGCGCGAGATGCACCGCCGCTTTCCGACGCGGCCGTTCTACTTCGTCGGCAAGGAGATCAGCCTCGAGGACGTGCGCCTGTCGCTCGACAAGATGCCCGACCGGCTGTTCGAGCACCCCGCGACGGTGCTGGTGGTCACCAACATGTACTACACCGAGGCGCCCTGGCTGACGCCGAAGTCGCTCAGCGCGGCGACCTCGCTCGTCTGGCACGAGGTGGCGCTCACCGGCACCACCGCGCACGAGTTCGGCGAGCAGATCGCGGCGCTGGAGCCCTTCCTCGCGCGCAACTGGCAGGCGCGCCACAGCGCGAAGACCGGCAACCCGGTCTACGAGCGGCCGGTGGCGCTGGTGCTCTATCGCGAGGACTTCCGCTTCATGCTCGACGAGGTCCTCCCGCGCCAGGGCAAGGTGCGCGCGGACTACGACCTCGTGATCGCCTCGCAGCCCTACCGGGCGCGCGTGCCGGTGGAGTTCAAGGCCGCCAAGGTCATCGGCCCGCTCGCGCGCGCGCTCGGGGCCGGCGGGCGGCTGCTCGGCATTCATTCCTGCGGGCGCGACCCCGGCATGGAGATCGTGCGAACGATGTGGCCCGAGGAGGATCCGTTCGCGACGGGCCGCCACGACGTGCTGCGCTCGGTGCGCGCCGAGCTCGGCAAGGAGGCGCGCCACTACAACTTCAACGCCTATTCGGACGCGCGCGCGGTGTTCCGCTATGACATGCACACGCTGCCCACCGAGGTCGCCGAGAGCATCGGCACTTCTACGCTGTTCGCCGCCTGGAACGCCGCCGTCTACGTCGCGCAGATCGACGACGAGCGGCTCGCGCGCGCGGTCGGCGAGCGCAAGTACCTCGATGCGACGCGCGAGGTGCTGCAGCGGCATGGCGGCCTGTGGTTCCTTGACGAGTCCTATGTCGTCTCTCGAAAACGCGGTTGAACGCGCCCAGCCGGGCGTCACCAGCCCGTCGGCGATGATCGCCGCCGAGCTCGTCTCGGGCGCCTCGCTCGAGATGGGGGCGCACCGTCCGCAGGACGCGAGCGCGATCGCCGCGCTGCTGCCCGCGGGCACGCCGGTCTACGTCAATCATCTTCCGCGCCACCGGCTGCTCGACACGGTGCCGACGCTCGTCGCCGTGCGCGAAGCGGGCCTGGAGCCCGTGCCGCACGTCGCCGCTCGCCGCATCCGCGACCGCGCCGAGCTGCGCAGCTTCCTCGCGCGCGCCGTGGAGGAGGCCGACGTGCGCAAGGCGCTCCTCATCGGCGGCGACGAGCCGGAAGCGGCCGGCCCCTATTCGGACGGCGCCGCGCTGCTGCGCGACGAGGTCGTGGCGCGCTCCGGGCTGCGCGAGATCGGCCTGCCGGGCTACCCGGAAGGCCACCCGCGCATCCCGCGCGCGATGCTCGAGCGCGCTCTCGCGGAAAAGCTCGCGCTCGCGACGGCGCAGGGCCTGGGCAGCTACGTGGTCACGCAGTTTTCCTTCGCGCCTGCGCGCGTCGTCGAGTACCTCGCGGGACTGGCGCGCACCGCGCCGAGCGTTTCCGTCTACGTGGGGCTCGCGGGCCCGACCGACCCGATCGCGCTGCTGCGCTTCGCGCACCGCTGCGGCGTGAGCGCCTCGTTGCGCGCGCTCGGCACGCAGGGCATGAACGCGGTGCGCCTCGTCACCCACACCGATCCGGCCGACCAGCTCGCCGCCGTGGCGCGATATTGTGCAGGTCAGGCGAGCTGCAACGCGGTGGGCGTGCACCTGTTCACCTTCGGCGGCGTCACGGCCGCGGCGAACTGGATCAACCGCCAGCTGAGTAGAGCCTAGGGTCCCCCGGTTAGAATTGCCGGCAGAGGGAACCGGCTTCATGCGCCTGCACACGCGGCTGCGCTACGCGCCCGCGCAAGTCAACGTAGAGAAGCGCGCCGACGGCGCGATCGTCCTGCGCTCGCCGCAGGCGCTCAAGCCCTACGCGCGCGCGGTCGGCGACTGGCTGGTGCAGTGGCACGAGCGCGCGCCCGATCGCACCTTCCTCGCCGAAAGACAGGGCGACGGCTGGCGTCGCGTGAGCTACCGCGACGCGCTCGCGAACGCGCGCCGCATCGGGCAGGCGCTGCTCGACCGCGGACTCGGACCCGGGAAGCCGGTCGCGATCCTCTCGGACAACAGCGTCGACCACGCGCTGCTCGCGCTGGGCGCGATGCACGCGGGCGTGCCGGTGGCGCCGATCTCGCCAGCCTACTCGCTCATGTCGAAGGACTACGCCAAGCTCAAGTACATATTCGAGCTGCTGAAGCCCGGCCTGGTCTTCGCCGAGCAGGCCGACAAGTTCGCGCCGGCGCTCGCCGCCGTAGGCGCCACCTCGACGCCGGTTTCGCAGCTGCTGGATGCCAATCCCGGCTCCACCATGGAGGTTGCGTTCTCGCGCCTGACGCCGGACAGCGTGGCGAAAATCCTGTTCACCTCCGGCTCGACCGGCACGCCCAAGGGCGTGGTCAACACGCACCGCATGCTGTGCGCGAACCAGCAGATGCTCGCGCAGGTCTGGCCGTTTCTCGAGGACCGCGCGCAGACCTTCGTCGACTGGCTGCCGTGGAACCTCACCTTCGGCGGCAACTTC
>DATKKT010000042.1:0-16204 GCA_035542795.1 Burkholderiales bacterium
CAGAGCAGGATGGCCCGGATCATCGATAAGCCCTTGATCGGCATACGCAACATTGAATCACAAATCGCCGCGGCCGCCTGATTTCGATCAAATTTTGACGCACAGGGCCGCGAGCCGCGGCGGCAGCGACGGCTCGGCGCAGACCAGGGGCAGCGTCCCGTGCGCGGCGGCGATGCGGCGGATTTCGCGTTCCTCGCGCCGCAGGCCGCGCTCGAGCGCGCCGATCACCGTGAGCTTCGCCGGCGGCGTGAGATCGCGCCAGGCAGCCAAACCCGCGTCTGCCAGCGCGACCTGCACCGGCGATTCCCAAGGACCGAGCCGACTCGCTGCGTCGAGCGCCTTGTAGAACTCGGCATCGATCTGGCCCAACCGCAGCTTGAGCAGCGCGATGCTCGCCCACGCATAGGGAGATCCCGGGCGCATGCGGACGCCCTCGCGATAGCCGGCGAGCGCCGCCTCGAAGCCGGCGCTCGCGGCCGGATCGCCGGGCTCGAGGCCGAGCGCGCGCAGCTCGCGCAGGCGCGCCGCCTGCTCGACGTACATCGGGTCGGAGTGCTCGAGGCTCTGGGCCTCGCGCAACTCGGCCTGCGCCGCAGCGATGTCCTGCGGCCGCGGCGGCTTCTTCGCGAGCAGGGCAGGCTCGAGGGTGAGGCGCGCGCGCGTGTAATGGACGTCCGCCAGCCCTCGCAGCGCGGCTTCGTAGATGCCTGCCGCGAGCAGCAGGGCGGCGATCGCGATCGACGCCACGCGCCGCGTCATTTTGCGGACCAGCCCGGCTTGCGCTTCTCGAGGAAGGAGCGGATGCCCTCACGCGCTTCGTTCCCCGCACGCGCCTCGGCGAGCACGCCCGCGGTGTGCGCCGCAAGCGCGGGCGAGATCGCCGACTTCCCAATCTTCGCGAGCAGCTTTTTCGAGCGCGCGAGCGCCTGCGGGCCCGCGCTCGCGAGCTGCGCGCAGAGCTTTTCGACGCGCGCGTCGAGCTCGGATGCAGGCACGCATTCGTGCACGAAGCCGATGCGGTGCGCCTCGCGCGCGGACAGGCGCTCTCCCGTGAGCACATACCGGCGAGCCTGCTGTTCCCCCATGGCGCGCACGAGGTAGGGGCTGATCATCGCGGGCACGAGGCCGATGCGCACCTCGGGCAGGCAGAATTCCGCCTCCTCCGCGGCCACCACGAGGTCGCAGGCGGCGACGAGCCCCATGCCGCCCGCGAACGCGGGGCCGTGCACGCGCGCGACGAGCGGCTTCGGGCAGGTGTGCATTCGGTAGAGCAGCTTCGCGAAGCGCCCCGCCTCGGCCTTCGAGCGCGCCCTGGTCATCTTCGCGGCCTGCTCCATGCGCGACAGGTCGCCGCCCGCGCAGAACGCCTGTCCCCGCCCAGCCAGCACCACGACTCGGCATTGGGGATCCTTTTCGATTTTCCGGAGGAAATCCGAAATCGAATCCAACACGACATCATTCAGGGCGTTCCGGAGCTCCGGCCGGTTGAGCCAGAGCCACGCGGCCGGGCCGCGCCGCTCGAGCTGCAGAAAATCGGGGTCAGAGCCCGATTTCACATCGGTCATTGGTATGGGCGCTCGATGAAATCGGGCTCTGACCCCGATTTTCTAGTTGAACTGCAGCCGCCGGCGCGCGGCCGCGTATTCGGCTTCGAGCTTGGCGACCACCTGCGCTACGGGGATCACCGCGTCGATCTGGCCGACGCCCTGGCCCGCGCTCCAGATGTCGCGCCAGACCTTCTTCTCGGCGCCGCCGCCCGTGCCGAAGTTCATCTTCGCGGGATCCGATTTCGGCAGGTTGAGCGGGTCGAAGCCCGCGGCGATCACGCTGTGCCTGAGGTAGTTGCCGTGCACGCCGGAGAAGAGGTCGGTGTAGACGATGTCGGCCGCCGCCGCGCGCAGGATCTCCTCCTTGTAGCGCTCGGGCACGCTCGCCTCGGGCGTGGCGAGGAAGCGCGTGCCGATGTAGGCGAGGTCGGCGCCCGCGGCCTGCGCGGCGAGGATCGCGTCGCCGCTCGTGATCGCGCCCGAGAGCACGATCGGCCCGTCGAAGAAGCGCCGCACCTCGCCGATCAGCGCGAAGGGCGAGAGCGTGCCGGCGTGGCCGCCCGCGCCCGCGCAGACGAGGATCAGGCCGTCTACGCCCGCCTCGAGCGCCTTCTCCGCGTGCCGCACGCTGATCACGTCGTGCAGCACGATGCCGCCGTAGGTGTGGATCTTCGGAATCACCTCGGTAGGCGCGCGCAGGCTGGTGATCGTGATCGGCACCTTGTGCCGGATGCAGACCTCGAGGTCGTGCTCGAGCCGGTCGTTCGACTTGTGCGCGATCTGGTTCACCGCAAAGGGCGCCGACCCGGGCGCGGCCGCGAGCGCGGCCTCGATCTCGGTGAGCCAGGCGTCGAGCGCCTCTTTCGGCCGCGCGTTCAGCGCCGGAAACGAGCCTACGATGCCGGCCTTGCACTGCTCGATGACGAGCTTCGGGTTGCCGGCGATGAACATCGGCGCGCCGATCACCGGGATGCGCAGCTTCTGCAGGATCGGCGGCAGCGACATGGCTACCGCAGCAGCTCGTTCTTCGCGGCCTTGTCGCGCAGCAGCTTCGGCGGCGCGAAGCGCTCGCCGTACTTCTTCGCCAGGGCGTCGGCGCGCTCTACGAATTTCTGCACACCGACATGGTTGACGAATTGCAGCGCGCCGCCCGTCCAGGCCGGGAAGCCGATGCCGAAGATCGAGCCGATATTGGCGTCGTGCACCGTGGTGAGCACGCCCTCCTCCAGGCAGCGCGCCGCCTCGATCGCCTGGCGGTAGAGGATGCGGTCCTTCAGCTCCTCGAGGTCCCACTTCACGCCGGGCTTGCCGAAGATCTTCGCGAGCTCCGGCCAGAGGAATTTCCTGCCGTCCTTCGGATACTCGTAGAAGCCGCCGCCCGCGGCGCGGCCGGGGCGATTGAGCTCCTTCACCATCTTCACGATCACCTGCTGGCCCGGGTGCTCGGGCGGCAATGGCTTTCCTTCGGCCTTGAGGTCCGCGACGGTCTGCTCCATCACGTGCACCGAGAGCGACATCGAGGTCTGGTCGATGACTTCCAGCGGCCCCACTGGCATGCCCGCCTGGCGCGCGGCGTTCTCGATCGCGGCGGCGGGAATGCCCTCGGCGAGCATCGCGCAGCCTTCCTGCACGAAGGTGCCGAACGTGCGGCTGGTGAAGAAGCCGCGCGAGTCGTTGACCACGATCGGCGTCTTGCCGATCTGCTGCACGTAGTCGTAGGCCCTCGCAAGGGTCTCAGCGTTGGTCTTCTCGCCCTTGATGATCTCCACGAGCTCCATGCGGTCCACCGGCGAGAAGAAATGCAGGCCGATGAACTTCTCCGGATGCGCCGAGGCCTTCGCGAGCCCGCTGATCGGCAGCGTGGAAGTGTTGGAGGCGAAGAAGCCGCCCGCGGCGAGCATCGGCTCGGCTTCCTTCGTCACCTGCGCCTTGAGCTCGCGCTTCTCGAACACCGCCTCGATGATGAGGTCGCAGCCCTTGAGGTCTTCGGCCTTCGACGTGGCCCTGATCAGTTCTACGGGTTTGAGGTCTTTCTTTCGTTTCTCGAGAATCTTCGAGGTATAGGCTTTGCCGGCATCCGCCTTTTCCTGAGAAACATCTTTCAATACGCAGGCGACACCCCTTACCGCATTCGCGTAGGCGATGCCGCCGCCCATCATGCCCGCGCCGAGGATGCCTACCTTCGTCGCCTTCCACTTCGGCACGTCCTTCGGCCGCGAGGCGCCGGACTTGATCGCGGTGCGGTTGAAGAACAGCGTGATGAGGTTCTTCGCCACCGGCCCGACCGCGAGCCGCGCGAGGTAGCGCGACTCGATGCGCATCGCGGTGTCGAAATCGACGTAGGCGCCCTCGACCATCGCCGCCATGATCGCCTTGGGCGCCGGGTAGAGGCCGCGCGTCTTCTCGACCACCATCGCGGGCGCGATCGACAGCATCTGCGAGACCGCGGGGCTGGAGGGACTGCCGCCGGGCATGCGGTACTTGGGGTCGTCCCAGGGCTGCACGGGCGACGGGTTGGCCGCGATCCATTCGCGCGCCATGCGGAAGAGATCCGCCTTGCTCGCCGCAAGGCCCTGGACGAGCCCGAGCTTCGCGGCTTCCTGCGGCCGCATGGTCTTGCCTTCTACGAGGTAGGGAAACGCCGCCTGCAGGCCGAGCAGGCGCGTCATCTTGGTGACCCCGCCCGCGCCCGGCAGCAGCCCCAGCGTGACTTCCGGCAGGCCGAGCTGGATCGATTCGTCGTTCAACACGAGGCGGCAGTGCGCGCTGAGCGCAATCTCCCAGCCGCCTCCGAGCGCCGTGCCTTCGAGTGCGGCGACCACGGGCAGGCCGAGCTTCTCGAGCGCGCGCATGTGCTTCTTCAAGCCCTCGATCCAGCGGAACACCTGCGGGCCGTCGTTCGGCCCGAACCCGAGCACGTCCTTCAACTCGGCGCCGGCGAAGAAGGTCTTCTTCGCCGAGGCGAGGATCACGCCCCTGATGGAGGCTTTTTCCTTCGCAAGGCGCTCTACCGTTTCGGCGAAGGCCTTCTCCCACGCCTCGGTCATAGTGTTGACCGGCGCGCCCGGGGCGTCGAAGGTGATCGTGACTACGTTTTCGGAATCCTTTTCGAACCGAACCGGTGAAACACCCGACATCTACAGTCGCTCCACAATCGTTGCAATTCCCATCCCGCCGCCCACGCACAGCGTGGCGAGGCCGTAGCGCAGCTTCCTGCGCTCGAGCTCGTCGATCAGCGTGCCGAGGATCATCGCGCCGGTGGCGCCGAGCGGGTGCCCCATGGCGATCGCGCCGCCGTTCACGTTGACGATCTCGTCCGAGACGTGCATCTCCTTCATGAACTTCATCGGCACCACGGCGAAGGCCTCGTTCACCTCGAAGAGATCGATCTGCTCGATCTGCATCTTCGCCTTGGCGAGCGCCTTGCGCGCCGCGGGCATCGGCCCGGTGAGCATGATCGTGGGATCGGCGCCCGAGAGCGCCACCGAGACGATGCGCGCGCGCGGCGTGAGGCCGAGCTCCTTGCCCTTCTCCTCGGTGCCGATCAGCACGGCGGCCGCGCCGTCCACGATGCCCGAGGAGTTGCCCGGGGTGTGCACGTGCCGGATGCGCTCCACCTGCGGATAGCGCTGGATCGCCACCGCGTCGTAGCCCATCTCGCCCATCTTGTCGAACGAGGTCTTCAGCGACGCGAGGCCCTCCATCGTGGTCTGCGGGCGGATGAACTCGTCGTTATCGAGGATCACGTCGCCGATGGCGTCTTCCACCGGCACGAGCGAGCGCTTGAAGCGCCCCGCCTCGCGCGCGGCGCCCGCGCGCTGCTGCGAGCGCATCGCGTAGGCGTCCACCTGCTCGCGCGTAAAGCCCTCGAGCGTGGCGATAAGGTCGGCGCTGATGCCCTGCGGGATGAACGCGGTGTCGAACGCGGTTTCCGGGTCGCAGGCCCAGGGGCCGCGATCGGTGCCGAGCGGCACGCGCGACATCGACTCCACGCCGCCCGCGACGACGAGGTCCTCCCAGCCCGAGCGCACCTTCTGCGCCGCCATGTTGACCGCCTCTAGGCCCGAGGCGCAGAAGCGGTTGAGCTGAACGCCCGCCGCCTTGTAGTCCCAGCCGGCGGCGAGCGCCGCGGTCTTGGCGATGCAGCTGCCCTGCTCGCCCACCGGCGTCACGCAGCCCATTACCACGTCGTCCACCTGCGCGGTGTCGAGCTCGTGGCGTTTCTGCAGGTCCTTCAGCACGCCGGTGAGCAGCGAGATCGGCTTCACCTCGTGCAGCGAGCCGTTCGACTTGCCGCGACCGCGCGGCGTGCGGATCGCGTCGAAAACCATTGCCTCAGCCATCTTTGCCTCCTAGCGGAAATCGGGGTCAGAGCCCGAATTCGTTCTTCGCTCCGGAAAGCATCATGAAATCGGGCTCTGACCCCGATTTCAATCCTTGCCTCCGAGTCCCAGGGAACGGGAAATGACTTCCTTCATGATTTCGTTGGTGCCGCCGTAGATGCGCGTCACGCGCGCGTCGACGTAGGCCTGCGCGATCGGGAATTCCCACATGAAGCCGTAGCCGCCGTGCAGCTGCAGGCATTCGTCGACCACCTTGTTCTCCATGTCCGAGGCCCAGTACTTGGCCATCGAGGCGGTGGCGGTGTCGAGCTTCTTCGCCAGCAGCAGCTCCATGCAGCGGTCGACGAACACGCGCATGATCTGCACCTGCGTGGCGATCTCCGCGAGCTTGAAGCGCGTGTTCTGGAAGCCCGCGACCGGCTTGCCGAAGGCCTTGCGCTCGTTCACGTAGTCGATCGTCCACTTCAGCGCCGCCTCGGACTTGGCCGCCGCGCCGATGGCGATCTGCATGCGCTCCCAGGGCAGCTCCTGCATGAGGTAGATGAAGCCGTTGTTCTCCTGCCCGAGCAGGTTCTCGGCCGGCACTTCCACGTTGTCGAAGAAGAGCTCGGCGGTGTCCTGGCCCTTCAGGCCCATCTTCTTCAGGCGCTTGCCCTTGGAGAAGCCTTTCATCGAGGTGTCCACGACGACGAGGCTCGTGCCCTTGGCGCCCTTTGCGGGATCCGTCTTCGCCACGACGATGACGAGATCGCAGTTCCAGCCGTTGGTGATGAACGTCTTCGATCCATTGACGACGTATTTGTCGCCCTTCTTCAGCGCCGTCGTCTTCACTGCCTGCAGGTCGGAGCCGGCGCCGGGCTCGCTCATCGCGATCGCGCCGACCATGTCGCCGGCGGCCATCTTCGGCAGGTATTTCTTCTTCAGCGCCTCGCTGCCGTAGTTGTAGAGGTACGGCGCGACGATCTCGGAGTGCAGCCCCCAGCCGAGCGAGGAATTGTTGACGCGCGCCTGCTCCTCCATGAGCACCATGCTGAACAGCTTGTCGGCGCCCGAGCCGCCGAATTCCTCGGGCATGCTCATGCAGAGGAAGCCGTTTTCGCCCGCCTTCTTCCACACCGCCTTGTCGACGTAGCCCTGCTCCTGCCATCTCTCGTCGAACGGCTTCACCTCCGCCTCGAGAAAGCGGCGCACGCTGTCGCGGAAGGTTTCGTGCTCGGGAGTGAACAGCGTGCGCGGGATCATCGAGGGAGAATTTTAGTCCAAGCCTATAATCCCCGGCATGGGCGGGAGCAAAACAATCCGGGCCGTCCGGCTGGCCTCGGGATTGATACTGATCACCTTCGTCACCTGCCATCTGGCGAACCTCGCCATCGGCATGCGCTCGCTCGCGGAGCTGGAGGCCTGGCGCGCGACGCTCACGCGCCCCTGGACGACCGGCGCGGGCGAGTGGCTGCTCGCCACGGCCGCGACGATCCACCTCTCACTCGGCCTCTACGCCATCGCCGCGCGCCGCGCGCTCACGCTCTCGGCCACCGACGTCGCGCAGCTCACGCTCGGGCTCGCCACGCCGCCGCTCCTGATCGCGCACGTCATCGCGCTCGCCACCGCCAACCGGGTCTCGCCGGGGTTCGCCGACAATTACGGCCAGATCCTCGCCGTGTACTGGAGCTTCGCGCCGCCGTACGCGTTCCTGCAGCTCTTCGTGGTGGTCGTGGTCTGGCTGCACGGCGCGATCGGCCTGTACTCCTGGCTCGTGCTGCAGCCGGTCTGGCGCCGCATCGGCGGCTTCGTGCTGCCGGTGCTGTTCGCGCTGCCGATCCTCGCGCTGCTCGGCTTCGCCTCGGCCGGCCAGGAAGTGCTCGACAAGCTCGCGAACGACGCCGCGTGGCGCCGGATGATCCTCGACAACGTGGGCAGGATCGCCAAGGTCACGCGCGAGCTGAGCGGGCTGCAAAGCGACCTGTTGATCGGCTACGGCGTGCTGGTGCTGATCGCGTTCGCGATTTTCGGCGCGCGCGTGCTGCTCGTGCGCCGGCGGCCGATCGGCGTCGGCTACGACGGCGGGCTCAGGGCGCAGGGGCGCCACGGCCTGTCGATCCTCGAGATCAGCCTGCTGAACGACGTGCCGCACGCCCACGTCTGCGCGGGCCGCGGCCGCTGCGGCACCTGCCGCGTGCGCGTGGACGCCGGCGCCAGCGCGCTCTCGCCCGTGGGCGAGCTCGAGCGCAGCACGCTCGAGCGCGTAGGCGCCGCGCCCGGTGAGCGGCTCGCCTGCCAGGCGCACGTGCTGGGCGACGGCGTCCAGGTAGCGCGCCTGCTGCCCGCGTTCGCCGACGCTACGGCCGCGCAGGCGCCGCACGACTGGCACGCGGCGAGCGCACCGGTGAAGGAGCACGCGTGAACGAGCAGAGCATGGCCGTCTGGTCGGCCGATCTGCTCGCGAGCGCCAAGGCGCGCTTCGTGGGGCTGGGCGTGGACCTCGCGCAGGCGCCGATGGAAGCGCAGCACGCGCTGGAGAGCGTGCGCGCTTCCCTCATGACCGGCGCGGGCGTGCGCGCCGGCACCTACATCGCGATCCTGCTGTTCGTGGGCGTCGCCGTGGAGTGGCTCTACTGGATGTACGCCTTTTCGCCCCTGCGCGCTGCGATGGCGATGCCCGCGCTCTCGCCGCGCGAGGCGCTGCGCGTAGGGCTGCGCCGCTTCGCGTTCGGCGCCGCGGGCCTGCTGCTCTTCACCGCGGCGACGATCGGCGCCTCGGCCGCGTTCGCCTGGCCGCCGCACGTGCACGGCGTGGTGATCGCCGCGACGCTGCTGCTGCTCGTGCTGCGGCTGTCGTGGATCGGCGTGGCGGCGATCCTCGCGCCCGGACGCCCGCGCCTGCGCCTGGTGCCCGTGCAGCAGCCGCAGGCGCGCTGGCTCGCGGCCGCGTCGGTCGCCGCGCTCGCGCTGATCGCGCTCGGCCGCTTCGTGCCGCCGGTGATCGCCGACGGCATCGAGGGCGCGCAGCATCTCGCGGGCGCGCTGCGCCTCGCGGCCTACACGCTCGCCGCGCTGATCCTCTTCGTGGCGGCGTTCGCCTTCTTCGGCCGCGCGCGCGCGGCGGGCGCGAAGCGGCCGTTGTTTCCGCTCTCCTTTCCGCTCGCGCTGCTGGTGATCGCGGTCTACGCGGTCTGGCTCATGCACGACCGCGCCGCGGCGGTGACCGCGATCGCGGCGATCGTGATCGCGCTGCAGCTCGGCCTGCGCCCGATGGTCTACCACTACTGGGACGACGAGGCGAGCGCGCTGCCCGCCATCGTGCTCTCGCTCGCGCGCTTCGTGGTAGCGCTCGCGGGCATCGGCGCCGCGGCGGTCGCGCTCGATACGCCGCTCGCCACCCTCGCCGACGACGTGGGGCCGTGGGTGCGCGTAGGTTTGCGCCTGCTCGGCGTAGCCGTGCTCGCGCTGCTCGCGCACGGCATCTGGATCGCGGTGCGCAGCGTGGTGGATCAGCGCCTCGCTCGCATCGGCCCCGTCGATCCGCACCACCCGCCGGACGCGAGCTCGCGCCTGCTCACGCTGCTGCCGCTGCTGCGCGTGACCACCGCGGTGCTGCTGCTGGTGCTGCTCGTGCTCTCGTCGCTCTGGGCGCTCGGCATCGAGATCACGCCGCTGCTCGCGGGCGCGGGCGTGCTCGGCATCGCGCTCGGCTTCGGCGCGCAGGCGCTCGTGCGCGACATCATCGCCGGCATCTTCTACCTCGCCGACGACGCGTTCCGCGTAGGCGAGTACATCGAGGGCGCGGGCAACACCAAGGGCAACGTGGAGCGCATCTCGCTGCGCTCGGTGGCGCTGCGGCACCACAACGGGCCGCTGTATTTCGTGCCCTACGGCGCGCTCGGCTCGGTGCGCAACACCTCGCGCGACTGGGTGGTCGACAAGTTCAACCTGCCGCTGCCGATCGATGTCGAGAGCGAGCAGATCCGCAAGTTGATCAAGAAGGTCGGCGAGGACATGAAGCAGGACCCCGTGATCGGCCCGATGATGCTCGAGCCGCTGAAGGGCAAGCTCTACCGCATCGATCCCGGCGTGAAGGTATTCCGCTGCAAGTTCCGCAGCCCGCCCGGCATGCAATTCGACGTGCGCGCGAGCGCGCTCAAGCGCATCGAGGCGGCCCTCAAGGCGATGGGGGTCGGCTTCGCCGCGGGCACGAACATCCTCCTGAAAGGCTAGGCGGTTCCCGCTTTCTTCAGCACGGCCTGCAGCAGCACGTTGCAGCCGGCGGCGAGATCCTCCGCGCGAGCGCTCTCGAGCTCGTTGTGGCTGATGCCGCCCTCGCAGGGCACGAACACCATCGCCGTAGGCGCGACGCGCGCCATGTACACCGCGTCGTGCGCCGCGCCGCTGACGATGTCGCGGTGCGAGTAGCCGAGCGCCTTCGATCCCGCGCGCACGCTATCTACGAGGTCGGCGGCGAACTCGCTCGGCGGAAAGTACACGACTTGTTTCTTTTCGATTTTTACTCGAAGTTCTTTTTCAACACGTGAAATCGAAACATCCAGTTCGTCGCACATTGCGCTAAGCGTCTTGTCCTTCGCATTGCGAAAGTCCACCGTCATGCGCACCTCGCCCGGCACGACGTTGCGGGAATTCGGCTTCACCTGCATGAAGCCGACGGTGCCGCGCGCATAGTCGGGAAACGCGGTGGCGATGCGGTTCACTTCGAGCACGAGCCGGCTCGCCGCGACGAGCGCGTCCTTGCGCGTTTCCATCGGCGTAGGCCCGGCGTGCGAATCCTGCCCGGCGATCGCCACGTCGAACCAGCGCTGGCCGAGGGCGCCCAGCACCACGCCGATGGTGGTCTTCGTTTCTTCCAGCACCGGCCCCTGCTCGATGTGCGCCTCGAAGTACGCGCCGAGCGCGTGCGATGCCGCGTTGCCCGCGTAGCCGATCTGCTTCAGCGCATCTCTGACGGTGACGCCGTCGACGTCTTTCGATTCATAAATGCTTTCCAGCGAAAATACGCCGGCAAAAACACCTGACCCCATCAGGGTGGGCACGAAGCGCGAGCCCTCCTCGTTGGTCCACGACACGACCTCGAGGGGCGCGCGCGTGCGGATGCCGGCGTCGTTCAGCGTGCGCAGGACTTCGAGCCCCGCCATCACGCCGTAGGCGCCGTCGAACTTGCCGCCCGAGGGCTGCGAGTCGAGGTGGCTGCCCATGGCTACGGGCGGCAGCGCCGCGTCCGTGCCCGGCCGCCGCGCGAAGACGTTGCCGATGCGGTCGACCTCGATCGCGAGGCCCGCCTCGGTGCACCAGCGCACGAACAGGTCGCGCCCCTGCCGGTCTACGTCGCTCAGCGTCAGGCGCCGCACCCCGCCTTTCGGCGTCGCGCCGATGCGCGCCAGCTCCATCAGCGAGGCCCAGAGCCGTTCGGCGTTGATCTGCAGCATGGCGGGCGCAAACTTTACACTGAAGCGCCGTTCAACGACACTCGCAGAGCAAATGCCGGCGATCCAATCGAAGATCGATACCTCCTCGGAAGCTTTCCAGAGCAACCGCGCGCGCATGCTGGAACTGGTTTCTCATTTGAGAGCTTTGGAAAGAAGAACCAGAATGAAATCGGAGGAAGCAAGGCCGCTGTTCGACAAGCGCGGCCAGCTGCTGCCGCGCGAGCGCGTGGCGCGGCTGGTCGACGCGGGCGCGCCGTGGCTGGAGCTCTCGTCGGTCGCCGGCTACTGCCTGGACAATCCCGACCCGGAGAAATCGATTCCGGGCGGCGGCATGATCGCCGGCATCGGCTACGTAGCGGGCGTGCGCGCGATGGTGGTGGCGAGCGATTCCGGCATCGACGCGGGCGCGATTCAGCACATGGGGCGCGAGAAGCTCCTGCGCGCGCAACTCCTTGCGCTGGAAAACAAGCTGCCGTTCGTGCACCTGGTCGAGTCCGCGGGCGCCAACCTGCTCAAGTACCGCGTAGAGGGCTTCATCCACGGCGGCGCGATCTTCTACAACCTCGCCAAGCTCTCGGCGGCCGGCCTGCCCGTGGTCACCGTGGTGCACGGCTCCTCTACCGCGGGCGGCGCCTACATGCCGGGCCTGTCGGACTACGTGATCATGGTGCGCGGCCGCGCCAAGGCCTTCCTCGCCGGGCCGCCGCTGCTCAAGGCGGCGACCGGCGAGATCGCCACCGACGAGGAGCTCGGCGGCGCGGTGATGCACACGCACGTCTCCGGGCTGGGCGAGTACCTGGCTGAGGACGATTCAGACGGTGTGCGTTTGGCCAGAGAGATTCTTTCTCGCCTCAACTGGGAAAGCAAAGATCTTCCAGGAGGAAGACCTCCTCGCTATCCCGCCGAAGAACTGCTCGGTGTCATGCCGGCCGACTACCGCAAGCCCGTGGACATGCGCGAGGCGATCGCGCGCTTCGTGGACGACTCGGACTGGCTCGATTTCAAGCCCGATTACGGCCCGGCCACCGTCTGCGGCCACGCCGCCATCCAGGGCAAGCGCGTAGGCATCGTCACCAACAACGGCCCGCTCGATCCGGCCGGATCGAACAAGGCGACGCATTTCATCCAGGCCTGCTGCCAGGCGGGGCTGCCGATCCTGTACCTGCAGAACACCACCGGCTACATCGTAGGCAAGGCCTCGGAGGAGGCCGGCATGATCAAGCACGGCTCGAAGATGATCCAGGCAGTCTCGAACGCCACGGTGCCGCAGATCACGCTGATGTGCGGGGCCTCGTTCGGCGCGGGCAACTACGGCATGTGCGGCCGGGCCTACCAGCCGAGGTTCCTCTTTTCCTGGCCCAATGCGCAGACCGCGGTGATGGGCGCCGAGCAGGCCGCGCTCACCATGGCCATCGTGATGGAAGGGGGCATGAAGAGAAAGGGTCAGTCGATCGACAACGAGAAAATCTCTTCAATGAAAAAGCAGATCGTGGACAACTTCGAGCGGCAGCAGAGCGCGTTCGTCACCAGCGCCTCCCTGCTCGACGACGGCATCATCGATCCGCGCGATACCAGGAACGTTCTGGGATTTTGCCTTTCCCTGGTTTCCGACAATAGAAATCCGAGGCCAATTCAGTTTGGCGTAGCGCGGCCCTAGCGCGCTACGGCCGGGCCCGGAACCGCGTTCCCGGCGCGGGCGGGGTTTGCGGCGGTCCCGCGAAGCATTGCGCGATCGCCATCCAGCGCACCGCGGCGTCGCCGCGCACGATGAGGCCGGTATCCGCGATGTTGCGCGTCTGCGCGACCACCTGGCAGAACTCGGTCGCGCGGCCTTCTACGAGGTTCTCCTCGTCGGGCTCGTTCCAGCGCCATTGCGCGCCCGAGGGCGCCGTGAGCCTGACGTGAGGAGCGGGCGCCGGCGGCTCCTCGCCGCGATTGCGGAACGTCCAGCCGAAGGTGCTGACGCCGAGATGCGCGATGCTGCGGATGCGATCGGTGTCGACGCGCTCGACGCCGAGCAGATCGTAGATCGCCTGCGCATGCGCCCAGGTCTCCATGAGGCGCGCGGAAATGCTCGAGCGCGCGCTCATGGGCGGCCCCGCCCACGGCAGGCGCGCCTTCGGGTCCGCGTCGGCGAACCGCCCGGCCAGCTCGCCGCAGCGCTCCCACCAGGCCTGCAGCAGCGCGCGGCCCCGCAGCGGCGCCAGCGCCGCGTTCTCGATCTCGCGCAGGCTCGAGCGCGGCAGCTCGGCGCGCAGGCGGGCGACGAATCCGTCGAATCCCGAGGGATCGGCGAGGCTCTGCGCGGCCGCCCCGTTCCAGAAATGCAGGTGCCGCAGGATGTCGTCGATCGTCCAGCGCTTGAAGAGGGTCGCCTGCGCGAAGCCGGCGTCCTGCATCGGCCCCAGCAGCCGGTAGAGGGCCTCGCTTTCATCGCGGAAATGCCCGGGCTCGGGAAAGTCGCTCATGCACGTATTATCATTCCGACCCCGAGCACACGCGCACGAATTCGCCCGCAGGATGGCCAGATGAAATTCACCCAGGAGCACGAGGAGATCCGGCGCACGATGAAGAAATTCATCGACGCGGAGATCAATCCGCACGTCGACGCGTGGGAGGAGGCCGAGCAGTTTCCCGCGCACGAGGTGTTCAAGAAGCTCGGCAACCTGGGCATGCTCGGCCTCACCAAGCCCGAGGCCTACGGCGGCGCGGGCCTGGACTACAGCTACGGCATGGTGTTCGCCGAGACGCTCGGCGCGATCCGCTGCGGCGGCGTGCCGATGGCGATCGGCGTGCAGACCGACATGGCGACGCCGGCGCTGGCGCGCTTCGGCTCCGATGAGCTGAGGAAGGAATTCCTCGCCCCGGCGATCGCCGGCGACCAGGTGAGCTGCATCGGCGTCTCCGAGCCGGGCGCAGGCTCCGACGTCGCCTCGATCAGGACGACCGCGCGCAAGGACGGCGGCGACTACGTGATCAACGGCTCGAAGATGTGGATCACCAACAGCCTGCAGGCCGACTGGATGTGCCTGCTCGCCAACACGTCGGAAGGCGCCGCGCACAAGAACAAGTCGCTCATCATCCTGCCGATGGACGCGAAGGGCATCAGCAAGTCGAAGATCCACAAGATCGGCATGATGAGCTCGGACACCGGCCTGCTCCATTTCGACGACGTGCGCGTGCCGCAGCGCCATCGCATCGGCGACGAAGGCGCGGGCTTCACCTACCAGATGCAGCAGTTCCAGGAGGAGCGCCTGTGGGCGGCGGCGGCCTCGATCGACAGCCTCATGCGCACGCTGAACGACACCATCGCGTACATCGGCGAGCGCAGGATGTTCGGCCGCACCGTGCTCGATTTCCAGTACGTGCACTACCGGCTCGCGGAGCTGAAGACCGAGATCGAGGCGTTGCGCGCGCTCACCTACCGCGCCTGCGAGATGTACGTCGCCGGCGAGGACGTCACCGAGCTCGCCTCGATGGCGAAGCTGAAAAGCGGGCGCCTGCGCCGCGAAGTCTCGGACGCCTGCCTGCAGTACTGGGGCGGCATGGGCTTCACATGGGACAACCCGGTGTCGCGCGCCTATCGCGACGGGCGCCTGGGCTCGATCGGCGGCGGCGCGGACGAGGTGATGCTCGGCATCATCTGCAAGTACATGCACATCCTGCCCAAGAACAGGGGATAGATCCCCCCGCATCCCCGGTGCCCGCGTTCAGATCCCTGCTCGTCGCCAACCGCGGCGAAATCGCGCTGCGCGTGATGCGCACCGCGAAGAGAATGGGCCTGCGCACGATCGCGGTGTATTCGGACGCCGACCGCGACGCGCCGCACGTGCGCGCGGCCGATGCCGCCGTGCGCCTCGGCGGGCCCGCGCCGAAGGACTCGTACCTGAACATCGCGGCGATCATCGAGGCCGCAAGGCGCTCGGGCGCGGATGCTGTTCATCCTGGCTACGGTTTTCTCGCCGAAAGCGAAAGATTTTCGATCGAAGTAATACAAAACAATTTCGTTTGGGTCGGTCCGCCGTCCGCAGCCATCCGCGCGATGGGCGACAAGGCCAATGCGAAGGCGATCGCCGCGAAGGCGGGCGTTCCCGTGCTGCCGACCTACGACCGGAATCCCGAGTTTCCGCTGATGGTCAAAGCGGTCGCCGGCGGCGGAGGGCGCGGCATCCGGATTGTTCTTTCCGAATCCGATTTGCAGCAAGCCCTGAAGATGGCGAGTTCGGAGGCCGAGCACTCTTTCGGCGACGGCCGCGTGCTGCTCGAGAAAGCGCTGCTGGATCCGCGCCACGTCGAAGTGCAGATCTTCGCCGACACGCAGGGCAATTGCATCCACCTGGGAGAGCGCGACTGCTCGGTGCAACGCCGCCACCAGAAGATCGTAGAGGAGTCGCCCTCGCCCGCCGTGGACGCGAAGCTGCGCGCGGCGATGGGCGAGGCGGCGATCCGCGCGGCGAAGGCGGTGGAATACGTGGGCGCGGGCACGGTCGAATTCCTGCTCGAGGACGGCAAATTCTGGTTCATGGAGATGAACACGCGCCTGCAGGTAGAGCACCCGGTGACCGAGGCGCTCACCGGCTACGATCTCGTAGAGTGGCAGCTGCGCGTGGCCGCCGGCGAGCCGCTGCCCGCGCGCCAGGAAGACGTGCGCTTTTCAGGTCACGCCATCGAGGTGCGCCTGTGCGCCGAGGACCCGGAGAAGGACTTCCTGCCGCAGGCGGGCACGCTCGCGCTCTGGCGGCCGTCGGACGCGGTGCGCGTGGAGCACGCGCTCGAGACCGGAACGGCGGTCCCACCGTACTACGACTCGATGATCGCCAAGCTGATCGCGCACGCGCACACGCGCGACGCGGCGCGGGAGAAGCTCGCCGCCGCGCTCGAC
>DATKKT010000043.1:0-4256 GCA_035542795.1 Burkholderiales bacterium
AACACCGCGCTGCTGCTCACCTCGGGCGTCACGGTGACGATCGCGCACTGGGCGCTCAAGGAAGGCAGGCGCGGGATGCTCAACCTGTTCCTTTTCCTGACGATCCTGCTTGGCGTGGTCTTCCTCGCCTGTCAGGCCTACGAGTATTCGCATGCCTACTCCGAGCTCAACCTCAAGCTCTCGACCGGCGCCTACGGCTCGACCTTCTTCATGCTGACGGGGTTCCACGGCTTCCACGTCACCTGCGGCGCGATCATGCTGACCGTGATCCTGTTCCGTTGCCTGTCGGGCCACTTCAAGCCCGATCACCACTTCGCGTTCGAGGGCGTGGCCTGGTACTGGCACTTCGTCGACGTGGTGTGGCTGGGCCTGTTCATCTTCGTCTACTGGCTATAGGTGCCGGTTGGGGAACAGCCCGAAGTAATAGCCGAGCATCAGGAACGCGAACAGCGCGACCGACAGCCCGACCCGGATCGCCAGCGCCTTCACCATGCGCTTGGAATTGCTGCGGTCGCGCATCATGAAGACCGCGGCCGAGCCGAGGCTCGCCACGATGGCGAGAAGCACCGCGATCACGAGATAGCGCATCATCGCGGGCAGTGTAGCGCGCCGCGCAGCCCGACGACATGCAGCCCGGCCTATCCTTCCGATTCCGTCCGCCCTGGTGGGGCGCGGCGCTTGCGGCCGCCGGCTGCGCGGCCGGCATCGCGCTCGGCAACTGGCAGACGGACCGCGCCGCGCAGAAGCGCGCGGCGGCGGCCGGCATCGTGCGCGTGGAGCTGCGCGGCGAATTCGACGCCGCGCACACGGTGTTCCTCGACAACAAGCTGCATCGGGGCAGGCCCGGCTACGAGATCGTGCAGCCGCTGCGCCTCGCCGACGGCCGGCGCGTGCTCGTGAACCGCGGCTGGATCGCCGCGACCGAAAGCCGCGACCGCCTGCCGCCGCTGCGCACGCCCGCGGGCGAGGTCTCCGTCTGGGGCGAGCGCCGCGAGCATTTCGCGCAAGCGCTCGCGCCGGGAGCGGCGCCGGAGGAGGCGGGCCGCGTCTGGCAGAACGTGACGGTCGCGCGCTTCGCGAGCTGGTCGGGCTTGGCGCTGGAGCCGTGGGTTCTCGAGCAGCATTCGGCGCTCGACGACGGCCTGGTGCGCGACTGGCCGGCGGCCGGCTTCGGCGCCGAAGTCAACGAGAGCTACGCGCTGCAGTGGTACTCGCTCGCGGCGCTCTCGGTGATCCTGTTCTTCGCGCTGAACTTCAAGCGTGAACGTCGAGAATCCTGAGCGGCGGCGGTCGGGGCGCGTCAAGCTCGCGCTGCTCGCGGCGTTCTTCGTGCTGCCGGTGGCCGCGGGCTGGCTGATCTGGGCGCTGGATCTCGCGCCGGGCAATGCGGGCAACTATGGCACGCTGCTGCGGCCGCAGCCGGTGGCGCTGCCCGCGGACGCCGCGCTGAAGGGCAAGTGGGTGCTCGTGCAGTTCGACGGCGGCGCCTGCAGCGCCGCCTGCGAGCGCAAGCTCTACTTCATGCGCCAGGTGCGCCGCGCGCAGGGGCGGGAGATGGAGCGCGTGGCGCGCCTGTGGCTGATCACCGACGGCGTGCAGCCACGCCCCGCGCTGCTGCAGGCGATCGAAGGCACCGTGATCGCGTCGCGCAGCGGCATCGACGCGGCGGACGGGGCGTTCCCGGCCGAGGGCTCGGTGACCGACCACATCTATCTCGTCGATCCGCTCGGCAACCTGATGATGCGCTTTCCGAAGGATCCGGAGCCCGCGCGCGTGATCAAGGACCTGCAGCGCCTGTTGCGCGCTTCGAGCTTCGGCTGAGATAGAATCGCGCACCTTGAGCACCGAACTCCTCAGCGGATCGGCCCCGCGCTCCTGGCTGCACCGGGCGAGGTCCTTTTACGCGCTCACCAAGCCGCGCGTGGTGTCGCTCATCGTCTTCACCGCGGTGATCGGCATGATGCTCGCGGCGCCCGGCATGGTGCCGCTGCAGGCGCTGCTCGCCGGCACCGCCGGCATCGCGCTCGTCGCCGGGGCCGCGGCCGCCATCAACTGCCTGGTCGAGCAGAAGATCGACGCGCGCATGCGGCGCACGAGCTGGCGGCCGCTGCCGCGCGGCGAGCTCACGCCGCTGGAGACGGTGGTGTTCGCGGGCGCCGTCGGCGGCTTCGGCCTGTGGCTGCTCGCGCACTACGTGAACGCGCTCACCATGTGGCTCACGTTTGCCACCTTCGTCGGCTACGCGGTGGTGTACACGGTGATCCTCAAGCCGCTCACGCCGCAGAACATCGTCATCGGCGGCGCCTCGGGCGCGATGCCGCCGGTGCTCGGCTGGGCCGCGGTCACGGGCGAGGTGAGCACCGAGGCGCTGCTGCTGTTCCTCATCATCTTCGCCTGGACGCCGCCGCATTTCTGGTCGCTCGCGCTGTACCGCACCGAGGACTACGCGCGCGCGGGCGTGCCGATGCTGCCGGTCACGCATGGCCAGGTCTACACCCGCCTGCAGGTGCTGCTCTACACGCTGATCCTGTTCGGCGTGTCGCTGCTGCCCTATGCGGCGCGCATGAGCGGGCTGCCCTACCTCGCCGCCGCGGTGGTGCTGGGAGTGATCTACCTCGGCTACGCGGTGCGCATTCACCTCGCCTACAGCGACGCGCTCGCGCGCCGCTGCTTCCGCTATTCGATCGTCTACCTCGCCGCGCTGTTCGCGGCGCTGCTGGTTGACCACTATCTGGCGTTCTAGCTTCGCGCTGCTCCTCGCCGCGGCGCTGGCCGCCTGCGGCGGGACCGAAGGGCCGAAGTTCCGCGGCACCGACGTCACGGGCGCCGATTTCGGCAGGACGCTCGCGCTCACCGGCCACGACGGCAAGCCGCGCACGCTGGCGGATTTCCGCGGCAAGCTGATCGTGCTGTTCTTCGGCTACACGCACTGTCCCGACGTCTGCCCGACGACGCTCGCCGACGTCGCGGGATCGCTCAAGGCGCTCGGCGCGGATGCGGCGCGCGTGCAGGTGCTGTTCGTCACGCTCGATCCGGAGCGCGACACGCCCGAGGTGCTCTCGCAGTACGTGCCGGCGTTCGACCCGGCGTTCCTCGGCCTGTACGGCGATGCCGCCGCCACCGAGCGCGCCGCCAAGGAGTTCAAGATCTTCTACGAGAAACGGCCCGGCGGCGCGCCGGGCGCCTACACGGTCGACCACAGCGCGCAGGTGTACGTGCTGGACGCGCAGGGCCGGCTGCGCCTCGTCGAGCGCAACGAGCGCATCGCCAAGGACCTCGCGGAGGACCTGCGCACCCTGCTGCAGCGCTGAGCGGCGCGATGAGAAATCCGCCACGGCGCGGCTAGCGGCGCCAGGCAGTCCGTCACTGAAGACCCCGATGCATTCGTAGGTTCTCGCGCTGCGGCCCGGGTAATCTGAGGCGACGGTTAGGGCACGGTTGCCCCAAGGAGGCGCCAACCATGGCCTCGCGCTTCGGACCCGTTTCGCTCGCAGCGAACGACGCACGCCTGCGGCCGTTCGCGGCGCCAGCCTATTGGTTGCTGATCCCCTTGGTTGCGATCGCCTATGCGGCCGTGGCCGCGCTGTCGCTCGCGCTCGCCATTCCGCCCGGCTACGCGAGCGCGGTCTGGCCGCCCGCCGGCATCGCGCTGTTCGCCTGGCTCGCGTTCGCCAGCGCGACGCCGGCCGTGACGAGCACGGGGCGGAAAGCCTCACGGCCACCGAGCGGCAGATCCTGAAACTCGTGGCCGAGGGCAAGTCCAACCCGGCGGTGGCGGAAATTCTCGGCCTGTCGCCGCGCACCGTCGAGACCTATCGCCTGCGTCTGATGCGCAAGCTCGACATCGCCAACGTCGCGTCGCTGGTGCGCTACGCGATCCGGCACGGCATCACGCCGCTCGACTAGTTCGTGCGCCGCCGCACGTCGGACATGGCGACCGCCGAGCTGAAGCCGCAACCGACGCTGTGTCACGGGCTCGTGGAAGCGATTGCCGCATCGCTGCGGACGCGCGCCGCCGCCCGGGGTGTCGAAATCGTGGTAGCGCACATTGCCGAGGACGTCGTCGCGCGCACCGATCGCAGAACGCTGGGTACGATCCTCATGAGCCTGATCGGCGGCGCGATCGATTGCGCGCCGCTCGGCAAGGTGCATGTTCGCGTGTCGCGCAGTTCCGAGGCGGGCGCCCGCTCGGTGGAAATCAGCATCAGCGAGATCGCCGCCCCGGGTGCCGCGCCGGCAGCGCAGCGTCGTCGGGG
>DATKKT010000044.1:0-15245 GCA_035542795.1 Burkholderiales bacterium
AAGCAGGAACAGGGCGACACCTAGCGTGCGCAGCAGAAAGGTCATGGAGCGTCCCCTCCGTGAGCGTGCTAGACTACACCCATAGCGCCGATTTGATGTTCAGCTTGCGGGCGCTCTACAAATGCCGCTAAAGAGACCGGAAAACCGTTCTCGCGAAAGCTGAACGGTTTTTTCATTTCCGGGGCTGCCGTGATCGTAGAGGCGAAGAAGGCAAAGTTCGACGAGCCGCTCGCGCTGAAGGGCGGCGCTGCGCTGCCGGCGTACGAGCTCGCCTACGAGACCTACGGCACGCTGAATGCTGCGCGCTCGAACGCGGTGCTCGTCTGCCACGCGCTCAACGCCTCGCACCACGTCGCCGGCACCTACGCCGACGACCCGGACAACGTAGGCTGGTGGGACAACATGGTCGGGCCCGGCAAGCCGCTGGACACGGACCGCTTCTTCGTCGTCGGCAACAACTACCTCGGCTCCTGCTTCGGCTCCACCGGCCCCACCTCGACCAATCCCGCCACCGGCAAGCCCTGGGGCGCGGATTTCCCGGTGGTCACGGTAGAGGACTGGGTCGCGGCGCAGGCGCGCCTCGCCGACTTCCTCGGCATCGAGCGCTTCGCCGCGGTGATGGGCGGTTCGCTCGGCGCGATGCAGGCGCTGCAATGGTCGCTGTCGTACCCGGCGCGCGTGCGCCACGCGATCGTGATCGCCGCCACGCCGCGCCTCTCGGCGCAGAACATCGCCTTCAACGAGGTCGCGCGCCAGGCGATCATGACCGACCCGGACTTCCACGGCGGCCACTACTACGAGAAGGGCGTGGTGCCGCGCCGCGGCCTGCGCATCGCGCGCATGATCGGCCACATCACCTACCTCTCGGACGATGCGATGATGGAGAAGTTCGGCCGCGCGCTGCGGCGCGCGGCGCCCGGCTTCGACTTCGACGTCGACTTCGAGATCGAGTCGTACCTGCGCTACCAGGGCGACAAGTTCGCCGACTACTTCGACGCGAACACGTACCTGCGCATCACCAAGGCGCTCGACTACTACGACCCGGCGGCGGACTACGGCGGCAACCTCTCGGCGTCCTTCGCGCGCGCGCAGGCCGATTTCCTCGTCGTCTCGTTCACGAGCGACTGGCGCTTCTCGTCGCAGCGCTCGCGCGAGATCGTGCGCGCGCTGCTGGACAACCGGCGCGTGCTCTCGTACCTGGAGATCGACGCGCCGCAGGGCCACGACGCCTTCCTGCTCGACGACGCGCGCTACCACGACGCGCTGCGCGCCTACTTCGCCAACATCGCCCTGTGACCGGCCATGACTGAGCACGACATCATCGAGCGCTGGGTCGCGCCGGGCAGTCGCGTGCTCGATCTGGGCTGCGGCGAGGGCACGCTGCTCGAGCACCTCTGGCGCGTGCGCCAGGCGCCCGGCTACGGCGTCGAGATCGACGACGCGAAGGTGCTCGCCTGCCTGAAGAACGACGTCAACGTGCTGCAGATGGACCTGGAGGACGGCCTCGCCGCGTTCGACGACCGCTCGTTCGACTGCGTGATCCTGTCGGAGACGCTGCAGGCCATCCACAAGCAGGAGCCGCTGCTCGAGGAAATGCTGCGCGTCGGGCGCGAGGCGATCGTGTCGTTCCCCAATTTCGGCTACTGGCGCGCGCGCATCCAGATCGCGCTCGCCGGACGCATGCCGGTGTCGAAGGAGCTGCCCTACCAGTGGTACGACACGCCGAACGTGCACCACTGCACGCTCGTGGACTTCGAGGCGCTCTGCGCCAAGCTCGGCTTCAGGGTGCTCGAGCGCGTCGTGCTCACCGACGGCGCGCCAGTCTCGGTGCTGCCGAACCTTCTCGGCGCGCTCGTGATCTACCGCGTCAGCGCGTAGCGGCGCACGCTCAGGCCGAGCGCCGGCCCGCGGGCGGCAGCTTCGGCGGCTTCGCGGGCTTCAGCGGCCCCCAGATGCGGCTGTAGTAGGTGTCGGCGAGCTGCAGCGCGGCCACCGGGTTGTGGCCGAGCACGCGGTCCTTGGCGACCAGCACCGTGGTGAGCCCCTTGGCGTACTTGAAGAACAGGCTGTCGTGGCCGATGCACAAGCCGAGCACGATGTTGAGCTCGCAGCCGTGCGCGTTCAGCAGCTCCGCCTGCGCGATCGGATTGCACAGCGGCTCGAACTGGCCCGGCCGGATCTTCTCCGCATCTTCAAGACCCAGCGCTTCCTTGGGGATGTTGTCGTTCTTGCACGCCGCCGAGACGACCTCGAAGCCGTGGCTCTCGAGGATGCCCGAGAGCACGTAGGCGTGGTCCTCGAAGCTGATGCAGTTGGCGATGCCGAGCTTGCGAAAGCCCATCTTCCTGGCGAACTCGACGATTTCCTCCACGCGCGTCCACTTGCAGTAGCCCTCGGCCTCCACGCGCGCGGATTCCTGGGAAATGCGCCGGATCTCCGGGTCGTCGTACCAGGCGCGCGCCCTCGCCTGGGCCTGCGGGTCCACCTTGGTGGGGCAAAAGCCGGGGCCGCGCTCGGCCGCCTCGCCTTGCCGGCAGGCGCGCACGCTCGGCGGGCAATAGGCGCAGGCGGGATCTTCGTAGGTCATCGTGGCGGCTCCTTTGCCGAGTCACAGTACGGTCGCGAGCGCCCGGCGGATTGATCCACGTCAAGCGGGCCGGGAGCGGCGCGCGGTCTACTGCGGAACCATGGCTCGAAAGGCGCTCATTGCCGGCGCGGTGATTCTGCTGATCGCGGCTTTCGGCATCGGCGTGTACGTCGACCAGCGCAACCGGGCCGGAGTGCCCGCGGCGTCGGCGGCGCCGGCGATCGACCCCTCGGCGCTGGTGCGGTTTCATTCGCCCACGCTCGGCGAAGCCGATGCGCGCGTGCACATCGTGGAATTCTTCGACCCGGCCTGCGGAACCTGCCGCGACTTCTATCCCTTCGTGAAGCGCCTGATGGCGGCGAACCCGGGCAAGATCCGGCTCACGCTTCGCTACGCGCCGTTCCACAAGGGCTCGGACGAGGTGGTCAAGCTCCTCGAGGCGGCGCGCAAGCAGGGCAAGCTCTGGCCGGCGCTCGAGGCGCTGCTCGCCGCGCAGGAGCAATGGACGGTGCAGCACGTGGCGCGCGTCGACCTCGCCCTGCCCCTGGTCGCGCGCCTCGGCCTGACCATGGAGCAGCTCAGGCAGGACATGCAAAGTCCCGCGCTCGACGAGCTGGTGCGGCAGGATCTGAAGGATGCCGCGGCCCTCGACGTGGCCCAGACGCCGGAGTTCTTCGTGAACGGCAAGCCGCTCCCCAGCTTCGGCTACGATGAGCTGAAGGCGCTCGTAGAGCGGGCGCTGCGCGAGAATTACGGCTGACGCGCGGCGGCGAGCGTCGCCGCGGGGAGATGCCATGACCGTTTCCGTCGTTCGCCTGGGATCGCCGCGCGCTCGCGGCGAAGGGCTGCGCATCGGCACCGTGCGCCGGCCGCCGCGCGGCGTGCCGAAGGCGAAGTTCGCCGCCGAGAACTGGTACGACGTCTGGCTGCCGGAGCTCTCGCCTTCCGAGGCTACCGTCAAGCTCGGGCAGAAGGCGGAAACCGACGCGCAGTGGAGCGCGTTCGCGAAGCGCTACGAGAAGGAGATGGCGGCGGCGGGTCCGAGCCGGCTGCTCGGCCTGCTCGCCGCGCTGTCGCACACGGCGGATTTCTCGGTCGGCTGCTATTGCGAGCGCGAGGCGCGCTGCCACCGCTCGGTGCTGCGCCGGCTGCTGCAGGAGCGCGGCGCGCGCATCGCCTCCTAGGGACCGTCGCGGCCCGCCGAGCCGGCCGGGACCTCGGCCAGGCCGGAGCGCATCATGAGCCAGAACAGCAGCACGCCAGGCAGCGCGACCAGCGTCGTGAGCAGGTAGAAATTCACGTAGCCCACCGCGCCGATCAGCGCGCCCGCGGTGGTGCCCGTGAGAAAGCGCCCGGCAATGCTCGCCAGCGCGGAGAGCAGCGCGTACTGGCTCGCGGTGAAGCGCAGGTTGCAGAGCGCGGACAGGTAGGCGACGACCGTGACGCCGCCGACGCCGCTCGCGAAGTTCTCGAATCCGACCGCCGAGGCAAGCCCGAGATTGGTGTGGCCGGCGAGCGCGAGCGCGGCGAAGCCGAGGTTCGACACCGCCATGAGGACGAGGCTCGCGAGTACCGAACGCTGCATGCCCTGCCGCTCGTAGATCACGCCGCCGGCGAAGATGCCGGCGAGCAGCGCGGCGAAGCCCACGCCGACGTCGTAGTACGCGACCTCGTCGTTGCTGAAGCCGAGATCCTGGAACAGCAGCCGCAGCGTGAGGTTGGCGAGCGTATCGCCGATCTTGTGGATCAGCACGAACAGCAGCACCACGAGCGCGCCCTGGCGCCGCACGAATTCGGCGAGCGGGCTGACATAGGCGACCAGCGCCTCGAGGACGCCGTGCATCGCGGCCGGCTCGCGATGCCGCGCCGGCTCGCCCACGAGCGCGCCGACCAGGATCGCCGGCAGCGCGAACACGGTGCAGGCGGCGTAGGCCGCCAGCCAGCCGAAGCGCGCGGCGACCACGAGCGCGAGCCCGCCGGCCGCCGCGGCGCCGATGCGCCAGCCGTACTGCGACATGCCGGAGCCGGCGCCGAGCTGACGCGGCTCGAGCAGCTCGATGCGGTAGGCGTCGATGATGATGTCGAACGTCGCGCCGGCCACGCCGACCGCGACGGCGGCGGCGGCGACCAGCAGCAGCGAGGCGTCCGGGTCCGCGGCGCCGAGCAGCGCGACCGTCGCGATCACCAGCACGCCGGCCAGCCACAGCCAGCTGCGCCGCTGGCCGAATCTGCCGAGCAGCGGCAGCCGCACGTGATCGACCAGCGGCGCCCAGAGGAACTTCAGGTTGTAGGCGAGGATTGCGAGCGCGAACGCGGTCACCGTGCTCTTGCCGACGCCGTGCTGCGCAAGGCGCGTGGTCAGCGTGGCGCCGATCATCGCGAAAGCGAATCCGGAGGACACGCCGAGGCAGAGCGCCGCGAGCGGCGCGGTCTCGAGATACGGGCGGACGCCCTCGGGCAGCCGCTCGCGCAGCCGGGCAAGCGGGTCGGCGAGCACCATGGCGGGGCAGTTTACCCGCGTCAAGCGGCGCGCCTTCCGCCATTGCCACGCGGTGCAAAAACCGTTAGTCTGCCGCTCCCGTTCGCATTTCCGTTTTCCCCCAAGCAATGAGCGCCCAACCCATGACCACCGATGTCAACAAGGACAAGCTCGTCGCCGACCTCAAAGTCGTGGTCGCCGACGCCGAGGAACTGCTGCGTGCCACGGCCTCGCAGGCGGGCGAGAAGGTCGTCGCCGCGCGCGAGCGCATCCAGGCCTCGCTCGCGACCGCCAAAGTGAAGCTAGGCGAGGCCGAGCGCGCCGCCGTCGCCAAGGCGAAGGAAGCCGCCAGGGCGACCGACGAGTACGTGCACGACAATCCCTGGCAGGCGGTCGGCATCGCCGCCGGCATCGGCGTCCTGCTCGGCCTGCTGATCGGCCGCCGCTAAGCCGGCCGCCCCGGCGCGGGCGCAACAGCCATGCTCGGCCCGGTGAGAGAGCTCGCTCGCACGCTGCTCTCGTTCGCCGAGACGCGCGCGCGTCTTGCCGCCACCGAGTTCGAAGAGCAGGCCGTCCGGATCGCCGAGATTGCGGTGCTCGCCGCCGCCGCGCTGTTCTTTCTCGGTCTCGGTCTGCTGTTCATCGCGCTGATGGTGCTGCTCGCGTCCTGGAACTCGAATCCGGTGCTCGCCGCCTCCCTCATGGCTGCGCTGTTCCTCGGCCTGGCGGCGGCCGCTGTGCTGGTCGCGCGTGCGCGCATGCGCGAGCGGCCGAAGTTCCTCTCGGCGACGATCGCCGAGCTCAAGAAGGACATCGAACAGGTGGAGCAGCGCTGATGCTGCGCGCACGCGCGAAGCTGCTCGAGCTCGCCGAACGCCGCAGCCGGCTCATCGAGCGCGCGCGCACCCAGCGCGAGCAGCTGGCGCATGGCCTCGCGGGCACCGATGCCGCGGCCGTGCTGCTGGCCCGCGCGTTGCGCGTCGTCGAGGACATCAGGCAAAAACCGCTCATCGTGGCCGTGGCCGTGGCGCTGCTCGTCGCGCTCAGGCCGCGGCGTGCGCTCGGCTGGCTCATGAAGGGCTGGTCCGCGTGGCGCCTGTACCGCGGCGCACGGCGCGTGTGGCAGCGTCTCGCCGCCGGCAGCACCGCCGTCTCTAGCTGAAGTCGTAGTCGATGATCAGCGGCGCGTGGTCGCTGAAGCGCCGCTTCAGGTAGATCGACTCTTTCCTCGCGGTCTTCGCCACGCCGGGCGTCGCGATCTGGTAGTCGATGCGCCAGCCGACGTTCTTCGCCCAGGCCTGGCCCCTGTTCGACCACCAGGTGTACTGCTCGGGCTTCGCATTCAGGCGCCGGAACACGTCGACGAAGCCGACCTCGTCGAACACGCGCGTGAGCCAGGCGCGCTCTTCGGGCAGGAAGCCCGAGTTCTTCTGGTTGGCGCGCCAGTTCTTCAGGTCGATCTCCCTGTGGGCGATGTTCCAGTCGCCGCACAGGATCGCCTCGCCGCCGCGCGCCTTCAGCTTCCTCAGGTGCGGCAGGAACGCCTTCAGGAAGCGGAACTTCGAGGCCTGGCGGTGCGGCCCGGCGGAGCCCGAGGGCAGATACACCGACGCCACCGAGAGCCTGCCGAACCGCGCCTCGAGGTAGCGGCCCTCGGCGTCGAACTCCTTCGCGCCGAAGCCGCGGACCACGCGCTCGGGCTTGACGCGGCTGTAGAGCGCCACGCCGGCGTAGCCCTTCTTCTCGGCCGGGTACAGGCAGCGCTCGAAGCCCGCGAGCTCGACCGCGTGGCCGTCGAGGTCCGCCTCGTGCGCCTTGATCTCCTGCAGGCAGACGACGTCGGCCTTCTGCGCCGCGAGCCAGCGGAACAGGCCCTTGCCCGCCGCCGAGCGCAGGCCGTTGACGTTGAGGCTGATGATCCTCAAGACGAGGGGAAGCTGGAGACCCCGCCGTGCGCGGCCGACCACTCGGCGGGCGCATGGAGGAATTTCTCCACTTCGGCCACCTGCGCGGCGCCGAGGTAGCTGCCCTGCTTGACCACGCGCAGCACGTCCCACCAGGTGGCCAGGTAGTGCAGGCGCACGCCGAGCTCCTGCATCACCTTCTTCGATTCGGGGAAGATGTCGTAGTAGAAGTTGACGAACACGTGCTCGACCACGGCGCCCGCGTCGCGCAGCGCCTTGCAGAAGTTGATCTTGGAGCGTCCGTCGGTGGTGAGGTCCTCGACGAGCAGCGTGCGGGCGCCCTCGCGGATGTCGCCCTCGATCTGCGCATTGCGGCCGAAGCCCTTCGGCTTCTTGCGGATGTACTGCATCGGCAGGCCGAAGCGGTCGGCGATCCAGGCCGCGTACGGGATGCCCGCGGTCTCGCCGCCGGCCACCACGTCGAACTGCTCGAAGCCCGCGTCGCGCGACAGCGTCGCGGCGGCGAAGTCGACGAGCTCGCGGCGGATGCGCGGATAGAAGATGAGCTTGCGGCAGTCGATGTAGACCGGGCTCGCCCAGCCGGAGGTGAAGATGAAGGGCTTGCCCTCGGAGAACAGCACCGCCTTCACTTCCAGCAGCATCTTCGCGGTCGTGTCGGCGATGAATTCGCGATCCGCAGTGCGCATGGCGGGGCGAATTTTATCAGGTCGGTCAACGCGCGGTCCTGCGGCGCGTTAGAATCGATGCCGTTTTCCGAACCGGAGCCCGCCCTCATGCGTGCCGCCCTCGTTGCCGCTCTCGCCATGCTGCCTGCCGTCGCGCTCGCGCAGTCCTACCGCTGCGTCGGCGCCGACGGCAAGAAGTACTACGGCCAGGCGGTGCCGCCGCAGTGCGTAGGCCAGCCCGTGGAGCAGCTCGACTCGCGCGGCGTGGTCGTCAAGCGCATCGACGCGGTGCGCTCGGCGGAGGATCGCGCGAAGCAGGAAGCCGAGGAGGCCGAGCGCAAGAAGCAGGCCGCGGCGGCCAAGGAGCAGAGCCGCAAGGACAATGCGCTGCTCTCGAGCTACACCAGCGAGCAGGACATCGAGATCGCGCGCTCGCGCGCGCTCGAGGGCAGCCAGCGCGCCGCCAAGGACCTCGAGCAGAGCATCGCCGCGCTGAAGAAGCGCCGCGGCGCCCCGAGCGCCGATACCAGGGCGATCGACGCCGACCTGAAGACGCAGGAGGCGGCGCTTGCGGCCCGCCAGAAGGACATGACGGCCATCAACGCGCGCTACGACGAGGACAAGAAGCGCTACATCGAGATCACGAAGCGAGGCAAGTAATGACGAAAATCGCCGCCGCGGCGCTCGCCGCCGGAATCGCGCTGGCGCCGCTCGCGGCGCTGGCGCAGTCCAACGTGCCGACGTCCACCTCCTTCCGCTGCACGGGCACGGATGGCAAGAAGTACTACGGCTCGACGATTCCGCAGCCGTGCATCGGCCAGCCCGTCGAGCAGCTCAACGCCCAGGGCATGGTGATCAAGCGCATCGACGCGGCTGTCAGCGCGGCCGAGCGCGAGAAGAAGGCGGCCGAGGAGGAGGAGCGCAAGAAGCGCGAGGCGATCTCCAAGGAGGAAGGCCGGCGCAACCGGGCGCTGCTCGCGACCTACACCAGCGAGCAGGACATCGACTCCGCGCGCGCGCGCGCGCTGCGCGACAACGAGCTCGCCGTGAAGGATGTCGAGAGGCGCATCGGCGGCCTTAAGCAGCGCCTCGCGGAGCAGAAGAAGGAGCTGCAATTCTACGAGGGCAAGAACAAGCCGCCCGCCAAGCTCACGCAGGACATCCAGAGCACCGAATTCGACATCAAGGCGCAGGAAGACCTGCTGGCGGCGAAGAAGAAGGATGTCGAGCAGATCAACGCGCGCTACGACGACGACAAGAAGCGCTACCACGAGCTCACCAAGGGTAGCGCCGCGAAGTAGCGCCTAGCCCTTCAGCTTGCGGCGCAGGATCTCGTTGACCTGCGCCGGGTTGGCCTTGCCCTTGCTCGCCTTCATCACCTGGCCGACCAGCGCGTTGAACGCCTTCTCCTTGCCCGCGCGGTAGTCCTCGACGAGCTTCGCCCCCGCGGCCATCGCCTCGTCGACGATTTTCTCGATCGCTCCAGCGTCGCTGACCTGCTCCAGGTTTCGTTCCCGAACGATCTTCTCGGGGGACTCCTGCGTCGTCCACATTATCGATGCAACGTGGTTCGCAGTGGAGGTAGAGATCCTCTTGCTTGAGACCAGCTCTGCGAGAGACCGCAAATTTGCCGCTGATATTCTTGCAGAAGGATCGGATACGCCGTCTTCGTTCATGCGAGCAGATATCACGCCCGCAATCAAGTTCGCGGCCACGAGCGTCTTGTCGCCCGACGTTCCGGACAGCACCAACGCAGAGTAGTCAGCAAGCTCGGACGTGCCGGTGATGACAGCCACGTTGTTCGCCGGAAGCACTGGATAGCGATCGCGAATGTCGAATCGTCTCGCTTCGAGCGTCTTTGGCATCTCAGCGTGAACTCGCTGAATGTCCTCCTCCGAGATAACTAGCGGGAGCAGATCGGGATCCGGAAAGTACCGGTAGTCTTGCGCATCCTCCTTGGACCGCATCGAGCGAGTCTCGTTGCGTTCCGGGTCGTAGAGGCGGGTTTCCTGGGCGATCGCCTTGCCATCTTCGATCAGCTCGATCTGGCGGCGCGCTTCGTATTCGATCGCCTGCTCCATGAAGCGGAACGAGTTCAGGTTCTTGATCTCGCAGCGCGTGCCGAGCTTCGTGTCCCCTTGTTTGCGTACTGAAACGTTGGCGTCGCAGCGGAACGAGCCCTGCTGCATGTTCCCGTCGCAAATCTTGAGCGAAGTCACAATTTCGTGAAGCTTTTTAGCGTACGCGATTGCCTCCTGCGCGCCGCGAAGCTCGGGCTCGGTAACGATTTCCAGCAGCGGCGCTCCTGCGCGGTTGAGGTCGATGCCCGTCATGCCATGAAAGTCCTCGTGCAGCGACTTGCCGGCGTCTTCCTCGAGGTGGGCGCGCGTGAGACGGATGGTCTTTTCGCCGTCCGCTGTCGCGAATTTCACGGCGCCACCCTGCACTACCGGAATCTCGAACTGGCTGATCTGATAGCCCTTCGGAAGGTCGGGGTAAAAATAGTTCTTACGCGCGAAGATCGAGCGGCGATTGACCTTACCGCCGACGGCCAGGCCAAATCGGATCGCGAGCTCCACCGCGCCGCGGTTCGCCACGGGAAGCACCCCGGGGAGCGCGATGTCGAAGGCGCTGGCCTGCGTGTTCGGCGCCGCGCCGAATGCCGTGGACGCGCCCGAGAACATCTTGCTCTTGGTGAGCAACTGCGCGTGCGTCTCGATGCCGACGACGATTTCCCAGGTCATGGCGCGCGCTATTGCACCGGGCGGATGAGCTGGCAGTCGCCGCGCCGATCGACGAAGAGGGGCTCGAGGTAGGCCTGCGAGCCGCACATCGCGTCGCAGTTCTCCGCGCTCACGCGCACGACTTCGCCCAGGTCGCGCAGCGTCACGGCGCAGCGCCCCGCGGCCGCTCGAAGCCCGCCGCTGAAAGGCCGCTGTTCCAGGCCGTGCAGCGCGCAGGAGTGGTCGCCCGGCGCCACCTTCGAGCGCCAGTCCAGGCTCTTCACCCTGCCCTTCTCGACCACGAGCGCCAGCCTGGAGTCGTAGCGCCCTTCGGCGACGTCGCAGCTCACGCTCGCGCTGTAGCCGTCCATCGACGGGAATTTCTCGCTGAACTCGAACTGCTCGCGCAGCTGCCCGCCCGGCCCGTAGCGGTCGCCCTTGAAGGTTCCGCCCGACCAGGTGCCCTGCAGCGTCGCCGTGGCCGGACGGCCGTACAGGATCGCCGTGTTGCCCTCCTTCAGCACGGTGACGCCGAGCTGCTTGCTGCGCTCGCCCTCGAGGAAGCGCCGCTGCATCGTCGTGAGCAGCAGGTATTCGCCCGTGACGCGCGCCGAGCCGTCGGCCCGCGGCGCGGCGTAGAGCTGCAGCAGCGCGGCGCGGCCGCCGACGTGACCGAGCAGTTCGACGGTCTTGTCTTTCTCCTGTGAAAATCCTTCCAGAGAAAAAACGAGGAGCAAGACCGCGAACCGTCTCACAGCGGCGACTCCTTCGGCACGCGCAGATGCCAGTCCGTCGCCTGCTGGTAGCGATGCGCGGCGCCCAGCATCTTCGCCTCGGCGAAGTAGTTGCCCATGATCTGCAGCCCGACCGGCAGCCCCTGCGCGTCGAAGCCGCACGGAATCGACAGGCCGGGCAGGCCCGCGAGCGGCGCCGGAATCGTGAAGATGTCGTTCAGGTACATCTGCACCGGGTCGTCCGACTTCGCGCCGAGCGGGAACGCCGTCGAGGGCGAGGTCGGGCCGAGGATGAGGTCGCAGCGCGCGAACGCCTCGGCGAAATCGCGGGCGATCAGCCGGCGCACCTTCTGCGCCTGCAGGTAGTAGGCGTCGTAGTAGCCGTGCGAGAGCACGTAGGTGCCCACCAGAATGCGGCGCTTCACTTCCGCGCCGAAGCCTTCGGCGCGCGTGCGCCGGTACATGTCGGCCAGATCGGCGTAGTCCTTCGCGCGGTGGCCGTAGCGCACGCCGTCGAAGCGCGAGAGGTTGGACGAGGCCTCCGCGGGCGCCACCACGTAGTACACCGGCACCGCGAGCGCGGTGTTCGGCAGCGAGAGCTCCACCGTCTTCGCGCCCTGGCTCTCGAACCAGCGGACCGCGTCGCGCACGCGCGCGAGCACGTCCGCGTCCACGCCCTCGGCGAAGTACTCCTTCGGCAGGCCGATGCGCAGCCCGCCGAGCGGCCTTGCCGCGTCCGCCGCCTTGCTCAGGTTGAGCTCGCGCGCGTAATCCTCCGCCGGCCGCTCCAGGCTCGTAGAGTCGCGCGCGTCGAACCCCGCCATCGCGTTCATGAGCAGCGCCAGGTCCTCGGCGCTCTTCGCGATCGGCCCGCCCTGGTCGAGCGAGGAGGCGAAAGCGATCATGCCGTAGCGCGAAACCACGCCGTAGGTCGGCTTCAGGCCGCAGACGCCCGTGAGCGCCGCCGGCTGGCGGATCGCGCCGCCGGTGTCGGTGCCGGTGGCCGCCGGCGCCATGCGCGCGGCCACCGCCGCCGCCGAGCCGCCCGAGGAGCCGCCCGGCACGCGCGCCGCGTCCCAGGGATTGCGCACCGGGCCGAAATGCGAGGTCTCGTTGGACGAGCCCATCGCGAACTCGTCCATGTTGGTCTTGCCGAGCGTCACCGCGCCGGCGTGCGCGAAGCGCTCGATGACGTGCGCATCGAAAGGGCTCACGTAGCCGGCGAGCATCCTCGAGCCGCAGGTCGTGCGCAGGCGCCGGGTGCAGAAGATGTCCTTGTGCGCGATCGGGATGCCCGTGAGCGGGCCGGCCGGGCCCGCGCTTCCCTTGCCGGCACGTCGCTCGTCGGCGACACGCGCCTGCTCAAGGCTGTGCTCATCGTCCACCGTGATGAAGGCGTTCAGCTTGCCGTTGAGCCCCCGGATTCGGTCGAGGAACAGGCGCGTGAGCTCGACCGAAGACAGCTGCTTCGTGGCGAGCGCGGCCGACAGCGCCGAAAGGCTGGAATTCAGCACTTATTCAATGACCTTCGGCACGAGGTAGAGGCCCTGCTCCACCGCCGGCGCGACCGCCTGGAACGCCTCGCGCCGGTCGGCTTCGGTGATCTCGTCGGCGCGCAGGCGCTGGCCGAGCGCGAGCTGCGCATCCAGCGCGTGCGACATGGGCTCGACCCCGCGCGTATCGACCGCCTGCAGCTGGTCGATCAGGCCGAGCACCCTGTTCAGCCGCTCGGTGACCGCGGCGGCCTCGGCGGGCGCGACATCGATGCGGGCCAGCAGAGCGATGCGCTTGAGCTGGTCGGGGGTAAGGGACATGCAGGAGGAAGCGGTTGGGGACGAAGCGGAAAAATGGCCGGAAAAGGGTGCCGCGCGCGCTTGCCGAGGGTCCGCTTAAGAGTATCATAGCCATCCGTCGGATTTGGGTTTCCGGACGCGTGGTTAGCGAGCAAAGTTAAGGGAAGTCGGAATCTCGCGCCGCGTCGCAAAACGAGAAAGGATCGGCCACGAACATGTTCGGTTTCTTGCGGAGTTACTTTTCCAACGACCTTGCCATCGACCTTGGCACCGCGAACACGCTGATCTACGTGCGCGGCAAGGGCATCGTGCTCGACGAGCCTTCGGTGGTCGCGATCCGCGAGGACACCGGCCCGAACTCGAAGAAGTCGATTCAGGCGGTCGGCAAGGACGCGAAGATGATGCTGGGCAAGACCCCGGGCAACATCGTCGCGATCCGCCCGATGAAGGACGGCGTGATCGCCAACTTCACCGTCACCGAGCAGATGCTGAAGTACTTCATCAAGAAGGTACACGACAACAAGCTGTTCTCGCCCTCGCCGCGCATCATCATCTGCGTGCCCTGCGGCTCGACGCAGGTCGAGCGGCGCGCGATCCGCGAGAGCGCGATCGGCGCGGGCGCCGGCCAGGTGTTCCTCATCGAGGAGCCGATGGCCGCCGCGATCGGCGCCGACCTGCCGGTGGCCGAGGCGACCGGCTCGATGGTGGTCGACATCGGCGGCGGCACGACCGAAGTCGGCGTGATCTCGCTGGGCGGCGCGGTGCACAAGGGCTCGGTGCGCGTCGGCGGCGACAAGTTCGACGAGGCGATCATCAACTACATCCGCCGCAACTACGGCATGCTGATCGGCGAGACCACCTCCGAGCTCATCAAGAAGCAGATCGGCTCGGCGTTCCCGGGCTCCGAGGTGCGCGAGATGGAAGTCAAGGGCCGCAACCTCGCCGAGGGCATCCCGCGCAGCTTCACGATCTCGTCGAACGAGATCCTCGAGGCGCTCACCGAGCCCCTGAACCAGATCGTGAGCGCGGTGAAGTCCGCGCTCGAGCAGACCCCGCCCGAGCTCGGCGCCGACATCGCCGAGAAGGGCATGGTGCTCACCGGCGGCGGCGCGCTGCTGCGCGACCTCGACCGGCTCCTCATGGAGGAGACGGGCCTGCCCGTGATCGTCGCCGAGGACCCTCTCACCTGCGTGGTGCGCGGCTCCGGCAAGGCGCTCGAGAAGATGGAGCACTTCGGGGCGATCTTCACGAATGAATAGTTAGCGGGAGCGGGTCGAGCCCGCTGACGGCAGGCGGCATGGAGCACACACCCCCGCCCTTCTTCAACCGCGGCCCCGCGCCGCTCGTCCGCCTAGCCTTTTTCGCCTCTCTGTCGCTCGCGCTGCTGGTCCTCGACGCGCGCTTCCGCTACACCGAAGGCCTGCGCAGCGTGATCGCGCTGGCGATCTATCCGCTGCAGTTCGCGGCGACGCTGCCCGCGGCGCTGGGCGAGCGCATCTCGAGCTACTTCGTCAGCCAGTCGCAGCTGCGCGAGGAGAATGCCGAGCTGCGCGCCCGGCTGCTCGAGGCCTCGCTCGCGGCGCAGCGCTTCGAGGCCGAGCGCGCCGAGGCGGGGCAGCTGCGCCGCCTGATCCACGCCAGCGAGCGCCAGCCGGTGAGGTCGCAGCCCGCCGAGATCGTCTACGGCGGCCGCGACCCGTACTCGCGCAAGGTCGTGATCGACAAGGGCAGCCAGGCGGGCGTCGCCGCCGGCGCGCCGGTGCTCGATGACCGCGGCGTGATCGGGCAGGTGACGCGCGTGCAGGCGCTCTCGGCAGAGGTCACGCTGCTCACCGACAAGGACCAGGCGATCCCCGTGCAGGTCGTGCGCAACGGCCTGCGCGCGGTCGCGTTCGGCGCCGGGTCCTCCGGCATGCTCGAGCTGCGCTTCATGGCCGCCAACGCCGAGATCCAGGACGGCGACCGCCTGGTCACTTCGGGCATCGACGGCACCTACCCGCCCGGCATTCCGGTGGCCAGGGTGGCGCGCATCGAGCGCGACGCCGCCTACGCGTTCGCGCGCATCGTCTGCCAGCCGGCCGCGGGCGTCGAGCGCGGCCGCTACGTGCTCGTGCTCGAGCGCGCGGCGCAGCCGGCGCCGCCTCTGCCCGCGGAAGCCGGCGCGGAGCGCGAGCGGCGCCCGGGCAAGACGCGCAGGCCGCGCAGGAAGGATGGCGATGTCTCGCCATGAGGACGGACGGCGAGCTCGCGCCGTGAGGCAGGCCGATGCAGCTTAGCGACACCTCCTCGCAGCGCATCCTTCTGCCGGTGCGCGCGAGCACCATCGTGCTCTCGCTCGC
>DATKKT010000045.1:0-5804 GCA_035542795.1 Burkholderiales bacterium
GCGGCGGCCCTCGAGGGTGCCCGCTTCGACTGGAAGCAGCTCGACGACATCGAGCAGGCCATGTGGGACAAGTGGGTGCTGCTCGCGACGCTGGCTGCCATCACCTGCCTGATGCGCGCGCCGGTGGGCGACATCGTCGCCACCGGCTCGGGCGAGAAGCTCACGCTCGCGCTGCTGGCCGAGTGCGCCGCGGTGGCCGCCGCCGAGGGGCATCCTACGCCCGACGGCGTGATGCGCAACTATCGCGGCATGCTGACGCAGAAAGGCTCTACGTTCACCGCTTCGATGCTGCGCGATGTGGAGTCCGGCGGCCGCGCCGAGGGCGAGCACATCCTCGGCGCGCTGCTCGCGCTGGCGCGCAAGCACGGCAAGGCGGCGCCGGTGCTGGAGATGGCCGCGACGAATCTGGAGGCCTACGAGGCCCGGCGCAAACGCGAGAAGCCTAGCGGAGCGAAGCCAGGTCCCAGCGGGGCCTGACGCTGAACGACGTACCGTCGTCGCCTGGCTTGCCGGCCGCGAAGCGCAGCGCCGCCGCGAAGGCGATCATCGCGCCGTTGTCGGTGCAGAGCTCGGGCTCGGGGTAGAACACCTCGAAGCGCGCTTCGCGTCCCCTGGCGTCCAGCGCGGCGCGCAGCTGGCGGTTCGCGCCCACGCCGCCGGCGACGACGAGCTGATCGAGGCCGGCGCGCTGCATCGCGAGCGCGCATTTCGCGACCAGCACGTCGACGACGGCGTCGACGAAGCTGCGCGCCAGGTCCGGATGAGAGGCATTGCCGTCTTTCTTCAGGAGCGTGAGGACGGCC
Source organism: Burkholderiales bacterium (assembly GCA_035542795.1). Lineage (GTDB taxonomy): Bacteria > Pseudomonadota > Gammaproteobacteria > Burkholderiales > SG8-39 > RBG-16-66-20. The sequence continues at coordinate 804 of DATKKT010000045.1, forward strand.
GTCTTCAAGCCCGAAAAGCTGAATTCGAGGTCGCCGCTGTGGATCATCGGCCGCGGCAGCTTGTAGCGGCCGGGCTGGCCCGACTCGGCGAGCTTCGAGAGCGCCGGCCCGCCCGGATAGCCCAGGCCGAGCAGCTTCGCGGTCTTGTCGAAGGCTTCGCCCGCCGCGTCGTCCTGCGTCTCGCCGAGCAGCTCGTACTCGCCCACGCTGCGCACGCGCATGAGCTGCGTATGGCCGCCGGAAACCAGCAGCGCCACGAAGGGGAAGCGCGGTGCCTTCGAAGAGAGCAGCGGCGACAACAGATGTCCCTCGAGGTGGTGGATGCCGATCGCCGGCACGCCGAGCGCGTTCGCGAGACCGTGCGCGAAGGCCGCGCCCGCGAGCAGTGCGCCCGCGAGCCCCGGCCCCTCGGTGTAGGCGACCGCCCGCAGCTCGCTCGACCGGCGCCCGGCGCGCTCGAAAACCTGGCGCGCGAGGGGCACGAGCCGGCGCAGGTGATCCCGCGAGGCGAGCTCAGGCACCACCCCTCCGTAGGCCTCGTGCATCGCGACCTGCGAATGGACCGCATGGGCGAGCAGGCCGCCCGCCGAGGCGTCGTACAGGGCGAGGCCGGTCTCGTCGCAGGAGGTTTCGACCCCTAGGATCAGCACGCCAGGATTTTGCCCGAAACTTCCTTCGAATCCGGGGCTTCTGCTACAATGCGCGCCTTTTCCGGATTCCGGGGACTGAATGCCGACCGTACGCATCAAGGAAAACGAGCCGTTCGAAGTGGCGATGCGCCGCTTCAAGCGCACCGTGGAGAAGACCGGGCTGCTCACCGAGCTGCGCGCCCGCGAGTACTACGAGAAGCCGACGACCGAGCGCAAGCGCAAGCTCGCCGCGGCCGTGAAGCGCCACCACAAGCGCCTGCGCAGCCAGCTGCTGCCGAAGAAGATGTACTAGGAGCCGGTCCCGTTTCCATCACAGACGCCTCGGCTCGCCGGGGCGTTTTGATTTCATGAGCCTGAAAGACAAGATCACCGAAGACATGAAGGCCGCGATGCGGGCGAAGGAGTCCGCCCGCCTGTCGACCATTCGCCTGCTGCTCGCGGCGATCAAGCAGAAGGAGGTCGACGAGCGCGTCGAGCTGCAGGACGCCGACGTGCTCTCGATCGTCGAGAAGCTCGTGAAGCAGCGGCGCGAATCTATCGCGCAGTTCGAGAAAGCGGACCGCAACGATCTCGCCGACAAGGAGAAGGCCGAGATCGTCGTGCTCGCGGGCTACCTGCCGCAGCAGATGACGGAGGCCGAGGTCGCCGAGGCCGTCGCCGCCGCGATCCAGGAGAGCGGCGCCGCAGGGCCGAAGGACATGGGCAAGGTCATGGGCTTGCTGAAGTCGCGGCTCGCCGGCCGCACCGACATGGGGAAGCTTTCCGGTCTGGTCAAGGCAAAGCTTGCCGGGTAAATTGGCGGCGCACCCCGCGCCGTGATTCCAGAGTCCTTCAAGCAGGATCTTCTCAACCGCGTCGACATCGTCGAGGTGGTGCAGCGCTACGTGCGCCTGAAGAAGGGCGGCGCCAACTACCAGGGCCTGTGCCCGTTCCACAACGAGAAGACGCCCTCGTTCACGGTGAGCCCGGCCAAGCAGTTCTACCACTGCTTCGGCTGCGGCGCGCACGGCAACGCGATCGGTTTCCTGATGTCCTACGGCGGCCTGGGTTACGTCGAGGCGGTGAAGGATCTCGCCTCGATGTGCGGCATGCAGGTGCCCGAGGCGCGGCCGCGCTCGCGCGAAGAGGCCGAGCGCGACGCCGAGCGCAAGCAGCAGGAGGCGAGCCTCGGCGAGCTCCTGGAAGCGGCGATGGAGTTCTACCGCGCCGAGCTGAAGAAGTCGCCGCGCGCGGTCGAGTACCTGAAGGGGCGCGGGCTCACGGGCGAGATCGCGGCGCGCTTTCGCGTCGGCTACGCGCCGGACGACTGGCAGGCGCTCAAGGGCGCGTTCCCGGACTACGAGCAGAAGGGGCTCGTCGAGGCGGGCCTGGTCATCGCCAACGAGGGCAAGCGCTACGACCGCTTCCGCGACCGCGTGATGTTCCCGATCTTCAACGCGCGCGGCGCGGTGATCGGCTTCGGCGGCAGGGTGCTCGGCGAGGGCGAGCCCAAGTACCTCAATTCTCCCGAGACGCCGCTGTTCGAGAAGGGGCGCGAGGTCTACGGCCTGGTGCAGGCGCGCGAGGCGCTGCGCGAATCCGGGCGCCTGCTCGTGGTCGAGGGCTACATGGACGTGGTCGCGCTCGCGCAGTTCGGCGTCGGCTACGCGGTGGCGACGCTCGGCACCGCGACGACGCCCGTGCACGTCGCGAAGCTCCTGCGCCTCGCCGACGAGCTCGTGTTCGCCTTCGACGGCGACGCGGCGGGGCGCAAGGCGGCCTGGCGCGCGCTCGAAGTCAGCCTGCCGCTCGCCACCGACGCAAAGCCGATCCGCTTCCTCTTCCTGCCCCCGGAGCACGACCCGGACAGCTACATCCGCGCGCACGGCAAGGAGGCGTTCGAGCAGCTGGCGCGCGAGGCGCCCACGCTGTCAGAGTTCCTCATCGCCGAGCTGCGCGCAGAGCAAGACCTCTCGAAGGCCGAGGGGCGTGCGGGGTTCCTCGCGCGCTCGAGGCAATACCTCGAGAAGCTGACGGCGCCCGCGCTGAGGCTGCAGCTCGTGCGCGAGTTCGCCGACCTCGCGCGCGTGACGGCCGAAGATGTGGAGCGGCTCGCCGGCAAGGCTTCGGCAGCGCCTGCCTACCGGCAGCCCGCGCCGGCGAAGGCGCCATCGCGGCCTGCGCAGACGGCCGAGTGGAAGATGCTTGCGTACGTGGCGGCCTACCCGCAGCTCGCCAGGGAAGTCGCGCTGCCGGAATTCGATCGCGATTCCCGGGAAGGCGAGGCCCTGGCCGATCTCATCGCCTGGGCCCGGGACGAAGCAGTGGATGGCGAGCGTGCGGACGCGATGCTCATCGAGCGTTTCCAGGGCGAGCCCTACGCCGACTTCCTGTTCGCGGCCCAGGCTTACCCGCTCGAGCTGAAGATGACGCTGGAGGAGGCGAGGCAGGAGCTGGTGCACGAGTCGCAGCAGCTCGAGATCAAGCACAAGCGCATCGAGGTCGACGACCTGCGCCGGCGCCTGGAGAACGGCGCACTCTCGAAGGAAGAGCACATCCGCTACGGCAAGATGGTCGTCGAGCTCAAGCGCCTGGAGCGGGACTTGTCCTCGGCGGGCTCGCCCTAGCCCAGTCGCGGCTTGAAGATCGCCGCAGAAGCCCCCATTTCAAGAGCAGACTGCAAGAGTTGAACCAGCCGGCATCCCAGTGCCGGGAGCGCTTTCTGGAACGGATTTTTCCGTCATCAAAGCGCGTTACCTAAGGTAGAATCGCCCACTTTTTTCCGCGGCCCCGTCGCTGACCGGGCCGATCCGCGAGGCACGATGGCCAAACCGAAACGCAAATCCAAGCCGCAGCGCGCTCCCAAGGCTAAGAAAAAATCCAGCAAGATCAAGGTCTTGAGAAAGAAGTCGGCGGCGCACGCCCGGCCGGTTGCGAAGAAGGCCAAGGCCGCCAAGAAACCGCTCAAGAAGGACCTCGCCAGAAAGCCGCTCGCGCCCGCCAAGGCGCCCGCCGGCAAGGGCGAAGTGAAGGCCGGCAAGCTCGCGGGCAAGCCGGCGATCAAGACCACGGCCAAGCAGGCGCTCGAGCTGCTCGAGGCGAACGTCGCCGCCGCCAAGGCGAAGGGCAAGGGCCGCCCGGGCAGGAAGGGCAAGAAGGACGCCTGGCTGATTCCTCCCGAGATGCCGAAGGAGGACGCCGAGACGCGGCGCACGCGGCTCAAGAACCTCATCAAGCTCGGCAAGGACCGCGGCTTCCTCACCTACTCGGAGATCAACGACCACCTGCCGGACGACCTGGTGGACGCCGAGCAGATCGAGGCGATCATCTCCACGTTCGGCGACATGGGCATCCAGGTCTACGACCAGGCGCCGGACCAGGAGCAGCTGCTCATCAGCCCGGACCAGCCGGCGGCGCAGACCACCGACGACGACGTCGAGGAGCAGGCCGAGGCCGCGCTCTCGACGGTGGACTCCGAGTTCGGCCGCACCACCGACCCGGTGCGCATGTACATGCGCGAGATGGGCTCGGTCGAGCTGCTCACGCGCGAGGGCGAGATCGAAATCGCCAAGCGCATCGAGGACGGCCTGCGCCACATGATCCAGGCGATCAGCGCCTGCCCGACCACGGTGCACGAGATCCTCGATCTCGCCGACAAGGTGGAGAAGGACGAGGCGAGGATCGACGAGGTGGTGGACGGCCTCATCGACCCGAACGCGAAGGAGGAGTTCGACCCGCGCAAGGCGGCGCCGGTGAGCGAGGAAGAGGAAGAGGAGCAGATCGAGGAGGACGAGGCGGCGTCGGAAGAGGAGGAGAACGCCGCGCAGACCGCCAGCCTGCTCAAGCTCAAGGGCGAGGCGCTGGAAAAATTCGCGCGCATCAAGCGCCTGTTCGAGAAGCTCAAGAAGGCGCTCGAGAACAAGGGCTCGCGCGACAAGGACTACCTGCGCGTGCGCGACCAGATCACCGCCGAGCTGATGACCATCCGCTTCACCGCGAGGACGGTGGAGCGCCTGTGCGACAGCGTGCGCAGCCTCGTCGAGGAAATCCGCTCGCACGAGCGCCAGATCCAGGACAACCTGGTCAACAAGGCCAACATGCCGCGGCCGCACTTCATCAAGATCTACGCCGGCGCCGAGGGCTCGAAGCGCTGGCTGACCGCCGAGCTGAACGCGGGCAACCCCTGGAGCGAGTCGGTAGCGCGCGTGGAGCCGTCGGTGCTGGAGCTGCTCGGCAAGATCCAGGCCGTGCAGCAGAAGATCGGCATCTCCATCAGGGACCTGAAGGAGATCAACAAGCAGATGTCGACCGGCGAGGCGAAGGCGCGCCGCGCCAAGCGCGAGATGACCGAGGCCAACCTGCGCCTGGTGAT
>DATKKT010000046.1:0-18894 GCA_035542795.1 Burkholderiales bacterium
ACACAGATCTCGACGTGACCGGCGGCGCCGCAATTAACAGCCCGATCGACCAGTGGGTCAGGGAGAAGTCGGCCGCCAGTCTGTTCTATGGCGGCACCGACTTCATCCACAACAAGCTGCTGGTCGTGGACCCGCTCGGGAACTCACCCAAGATCGTGGTCGGCTCGGCCAACCTGTCGAAGCCTTCGACCAACGAGAACGACGAGAACATGCTCGTCCTCAAGGGACCCGCGTTCCTACGGGAAGCCGACATCTACCTAACCGAGTTCATCCGCCTCTTCGACCACTTCAACTTCCGCGAATGGCTGAACCAGGACCCGGGCGAGTTCAAGCCCTTCCTCGAGGAAGGCCCGGATGCAAATGGCCGTTCGTGGGTGGACAAACACTTCGACCGCGCCGAGAACCTGAGCTTCAAGCGCAAGATGGTGTTCAAGAACATGCACGTTCCGGTGTAGGGGCACGGAGCGAGCGGCGGATTCCTCAACGGGAGAGGACGAGCACGAGGCCACTTCGGCGTCGCATGCGTGACCCGATTGTGGCACCAACCCGCCGCGTAGCAGCTCGAATTGCCGGTTCGCGCCGGCCGCCTGCAACGGCTACGCCGTTCCCCAGACTTCCTCGGCGGTCTCGATCACCAGGCGCAGCTTGGTGCGCTGGGCCTCGACCGCGATCTTGTTGCCGTGCACGGTGCTGGAGAAGCCGCACTGCGGCGAGAGCGCGAGCTGCTCGAGCGGCGCGTACTTCGAGGCCTCCTCGATGCGGCGCTTCAGGTCGTCCTTCTTCTCCAGCGCATCGAGCTTGGTGGTCACCAGGCCGAGCACCACGATCTTGCCCTTGGGCAGGAAGCGCAGCGGCTTGAAGTCGCCCGAGCGCTGGTCGTCGTACTCGAGGAAGTAGGCGTCCACGTTCATCTCCGAGAGCAGCGCCTCGGCCACCGGCTCGTAGCCGCCCTGCGCGGCCCAGGTGCTCTGGAAGTTGCCGCGGCACAGGTGCACCGCGAGCGTCATGCCGGCAGGTTTCTTCGCCACCACGCGGTTGATGAACTTCGCGTAGCGATGCGGCAGCTCGTTCGGGTCGTCGCCGCGCGCCCTGGCGGCCTCGCGCATCTTCTCGTCGCACAGGTACGCGAGGTTGGTATCGTCCATCTGCACGTACCGGCAGCCCGCCCTGGCGAGCGAGGCGAGTTCGTCGCCGTAGGCCTTGGCGACGTCCTCGTAGAAATCGGGCTCGAGCTCCGGGTAATGTTGCTTGCTGATGCCGGCGCGACCGCCGCGGAAATGCAGCATCGTCGGCGACGGAATGCAGACCTTCGGCGTGCGCTTGGTGCAGGACTTCAGGTACTGGAAGTCGGCGAGCTGGATGTCCTTCACGTGCCGGACCTTGTCGATCACGCGCATCACCGGCGGCGCGAGCTCCTCGGTGCCGTCGGGCCGCTTGATCTTCACCGGAATGTCGGTCTTCACGCCGCCGATCTGCTCCAGGAAGTCGATGTGGAAGTAGGTGCGGCGGAACTCGCCGTCGGTGATCGACTGCAGGCCGACGTCCTCCTGGAACTTGACGATCTCGGCGATCGCCTTGTCCTCGACCTTGCGCAGCTCGGCCGCGCCAATCTCGCCCTTCGCCTTGCGCTCGCGCGCCTCGAGCAGGTACTGGGGACGCAGGAAGCTGCCTACGTGATCGGCGCGGAAAGGTGGCGTGCTTCGGCTTGACATGGTGTTCTCTCCGAGTTGTTCAAATAAACCCCTTGACGCAGGAGCGCGGCCTGCAGCTCGCCGAGGTCGAGCGCGCGCGGCGCGACGCCGCGGTTGGCCGCGATCGCCGCCGCCGCGCCCGCACCCTGCCCGGTGATCCAGCACTGCGGGATCTCGCGCATGAAGCCGTGCGAGTTCGCGTCGCAGGCGATGTGGCGGCCGCAGGCGAGCAGGCCGTCGAGCTTTTCCGGCACGAGGCAGCCGTAGGGAATCGAGATGTTCGGGAATTTCGGCGACACGCTCGGCGTCACGCCGATCTCGTCGTCGAAGACCTGCGCGCTAGGCCAGTGCGCGCGCAATATCTTCTTCACGCCGACCAGGCGCCGCGAGTGGCGCACGCCCAGCTGCGGCGCGGAGAGCATGAGAAAGGCGTTCTCGAAGCCCGGCGCGTTGGCGCGGTAATAGTCCAGATGCGCGCTCATCAGGCGGTGGGAGCGCACCTCCACCTCGGTCTGATCGTCTACGTCGAGCGCCGAGAAGCCCGACTGCCTCGGACCCATGTAGAGCGCGATGTCGTTGCGCCAGGACACGAACGGGCGCTCGCACGCGCCCATGAGCTCGCGCCCGCGCGCGAGGAACTGCGCGAACTGCTCGGGGCTCCCCGCCCTGAACTCGATCCAGCGGTTCATGTCCACGCCGCCGAACAGCCAGGCCGTGTTCATGCAGTGGTGGATGTCGTTCGCCTCGATGTCGGACTCGAAGGCCGCGCCCGCGCGCGCGAACAGGTCTCCGTCGCCCGTGGCGTCCACGGTGACTTTGGCCCGTACGGCCTGGCGGCCGGCCTTCGACTCGAAGGTGACGCCGCGCACCGCGCCCGCTTCCACGACCGGCAGCGCCGCCCAGCAGTGGAAGGCGAGCCGCGCGCCCGCCTCGAGCACGAGCTCCTGCGAAGCGAGCTTCAGGCGCTCCGGATCGATGGTCGGCGACCAGGTGACGATGCCGTGGAACGCCGCGGTGCGCTGCGCCCAGTGCGCGGCGCGCTCGGGCTTGCGCGAGCCCCACTCTTCGGCGCCGGGACCCGCGATCGCTTCTCGCGGCAGCCGGTCGAGAACTTCCTCGGCGAAGCCGCGGATCACCTGGCGCCCCTCCCAATCCGTCATGCGGTCGATCCAGATGACGAGGCCGCCCGTGGACAGCCCACCCAGGTGGTTGTAGCGCTCGAGCAGGACGACGGCGGCGCCCTGGCGCGCGGCGGCGACGGCGGCGGCGGTGCCCGAGGGGCCGCCGCCCACGACGAGCACGTCGCACTCGGCGTAGACCGGCACCTCGCGCGCGGCCTCGCGCACGGTGCCCAGATTCGCAGGGCCGCGTCTGCCGCGCTCGAACCTGTTGATGTCCGAGACGAGGAGCCGCTCGTCGGTGGGTTTACCGGAAATCAAGTCGTCAGCAATCGAAGAAGACCGTTTCGTTCCTTCCCTGCAACAGCACATTCCACTCCAGCATGCCCGGCTTGCCGGTCTTCTTCGCGATCAGCGTCGCGCGACGCTCCTTGGGCACGAGCGCGAGCACCGGGTCCTGCGCGTTGGAAGGCTCGTCCGGGAAGTAGATCCTCGACACGAGCTGCTTCAGCTGGCCGCGCATGAATACGTGCACCAGGATGTGCGGCGCCTGCAGCTTGCGGCCCGGCGCCGCAACGCGGCCGGGCTTGATGGTGTGGAAGCGGAACGCGCCCGCGTCGTCGGTCGCCGAGCGTCCGAAGCCGCGGAAACGCTTGCTCGCGCCGTACTTGCCGCGGCTGTCGGCCTGCCAGATCTCTACGAGCGCGTCGTTGACCGGCTTGCCGTCGCCGTCGAGCACGCGGCCGCGGATCTGCGCGCGCTCCCCGGGCACGCCCGCCGGCGCGAGCGACTCGGTGATGAGCCAGGTGAGGCCGATGTGCAGGTAGGGTCCTACGGTCTGAGAGGTGGTGGCGTGCAGGCTCATCCGGGCAACCTTTCCTTGTTTTCCATCGGCGTCGCCTCGGGACCGCGCAGCACGATGTCCCAGCGGTAGCCCAGGGCGATCTCGGGGATCGTCGACTCCCAGTCGAGCGCGGACACCAGGCGCCGGCGCGCGCTCTCGTCGGGCACGCAGTTGTACATCGGGTCTTCCTCCAGCAGGGGATCGCCCGGGAAGTACATCTGCGTGACGAGGCGCTGCACGAACGCCTGGCCGAAGATCGAGAAGTGGATGTGCGCCGGCCGCCAGGCGTTGTAGTGGTTGCGCCAGGGGTACTCGCCGGGCCGGATCGTCACGAAGCGGTAGCGGCCCTGCCTGTCGGTGAGGGTGCGTCCGCAGCCGGTGAAGTTCGGATCCATGGGCGCGTCGTGCTGGTCGACGCGGTGCGGGTAGCGGCCGGCCGAATTCGCCTGCCAGATCTCGACGAGCGTGTTGGGCACCGGCCGGCCGTTCTCGTCGAGCACGCGCCCGCTCACGATGATGCGCTCGCCGATCGGGTCGCCAGCGTGCTGGTTCGTGAGGTCGTGGTCGCCGCGCTTGACCTCGCTCCAGCCGAACACGGGGCTGGTGAGCTCGGTCTCGGTCTGCGGCAACCGCACGAGCGGCTGCGTAGGCGCGCGCTTCACCGTAGAGGCGTAGCGCGGGAAGAGGTGCTCGGGCTGCGTCCCGGCGACGGGACGGCGATACGTGATGGGCGGCGGCATGATCTCCTCGGTCTCCTCTATTCGGCGTCGGGCTGCCTTTCGGGCCGGGCGCGCTCGAAGGCGTCCAGCTTCATGCATTCGGCGTATATGCGCATTGCCTCCGGGTAGCGCGTAGTGTCGCACTGGTAGCGCTGCGCGTTGAAAATCTGCGGCACCAGGCAGCAGTCGGCCATGGTCGGCGCGTCGCCGTGGCAGTAGCGGCCGGTGCCCGGGCTGCGCGCGAGCTGCGCCTCGAGCTTCGCCAGCCCGTCGGCGACCCAGTAGCGGTACCAGGCGTTCACCTGCTCTTCGCTCTGGCCGAGCGCGCTCTTCAGGTGCTGCAGCACTCGCCGGTTGTTGAGCGGGTGGATCTCGCAGGCGATGAGCAGCGACAGCGACCGGACGCGCGCGCGCCCGGGCGCGTCCTTCGGCAGCAGCGGCGGCTGCGGCCGCGTCTCGTCCAGATATTCGATGATCGCGAGCGACTGCGTGAGCGGCTGGCCGCCGACCTCGAGCGCAGGCACCAGCGCCTGCGGGTTGAGCGCGCCATAGGCCGGCTGGCGGTGCTCGTCCTTGGCGAGGTGCACGTAGGCCGCCTCGTACGCGAGCCCTTTCAGATTCAGCGCGATGCGCACCCGGTACGCGGCCGAGCTGCGGAAATAGGTGTGCAGCTTCATTTCAGGCCCAGCAGCTTCGCCGCGTTCTCCTTCAGGATCAGCTGCCGGACTTCCGGCCTGATCGGCAGCTTGTCGAAATCCGCCAGCCAGCGTTCCGGGGTCATGACCGGGTAGTCGGAGCCGAACAGAATCTTGTCCTTGAGCAGCGTGTTGGCGTACTGCACGAGGATCGCCGGGAAATATTTCGGCGACCAGCCCGACAGGTCGATGTAGACCTGCGGCTTGTGCGTGGCGACGGAGAGAGCTTCGTCCTGCCATGGAAACGACGGATGCGCCAGCACGATGGGCATGTCCGGAAAATCCGCGGCGACGTCGTCCAGCAGCATCGGGTTCGAGTACTTGAGGCGGATGCCGCCGCCGCCCGGGGTGCCGGCGCCGACGCCTGTCTGGCCGGTGTGGAACAACGCCGGCAGCTTCGCCTCGGCGATGGCTTCGTACAGCGGATACGCCATCCGGTCGTTGGGGAAGAAGTCCTGTTCCGAAGGGTGGAACTTGAAACCCTTCACCTTGTAGTCCTTGATCAAGCGTTTCGCCGCCGCGACGCCCTCCTTGCCGCGGTGCGGGTTGATGCTCGCAAAGGGAATGGCGACGTCGGAATGCTTGTGCGCGAGTTCCGCAATCTCCTCGTTGGTGATCTTTCTCTTCTGCCGCAGAGAATCCACCGTGAAGACGACGAATGCCATCCGCAGCTTCCGGTAGATCTCGGCCATTTCCGGCACCGTGCTGTGCTGCGGCTGATAGCGGAAATAGCGGCCCATCGCCTCCTGCGACTCGGTCGGCGCTTCTTCGACCGCCAGCGCGGACTTCCACGCGTGCGTGTGGACATCTATGGCGACGAGGTCGTCGAGGTTCATGCAGGATGGTTCAGGTTGCGGCAACCATGATGCTCGGATCGGGCGGCTCCGCATAGAGGCGTTCCACCAGCGCGGCGCGGCTCTTCAGCACCGCGCGCTGGTTGATCGAGCCCTTGTCGGTAATCTCTCCGGTGTCGATCGAGGGCGGCTGCTCCATGATCAACGCGCGCACCACGCGCGTGGAGCTTCCGGTCGCCGCGCTCGCGAGCTGCCGGAACGTGCGCTCGAGATAGGTGCGGATCTCGGCGGCGGCCAGGTTGCGGCAGGCGACGGCGTTGAGGAATACCAGCGCGCCCAGCCAGTCGCGGTCGTGGCCGGTGATGACGACGTCCTGCACGAGCGGCGAGCAGGCCGAATTGATCTTCGCGCGCAGCGGGCCCACGCTCACCCAGGTGCCGGTGGTCAGCTTGAAATCCTCGGCGGTGCGGCCGTCGAACTCGAAGCCCTGGCGCGGGTCGGCGGGATCGAGAAAGCGCATCGCATCGCCGGTGCGGTAGAACCCCTCTTCGTCGAACGCCGCGGCAGTGAGCTCGGGCGCTCGCCAGTAGCCCGGCGTGACATTCGGGCCGCGGAAGCGCGCCTCAAGCTTCTCACCGGCCGGCGCGAGCTTCATCTCGACGCCGTCGACCGGCAGCCCTACGGTGCCCGCGCGCGCCGCGCCGCGGCTCGTGAACATGACGGCGGGCGCGGTTTCGGTCGCACCGTAGCCGGTGATCCACAGGATGCGCTCGCCGCAGGTCTGCACGGCGAGCTCCTCGTAGGCCTGCCAGACCGGCTGCGGCAGCACGGCCGCCGCATATTGCAGCAGCTTCAGGCGGCTGAAGAAGGTCTTGCGCAGCTCGGCGTCCGCGCGCAGGAAGGGCAGCAGCGCCTCGTAGCCGCGCGGCACATTGAAGTAGATCGTCGGCGCGACTTCGCGCAGGTTGGCGACCGTCCTCTCGATGAGGCCCGGCACCGGCCTGCCTTCGTCGATGTAGAGCGTGCCGCCGTGGTTGAGCACGAGCCCGAAGTTGTGGTTGCTGCCGGCGGTATGGTTCCACGGCAGCCAGTCGACGAGCACCGGCGGCTCGGCGCGCAGCGAGGGCAGCGCGTGCGTGAGCATCTGCTGATTGCTGCAGAGCATGCGCTGTGTGTTGATTACCGCCTTCGGCAGCCCCGTAGAGCCGGAGGTGAGCAGGAACTTGGCGATCGTGTCGGGGCCGACCGCGGCGTGCGCGGCATCGACGGCGTCGGTGGGCACCGTGGCCTGCAGCGCGGCGAGCCGCCCGGCGTCGATCACCTCGGTGCCGGCGGGCACCGCCACGGCGATCGCCTTGGCGAAGCGCGCCCGGTCCGAGACGTAGACCAGGCCCGGCGTGAGCAGCGCGATCACTTGCCGCAGCTTGGCGTGATCGGTGGAAACGAGCGAATAGGCCGAGGAGATCGGAACGTAAGCGATGCCCGCGTGCAGGCAGGCGAGCGCCAGCAGACCGTGCTCGAGGTCGTTGTCCGAAAGGATCGCGAGCGGGCGCTCCTGCGACAGGCCGCGGTCGAGCAGCGCCTGCGCAAGCGCGCGCGCGCGCGCGTGCGCCTCGCCGTAGGAAAGCGTGCGCCAGCCCCCGGAGGGCGCGCGCTGTGCGAGGAAGCTGCGCTCGGGCGCCGCTTGCGCCCAATGCGCGAGGCGCTCCGTGAGCTTGCCGGGATAGGCGGAGAGCGCGTGCGGCGAGCGCAGCCGCAGGGTGCCGTCGGCGCGGCGCTCGATCTCTACGTCGTCGGTGCCGAGCGCTACCGAGCGCACGCGCGCCGGGTGCGTCGTCGCCGCCGTCATGCCGCGCTCGCCCTACAACGCGGCGACGATCTTGACCTTCAGCTCGCCGACGCCCTCGACGCCGGCGAGCAGGTCGTCGCCAGGCTTGACCGGGCCGACGCCCGCGGGCGTGCCCGAGTAGATGAGGTCGCCCGGCTCGAGCGTGTAGTACTCCGAGAGGAACGCGATCTGCTCCGGCACCGACCAGATCATGTCGGACAGGTCGGCCTTCTGGCGTTCCTTGCCGTTCACCTTGAGCCAGATCGCGCCCTTCGCCGGGTGGCCGATCCTGGCGGCCGGTGCGAGCGCGCTGCAGGGCGCGGCCTCGTCGAAGTTCTTGCCGAAATCCCAGGGCCGGCCGTGGTCCTTGCCGACCTGCTGCAGGTCGCGGCGCGTCATGTCCAGCCCCACGCCGTAGCCCCAGACGTGCTCGTTCGCCTTCTTCGCCTCGATGCGCCGGCCGCCCTTGCCGATCGCGACCACCATCTCGGTCTCGTAGTGGTAGTTCGACGTCTTGGCCGGGTAGTGCACGTCGCCGCCTCCGGCCACGAGCGAGAACTCCGACTTGAGGAAGAAGAACGGGGTCTCGCGGCCGTCGCCGCCCATCTCCTTCTGATGCTCCACGTAATTGCGGCCGACGCAGAAGATGCGCCGCACCGGAAAACGCTCCTTGGAGTCCTTGATCGCGAGCGAAGGGATCTCCCACACCGGGATTACATGTGCCATTCGTTCCTCTCCTGGAAGAGGCGCTATTTTAATCGCGCGGCGGGCGCCGAACGAGCCCCGGACCGAGTCCAGCGTGCTAGCATTCCCGGACTTTTTTCGCGGCCCTAGGAGGGGGAAACATGCAAATGCTACGGATGAGGTGGCTCGCGGCGGCGTGGCTGGCCGCGTTCGCGGTCGGCGCGTGGGCGCAGACCGTCAAGATCGGCGTGGTCCTGCCGTACACGGGCGTCGGCGCCGAGTTCGGCCAGCAGGTCGACCGCGGTATGCAGATGTTCATGAAGCTCAATCCCGGCGCGTTCGGCCCCTACAAGGTCGCGATCGTCAAGCGCGATTCGAAGACGCCGAGCGGGGCCGAGGCGAAGGTCGCGGTGCAGGAGCTCGTGACGCAGGAGAAGGTCGATATCCTGACCGGCTTCATCTACTCGCCCGACGCCATCGCCTCGGCGGCGCTCGTCACGGAGGCGAAGAAGCCGATGGTGATCATGAACGCCGGCACCGCGTGGATCACCGGCCTGTCGCCGATGATCTCGCGCGTCTCGTTCTCCATGTGGCACGCGGGCTTCGCGATGGGCGAGGCGGCGGCGAAGACCATGAAGGCGAAGACCGCGGTGGTCGGCTACACGGATTTCCCGCCGGGGAAAGACAGCCTGGACGCGTTCAAGCGCGGCTTCGAGGCGAACGGCGGCAAGGTCATCGACGCGATCCCGATGGGCGGCCCGGGCCAGGTGCCGGACTTCACGCCCTTCTTCCAGCGCGCCAAGGACAAGAAGCCGGACGTGTTCTTCGTCTTCGTGCCCGCCGGGGACCACGCGCTCGCGGTGGTCAAGACCTACGGCGCTCTCGGCATGCGCGCCGCCGGCATCAAGCTGATCGGGCCCGGCGACATCACGCAGGACATCAAGCTGCAGGCGATGGGCCAGGCCGCCGCGGGGCTCATCACCGTTCACCACTACAACGCCGACCTCGACAATCCGGCCAACAAGCGCCTCGTCGCCGCCTGGAGGAAGGAATACGGCCCGAACTCGACGCCGGATTTCATGGGCGTGCAGGGCTACGACGGCATGGCGGCGATCGCGCACGTGGCCACGACGCTGAAGGGCAAGATCGATCCCGACGCGGCGATCAATGCGCTGCGGGGCTGGAGGTACGCCGACAGCCCGCGCGGCCCGATCTCGATCGATCCGCGCACGCGCGACATCGTCATGAACGAGTACCTGAGCGAGCTGGTGTGGAAGGACGGCAAGCTGCACCAGAAGACCATTGGCGTGATCAAGGACGTGAAGGACATGTGCAAGGAGCTCGCCGAGGGCCGTTGCAAGCAGTAGCGGACCGCAGCCAGCGAATCCACGCCGCCGCCCGGGGAAAAACGCCGGTGCGGCGGTTTCGTTTTGTGCGCCGCAGTTCATGGACCTGAGCAGCCTGATCAGCATCCTGCTGGGCGGCATGGCCGCCGGGATGGTGCTGTTCATCGTCTCGGTGGGGCTGTCGGTGACGATGGGCCTCATGGGCTTCGTGAACCTCGCGCACGGCGCGTTCGCGATGCTGGGCGGCTATGCGGTCGTGTTCGCGATGAACCACTGGGGGCTGCCGTTCCCGGCGGCGCTCGCCCTCGGATTCGTAGCGGTGGCGGCGGTGTCGCTCGTGTTGGAGCGGCTGCTGTACGCGCCGCTGTACCGCGCTACCGAGCTCGACCAGGTGCTGCTCACCATCGGCCTCACGTTCGCCATCACCGCAGCCGTGACGCTCGGCGTCGGCCCGGAGACGCAGACCGTGGTGCTGCCCGAGTGGCTGAGCGGGCAGACCGATCTCGGCTTCCTCCAGTACCGGACCTACAGCCTGGTCGTGATCGTGGCGGGCTGCGCGCTGATGCTCGCGCTCTGGCTCGGCTTCGAGCGCACGCGCATCGGCGCGCGCATCCGCGCCGCGGTCGACAACCGGCGCATGGCGCAGTCGATGGGTGTGGACGTAGCGCGCCTGTTCTCGCTCACCTTCGCGCTCGGCAGCGGACTGGCGGCAGTCGGCGGCGGCCTGGGCGCCGAGATCCTCGGCCTGGATCCGCAGTACCCGTTGCGCTACCTCGCGTACTTCCTGATCGTCGTGGCGGTGGGCGGGCTGGGGCGGATCAGCGGAGTGTTCTTCGCGGCGATCCTGATCGGCATTCTCGATTTCGTGCTGAAGATCAATTTCCCGAAGGGCGGCACGCTGTTCATCTACGCCCTCGCGCTCGTGCTGCTGCTGGCGCGGCCGCAGGGATTGTTCGGAAGACGCAGCGCATGAGCGCGCCCGGAGCGGGTCAGGCATGAGCGCGGCGGCCGAGCTCGCGCGGCGGCACCGCTGGCGCTGGTGGGAAGCCCTGCCCTGGCTTGCGGCGCTCGGCTATTTCTTCGCGTTCCCGAATTACCTCGCCTTCGGCACGCAGGTGCTGGTCACGATCCTGTTCGCGCTGTCGCTGGATCTCGTGCTCGGCTACGCGGGCATCGTCACGCTGGGCCACGCGGCGTTCTTCGGCGCCGGCGCCTATACGGTAGGCATGATGGCGCTGCACCTGGGCTGGAACGAGCCGCTGTCGGGGCTCGCCGCCGCCGCGCTCGTGGCGGGCGCGACCGGCCTCGCGAGCGGCCTGGTGCTGCTGCGCACGCAGGGGCTCGCGCTGCTGATGCTCACGCTGTGCACCATGGCGCTGCTCGAGCAGGCGGCGAACATGGGCGCGGCCTGGACGGGCGGATTCGACGGCATGCCCGGGCTCTCGTTCGGCAGGATCCTCGGCCTGTTCGGGTTCGACGTGCTCTACTACCGGTCGCAATACCTGTATGCGCTCGCGCTGCTCTTCGCCTGCTTTCTGATCGTGCGCACGCTGGTCTACTCCTCCTTCGGCCAGAGCCTCACCGGCATCCGCGAGAACCTGTTGCGCATGCACGCGGTCGGCGCGCCGGTGCGCACGCGCCAGGTGATCGCCTACACCGTGTCGGCGGCGCTCGCGGGCGTGGCGGGCGCGCTGTTCGCCCAGGCGAACGGCTACGTCAACCTGGCGGTGCTCGGCCTGGATCGCTCCGCCGGCGTGATGATCGTGCTGATCCTGGGCGGCTACGGGCGGCTCTACGGCGCGTTCGTAGGCGCGATCGCCTACATGGCGCTCGAGCACGTGCTTGCCACGGCCTATCCGACCGCCTGGCAGCTTGGCGTGGGCCTGACGCTGGTGGCGGTGGCGCTGTTCGCGCGCAACGGACTCATCGGCATCGTCGACGCGCTGCGCCGCCTGGCCGGCCGCGCCGCGGGATCGCCGCGATGAACGCGGCCCTGCTCGAGACCCGCGGCCTTTGCCGGAGCTTCGGCGCGCTCGAAGTCGCGCGCGAGGTGAATTTCCGCCTGGAGCGCGGCGCGCGCCACGCGCTCATCGGACCCAACGGCGCCGGCAAGACGACGTTCGTCAATCTCCTCACGGGCGTGCTCGCGCCCTCGCGCGGCAACGTGCTGCTCGAGGGGGAGGATGTCACCGCGCTCGCGCAGGCCAAACGCGTGAAGCGCGGAATCGCGCGCACGTTCCAGATCAACCAGCTGTTCCGCGGCCTGACGGTGCTGGAGAACGTCTGCATCGCGGTGGCCGAGCGGCTCGGCGTGGGCGGCGCGATGCTGCGCGCCGCCGGCAGCCGCGCCGACGTGCTCGACGAGGCCGCGCGGCTCATCGACATGCTGAAGCTCTCCGGCGACGCCGGCCGGCGCATCGTCGAGCTGCCCTACGGGCGCCAGCGCCTGGTCGAAATCGCGATTGCGCTCGGCCTCGCGCCGCGCGTGCTGCTGCTGGACGAGCCGGCGGCGGGCATTCCGAGCGCCGAGAGCCACATCCTGCTGGATGCCATCGCCACGCTGCCGAGGGACATCGCGGTGCTCATCATCGAGCACGACATGGACCTCGTGTTCCGCTTCGCGGAGCGCATCACCGTGCTGGCGAGCGGCGCGATTCTCGCCGAGGGCACGCCGGCCGAGATCGCCGCCAACGCCGACGTGCGCGCGGTCTATCTCGGCAACGCGGTATGAGGCCGCGTTCCGGAGCGTCGCTCGATGGCTGAAGCGCTGGCGCTGAAGGCAGTCACCGCCGGCTACGGCGAGACGCACGTGCTCGAAGGCGTCGACCTTGTGCTCGGCGGCGGCGAGAGCCTGGCGATCATCGGCCGCAACGGCGTGGGCAAATCGACGCTGCTCGAGACGGTGATGGGGCATACCACGCTGCACGGCGGGCGCGTGCTGCTGAACGGCCGGGACATCACTTCCTTCGCCCCGCATGCGCGCGCGCATGCGGGGCTGGGCTACGTGCCGCAGGAACGGGAGATCTTTCCCTCGCTCACGGTGCGCGAGAACCTGGAACTCTGCGCGCGCCCCGGGCATTGGGACGCGGCGCGCGTGTTCGAGCTGTTCCCGAACCTGCGCGCGCGCCTCGGCAACGGCGGCACCCAGCTCTCGGGCGGGGAGCAGCAGATGCTCGCGATCGCGCGCGCGCTGATGACCAACCCGTCGGTGCTGCTCATGGACGAGCCGACCGAGGGCCTCGCGCCCGTGATCGTGCAGGCGCTCGCGCACGTGCTCGCGGCGCTGCGCAGCGCGGGCGGCCTGTCGATGGTGCTGGTCGAGCAGAACAGCCGGGTGGCGCTCGATTTCTCGGAGCGCACGGTGGTCATGGACCGCGGGCGCGTCGTCTACGACGGGCCCTCGGAGCGGCTGCGCCGCGACCCGGAGTTCCTCGCCAGCCTGATCGCCGCGCAATAGCAGGAGCGGCACGAAACGCCGCTGAAAGGCGCGGCCGCGGCGCTCAGCGCTTGGCGGCGAGCTCGCGCTCCAGCAGCTCGCGCAGCTTGAAGCGCTGGATCTTGCCGGTCGCGGTGCGCGGCAGCTCGTCGACCGCGCGGATCCACTTCGGGCGCTTGAAGCGCGGCAGCGACTCGGCGCGCGCGCCCGCCGCCGCGAGCGCCTGCGCGGCCTCGCCGCGCGCGGTGACGAAGAGCGCGAGCCGCTCGGCGCCCTCGGCGTCGGTGACCTGCACGCAGGCGGCCTCGGCGATCGCGGGGTCGGCCGCAACGGTTTCCTCCACCTCGCCGGGCTGCACCCACTGCCCGGCCACCTTGAGCAGCTCGTCGGAGCGTCCCTGGTGCAGGTAGAAGCCCTCGGCGTCGCGCACGAACAGGTCGCGCGTGCAGAACCAGCCGTCGCGAAACTGCGCGGCCGTCTGCTCCGGGCGGTTGGCGTAGCCGAGCGAAAGCGCGGGGTGGCGCAGCCACAGCTCGCCGCGCTCGCCGACCGCCGCCTCGCTGCCCGCGTTCGTGAGGATGCGCGCCTCGACGCCCGCGACGGGCTTGCCGGTGCGCTCGCCGTCCGAAGTCCCGGGCGGCGTGATCAGGCAGGCGCAGAAGGTCTCGGACATGCCGTACAGCGACAGGATCTCGCCGCCGGTCGCCGCGCGCCATTGCGCGACCAGCGAGGCCGGCAGGCGCTCCCCGGCCGCTACGAAGCGCCGCACCGCGCGCATCGGCGCCAGGCGCTCGGCGCCCAGCGCGAGCAGGCTGCGGTACATCGTCGGCACGCTGAACAGCGTCGCCGGGCGGTGCTCGGCGACGAGCGCGAGGACCTTCTCGACGTCGGGCCAGCCGGGCTCGAGCACCGACGCAGCGCCGATCGCGAGCGGCCCCAGCAGCCCGTGCTCGAGCGCATAGGCAAAGAACAGCTTTGAAGTTGCGAAACTTCGCTCCCCGGCCGCGAGGCCGACCACGTCGCGCTGTCCCTGTCCGGCGCAGCGCACGCTGCGGTGCGTGTGCACGATGCCCTTCGGCTTGCCGGTGGTGCCCGAGGAGTAGAGCCAGAAAGCGGGATCGTCGTCGCGCACCGGATGCGGCGCGGCCGGTACCGCGCGCGCGTACGCCTCGCGCCAGGACAGCGCCGGGCCGGCGCTCGGCCCGGCGATCACGAGCCCGCCGGCGCCGGCTTCCTCGGTCGCGAGATCGGGACGCGCCCAGGCGAACACGTCCTCGACGATCGCCAGGCGCGCGCCGCTGTCGGCGCGCACGTGCCGGTACTCGGCCTCCGAGAGGCGGGTGTTGAGGGCGATCGCGACGGCGCCCATGTAGACCGCGCCCAGCCATGCGGCGGCGAACTCCGGCGTGTCGCGCATGAGCAGCAGCACCCGGTCGCCGGGGGCGAGTCCGAGCGCGCGCAGCGCGCCCGCGGCGCGCGCCACCCGCTCGGCGAGCTCCGCGTAGCGCACCGATTCCGCGCCGCAGATCAGCGCCACGCTGCGGCCGTGCCGGGCGAGGGCTGCCTGTCCCAACAACTGCTCGACAGCGTTCACGTCGGCGGTAAGATTGTTTGGGGTCCAAACAGATTGTGCCTGATTCCGCGAAACGGATCGACCGCCGCCGGCTGAACCCCGGCGCGCTGCCCGGCCTGCTCGGCTACCGGCTGCGCCTCGCGCAGCAGGCGGTGTTTCGCGACTTCGCCGAGAGCGTGCACGGCCTGTCGCCCGGGCGCGTAGGCCTGCTGATCACCATCGACGCCAACCCCGGCCTCACGCAGAGCCGGCTGGCCGAGTCTGCGAGCCGCGACCGCTCGACCATGGTCGGCGTGCTCGACCAGCTGGAGGGGCGCGGGCTCATCGAGCGCCGCCCGGGCGCCGACCGGCGCTCGAACGGCCTGTGGCTCACGCGCGCGGGGCGCGCGCTGCTCGCGCGCGCGCTGCGCGAGATCGCGCGCCACGAGCGGCGCATCGCGGCGCGCCTGAGCGCCGCGGAGCGCAGGCAGCTGCTGGCGCTGCTCGGGAAGATGAGCTCCTGAAAAAGAAAGGGGGCGCTCGCGCGCCCCCAAGGACCAGGAGGAACTCTTTTCGGGCTAGATGCGGTAGGCCGCCTCGCCGTGCGAGGTGACATCCAGGCCTTCGCGCTCTTCTTCTTCGGTCACGCGCAGGCCGATCGTGATGTCCACCAGCTTGTAGGCGGCGAACGCTACGACTGCGGACCAAACGAAGGTGAGCGCGACGCCCTTGAACTGGATCCAGAACTGGCTCGCGATCGAGTACTCGGCGGCGGTGATGACCTTGCCGGTGACCCAGTCGCTCACGTAGCCCGGCCCGCCGAGCGACGGCGAGTTGAAGATGCCGGTCATCAGCGCGCCGAAGATGCCGCCCGTAGCGTGCACGCCGAACACGTCCAGCGAATCGTCCGCGCCGAGCAGCTTCTTCAGGCCGTTCACGCCCCAGAGGCACACCAGGCCCGCGCCCAGGCCGATCACGAACGCGCCCGGGATGCCGACATTGCCGGCCGCCGGCGTGATCGCGACCAGGCCGGCCACCGCACCCGAGGCCGCGCCCAGCATCGAAGGCTTGCCCTTGAAGATCGCCTCGCCGAGGATCCACGAGAGCACCGCGCAGGCCGTCGCCAGGTAGGTGTTGGTGAAGGCGAGCGCCGCGGAGCCGTTCGCCTCCAGCGCCGAGCCGGCGTTGAAGCCGAACCAGCCGGTCCACAGCAGCGCCGCGCCGATCATCGTCAGCGTGACGTTGTGCGGCGCCATCGCCTCCTTGCCGTAGCCGATGCGCTTGCCCATCACGTAGGCACCCACCAGACCGGCGACGCCGGAGTTGATGTGCACCACCGTGCCGCCCGCGAAATCGAGCGCGCCCCACTGCCAGATCTTGCCGGCTTTCGAAGTCAACTCGTCGACCAACTTGGGATCGGTGTAGGCGTCCGGGCCCATCCAGAACCAGACCATGTGCGCGATCGGCACGTAGCTGAACGTGAACCAGAGCGTGATGAATACCAGCACCGCGGAGAACTTTGCGCGCTCGGCGAAGGCGCCGAGCACCAGGCAGCAGGTGATCGCCGCGAAAGTCGCCTGGAACACGACGAAGACGAGCTCCTGCAGCGGCGTGTTCTTGCTGAAGGTCGCCGCCATCGAGAATTCGCCCTTGGCCGGATCGAAGGTGCCGTTGAGGAACAGCCGGTCGAAGCCGCCGAAGTACGAATTGCCCTCGGTGAACGCCAGGCTGTAGCCGTAGATGCACCACAGCACCGTGACCAGCGAGAACACCACGAACACCTGCATCATCATGGAGAGCGCGTTCTTCGAGCGCACCATGCCGCCGTAGAACAGCGCGAGCGCCGGCACGCTCATCATGAGCACGAGCGCCGTGGAGGTGAGCATCCACGAGACGTCGCCCTTGTTGGGCGTGGGCGCGGGCTTGGCCTCTTCCTTCTTCTCTTCGGCCTTCGCAGGCTCGGCCTTGGCCTCGGCTTTCGCTTCGGCCTTCGCCGGTTCTGCCTTGGCTGCGGCGGCCGCCTTCTCGGGCGCCTTGTCCTTGTCCTGGGCCGCGGCACCGCCCGCTGCAGCGAACAAAGCGAGCATCGATAGGACTGCAATGAGCTTCTTCATCGTCTTTCCCCTAGAGAGCAGCGGCGTCTGTTTCGCCGGTGCGGATGCGCACGACCTTCTCGAGGTCGAACACGAAAATCTTGCCGTCGCCGATCTTGCCGGTATTGGCCGCCTTCTCGATCGCTTCCACCACGCGCTCGAGCATGTCGGTTTTCACGGCGGCCTCGATCTTCACTTTCGGCAGGAAGTCGACCACGTATTCCGCGCCGCGGTACAGCTCGGTGTGGCCCTTCTGCCGTCCGAAGCCCTTCACCTCGGTGACGGTGATGCCCTGCACGCCGATGCCCGAGAGCGCCTCGCGCACCTCGTCGAGCTTGAACGGCTTGATGATTGCGGTTACCAGTTTCATGTGTTGTCCCAGTCATGCCGGGCGGACGCGCGCCGCGCCCGCCCGGATCGGAGGATGGTCAGAACGTCTTGCTCACGGAGAGCACCAGGGTGCCGCTGCTGGCGTCCTTGAACTTCGTCGCACCGGCGGCGCTGTTGCCGAAGCAGTAGAAGCTGCCGGTCGCGCAGTCACCTTTGGCGTTGGTGTCGATGTAGGAGGCCCCCAGGATCCAGCCCGAGAGGTCCTTGGTGACGCCCAGCTTCCAGTCGGTGTAGCTGCCCTTGGTCGCGTCGGTGCCTACGTGCCAGTTGTCCAGGTGGAACGAGCCCAGATGGCCTACGATGCCCCAGCCGTTGCCCAGGTCATAGGTGCCCGAAAGGTCCAGGTAGTTCGAGCCCTTGGTGTCGGGCAGCGAGAAGTAGTCGGAGACCGCGTGGTAGTACTTCAGCGAGAGCCACTTCCAGGATCCGCCGATGTACAGCTCCCAGTTGTGCACGCCCCCGCTGTGGGTCTGGCCGTTCTTCTGGTTTGTGGGGAAGTTCGCGTTGGCATTCGGCTGGGGGATCGCATCGGTGCCCGGGTAGTAGTAGTAGATCGTGCCGAGGTCCAGGCCCCAATCGCCCCAGGTCTGCTTCCAGCCGCCGTAGAAATCCATCTCGATGCTGCCGCTGGGAAAGCCAGCGCCGGTATTGATGCTCGAATCCCAGTTGCCGGCGTAGAAGCCGCTCGAGTGCGAGTAGTCGAAGCCGCCCTGGATGGCCGGCTGCTTGAAGGTCTGCGAGATGCCGCGGAACCGATAGTCGGTGACCAAGCCCAGGTTGCCGGTGAAGGTGTGCGGCGAGGCAGGGGTGGCTGCCGCCTGGGCGGACGCCAGTTGCGGGACTGCCGAGGCGGCCAGCGCCAGCGAGGCAGCGATGAACGTTTTGCGCATGCGCGAATCTCCCGAGTTGAATGAGTTGCCCCATCTCTGTAGCACATGCTGTGCCAACCGTTTTAGCGGCATTTATCAAAGGGTTACGGATGGTCTGGGGCTGCCGAAGCGGAGCGACGCCCCGAAATGGGGCATGCGCACCATTTTGTGCCCATGTGAGGTGCGCACGGGCCGACGGCAGATTGGCAGTGCCGTTGTACCCTCGCCTCGATGAGCGAGAAACAAGCTCCCCTGGAGGAATTGCGCGCGCGCATCGCCGAGGCGTTGCGCGGCTCGCCCGCGCAGGATCTCGAGAAAAACCTCAACGCGCTCCTCGGCGCGTTCTTCGATCGCTTCGAGCTCGCCTCGCGCGAGGACCTCGAAGTGCAGAAGAAGCTCGTAGAGCGCGCGCAGGCGAAGCTCGCGGTACTCGAAGCGCGCGTCGCCGAGCTCGAGGCGCGCAAGCCTTAGCCCGGAAGAAGCGGCCGGACGCCCGGAGTAAACGCAGTCCCGGTGCGCCGCGTTGCTCGGCGCGAGGGACACATGTCGCTGGCTACCGTGGCGAGCCGCGCGCTCGCGGGGATCGACGCGCCCGAGGTTGCCGTAGAGGTCCACCTCGGGCCGGGGCTGCCTTCGTTCACCATCGTCGGGCTGCCCGACACCGAGGTGCGCGAGGCGAAGGACCGCGTGCGCGCTGCGCTCAACCACACCCAGTTCGAATTCCCGGCGCGCCGCATCACGGTGAACCTCGCGCCCGCCGACCTGCCGAAGGACTCCGGCCGCTTCGATCTGCCGATCGCGCTCGGCATCCTCGCTGCGAGCGGGCAGATCGACG
>DATKKT010000047.1:0-18072 GCA_035542795.1 Burkholderiales bacterium
GTGGTCCGCCAGGCGGGAGCGCTCGCCGCGCGCGAGCGTCACGTGCCCGGCGTGCGGCCAGCCCTTCATGCGGTCGACGACGAAGGTGAGGCCCGAGCTGCCCTCGGTGAGGTAGGGCGTGTCGATCTGCGCGATGTTGCCGAGGCACACCACCTTGGTGCCGGGGCCGGCGCGCGTGACCAGCGTCTTCATCTGCTTGGGCGTGAGGTTCTGCGCCTCGTCGATGACGAGCCACTTGTTGACGAAGGTGCGGCCGCGCATGAAGTTGAGCGACTTCACCTTGATGCGCGAGCGCACGAGGTCGCGCGTCGCCGCGCGGCCCCACTCGCCGCCGGACTCGTCGGAGGCGTTGAGCACGTCGAGGTTGTCCTCGAGCGCGCCCATCCAGGGCTGCATCTTCTCCTCCTCGGTGCCCGGCAGGAAGCCGATGTCCTCGCCGATCGGCACCGTGACGCGCGTCATGATGATCTCGGAGTAGCGCTTCTCGTCGAGCACCTGCGTGAGCCCCGCGGCGATCGTCATCAGCGTCTTGCCGGTGCCGGCCTGGCCGAGCAGCGTGACGAAGTCGATCGCCGGGTTCATGAGCAGGTTGAGCGCGAAGTTCTGCTCGCGGTTGCGCGCGGTGATGCCCCAGACCGAGTTCTTGGCGTGCGTGTAGTCGCGCAGCGTCTCCAGCACCGCCATGCGCCCCTGCTTCTCCTTCACCAGCGCGTAGATCGGCCGCTCGCCGGACTCGTCGTAGACGAACTCGTTCAGCTGCAGCTGCGGCACGAGCGGCCCGCGCACGCGGTAGTACGTGTGGCCTTCCTTCTTCCAGGACTCGAGCTCCCTGCCGTGCGCGTCCCAGAAGCCCGGCTCCAGGCGCCGCACGCCGGTGTAGAGGAGGTCGTTGTCCTCCAGCACCTTGTCGTTGGTGTAGTCCTCGGTGGCGAGGCCGAGCGCCCTCGCCTTGATGCGCATGTTGATGTCCTTGGACACCAGGATCACGCTGCGCGCGGGCTCCTTCTTCTGCAGGTGGCGCACCACCGAGAGGATCTGGTTGTCGGTCTTGCCCGCGGGCAGCGTCGCCGGCAGGTCGCCGTTGATCGCCTCGGTCTGCAGGAACAGGCGCCCGGCGGCCGAGGATGCGCCGTTGCCGAAATGCCTCGGCGCGCGGATCGGCAGGCCCGCGGCGATGTCGCCGGTCTTGCCGGAGACGATCTCGTCGAGGAAGCGGCTCGCCTGGCGCGCGTTGCGCGCCACGTCCGAGATGCCCTTCTTGTGGCCGTCGAGCTCCTCCAGCGTGCCCATCGGCAGGTACAGGTCGTGCTCCTCGAAGCGGAACAGGCTCGCCGGGTCGTGCATCAGCACGTTCGTATCGAGCACGAACAGCTTCTTGAGCTTGGGCTTGCGCGGACTGCGCGGCTTGTTCGGCATTGCTACGGGAAGGGAGGATTCCTCTACTGCGGCGACTTCGGACGGCTCGACATCATAGGGCTTTAACAAAGTTCAATACCTCCTCTGCGTGGCCGGGAACCTTGACGCCGCGCCATTCGCGCGCGAGCCTGCCTTCGCGGTCGATCACGAAGGTGCTGCGCTCGATGCCGCGGACCTTCTTGCCGTACATGTTCTTCATCTTGATGACGCCGAACTGCGCGCACAGCGCTTCTGCCGCGTCCGAGAGCAGCTCGAACGGGAACCGCATCTTCGCCTTGAAGCCCTCGTGCGACTTCACCGAGTCGCGCGACACGCCGACCACCTCGGCGCCCGCCTTGCGGAACGCGTCGTAGCGGTCGCGAAAGTCCGCGCCCTCGACGGTGCAGCCGGGGGTGTTGTCCTTGGGGTAGAAGTAGAGAACCAGCGCCTTGCCGCGCTGGTCGGAGAGCCTGAACGTGCCGCCGCCGGTGGAGGGCAGGCTGAAATCCTTGACCGCCTTACCCGGCATGCTCTGAGTCAGTTAGCAAACGGTCTCAGCTATGCGATGCAACGCATTCATTAAACGCGCTTTTCAATACGCATGCAAGTATTCGCCTACAAGCCCCTAGGCGGCTGATTTCTAGGGGCTTTTTCATTTTCCGGCGCTTCGGCGCGCGATCGAGGTGCGGAAGCGCTTCACGGTCCCGCGCGGCGCGTCGAAGCGCTCGATGCGGTCGTCCAGCATCTGCCAGCCCTCGAGCGCGGCGGCGAGCTCGGCCTCGGCGAACAGGCAGAAGCCGCGCTCGGCGTCGAACATGTCCAGGTAGCTCGTGCCCTCGATCAGCACGTTGACGACGGCGACGCCGCGCGGGCGGACGGCGGCCAGCGCGCGGCGCAGCTGCCGGCGCGCGACGTCGCAGGGGAAGAACATGAACAGCCCGATGGCGACGACCGCATCGAATTCGCCCTCCGGCGCGTAGTCGGCGAGGTCGGCGAGGCGAGCCTCGATCGCGAGGCCTGCCGCCTTCGCGCGCGCGCCGAGGCTCTCAATCGCGGCAAGGCTCGCGTCCAGCGCCAGCACGCGCGCGCCCGCCTGCGCGGCGGCCACGGCCAGATTGCCGAGCCCGCAGCCCAGGTCGAGAACGCTGCCCTGCAGGTAAGGCAGGGCGCGCTGCTCGAACGGATTGAGCGCGAAATCGCCGGCGGCCGCCTGGCGGCGGAACTGCGCGTCGAAAAAGCGGACGGAATCGGAGCCCGTCACGTCGGCCGGCGCCCCGCTACGCGCCTTCCTCGAGGGTGAACATCTCCTGCGGCCCGTCGATGCCCTTCAGGTCGAAGTGGCCGATCGAGCGCAGCGGGCGGCGCACGCGCGCGGCGAACTCCTTCGACAGGAGCAGCGGCTCGCCGGCCAGCTTGGTCATCGCCTGCAGGCGCGCGGTCTTGTTCACGGCCGGGCCGACCACGTTGAAGGCGAGCCGGTCCGGCGCGCCGACGTTGGCATGCGTGACGGTGCCGAGGTGCAGGCCGAGGCCGAAGGCGATCTCGCGCAGGCCGGCGTGCCGGCGCCGATGGTTGGTGACGGCGATGGCGCTGAAGGCGTCCACCGCGGCGTCGAGCGCGTCCTCGCAGACGCGCGTCTCGTCCTCCAGCCGCCGGATCTCGAAAATGATGAGCACCGCGTCGCCGATGAACTGCAGGATCTCGCCGCCGCGCGCCGAGGCGGCCGCGGCGCAGGCCTCGAAATACTCGTTCAGCAGCTGCAGCAGCTCGCCGGCGGGCAGCGACTCCGAGAGCGCGGTGAAGCCGCGCAGGTCGGAATACCAGAACGCCGCCTCGATGCGATCGCCGTCGCCGCGCTTGACCTGGCCGTCGAGGATGCGCCGGCCGATGCGCGGGCCGACGAAGGCGTCGAGCAGCCCGAGCGTCATGCGCCGCGCGTGGATCGCCTCGACGAGCGGCGCGATCAGGTTGGCGAGCGCGCCGAGGCGGTCCAGATCGTCGTCGCTGAAGCCGCCGGGCCGCGCGGTCGCCGCTGTCATGAAGTTGACCTCTCCGGAGCCGAGCCAGAGCGGCAGCCCGTAGTAGTCGGTCAAGCCCTCGGCCCGCAGCTCGTGCAGCAGCGCCGGGTCGCGCTGCTCGTCGAGCGCTTCAAGGCGGCGGCGGTAGGGCAGCCGGTTCTCGTAGACGAACTGCACGGGGCTGCCGATGTAAGCGTCGCTGTTCTGCGTACCGTGGCGCCCGACGAACATGCCGCTGCCGCCACGCCGCGACCAGTAGCAGCCCCAGGCGGCGATCTGCGGATGGATCGTGCGCACCGTGAAGCCGAGACGGTCGATGGTGGCGCCGGCCGCGTCCAGGCGAGCGGCGAGCGCCTCGAGCAGCTCGCGCGGATCGCCGATGTGCCGCCCCTCGATCATGATCCACGCGCCCACGGGCGCGAGCGACCAGCCGTCTTCCGGGCCGAGCAGGCCGAGCCGGCTGAGTTCGCGGCGCTGCGGCCCGGCGGCCGCCGGCTCAGGCATCGGCGAGGAAGCGGCGCAGCTCGCGCAGCACGTCGGCCGGCCGCTCCTCGGGCAGGAAGTGCCCGCAATCGAGCGCGCGCCCGCGCACGTCGCTGGCGACCTCGCGCCAGTCCTTGAGCGGATCGAACATCGCCTCGATCACGCCGTGCCGGCCCCAGAGCACGAGCACGGGCATCTTGATCTTCTTCTTCAGGTCGCGCCGGTCGTGCGCGAGGTCGATGCCCGCCGCGGCGCGGTAGTCCTCGCAGGTGGCGTGGATCGTGCGCGGGTCGCGGAAGGCGTGCACGTACTGCGCCAGCGCGCGCTTGTCGAAGACCTTGATGCCGCCCGGGCCGCGGCCGATGCGCCCGAGGATGTACTGCGGCACCTGCTTGGCGAGCAGCGTCTCTGGCAGCGGCGCCTTCTGGATCAGGAAGAACCAGTGGTAGTACGCCGTCGCGAAGTCCTTGTCGGTGCGCCGGTACATGGTGAGCGTGGGCGAGATGTCGAGCACCGCGAGCGACAGCACGCGCTTGCCGTGGTCGCGCGCCATGCGGTGCGCGACGCGTGCGCCGCGGTCGTGGCCGACGACGTGGAAGTGGTGGTAGCCGAGCGCGGCCATCACCTCGATCATGTCCTTCGCCATCGCGCGCTTGGAGTAGTTCGAGTGGTCGGGCAGGCCCGGCGGCTTGGACGAGGCGCCGTAGCCGCGCAGGTCCGCGCAGACCACGCTGTGCGCGCGCGCGAGGTCCGGCGCGACGCGGTGCCACATCGCGTGCGTCTCGGGATAGCCGTGCAGCAGCAGCACCGGCGGCCCCTTGCCGCCGTGCACGAGGTTGATGGTCGCGCCGCTGGTGACGATGCGCCGCTTCTCGAATCCGGGGAACAGGTTCATGTGAACAGCAGCGCCGCCGCTACGCGGCGCTCCTCCGCGACAAGGATGTTGAAGGTGCGGCAGGCGGCCTGCAGGTCCATCGCCTCTACGCCGATGCGCCGCGCCGCGAGCGCGCGCGTCAGGACCGGGTGCGGGAAGCGCTGCTTCGCGCCCGTGCCGAGCAGCAGGATGTCGACGCCGACGTCCAGCAGCGACGCGAAGTCGGCCTCGACGAGCGCCTCGAACGAGGCCGCCTGCCAGGGCAGCACGCGCTCGGGGGTGACGATCAGGTTGTGCTCGTAGCGCTGCTCGCCAACCCGCACGAAGCCCTCGCCGTAGGCGGAAAACGCGTTGTGCCCCGCGTGCGAGGTGATGTGAAACTTCACTGCTAGAATTCTACAATGCGCGAGTTTTCAAGGATTAAGCGGCTGCCGCCCTACGTCTTCAACATCACAAACGAGCTGAAGATGGCCGCGCGGCGGCGCGGCGAGGACATCATCGACCTGTCGATGGGCAACCCCGACGAGCCTACGCCGCAGCACATCGTCGACAAGCTGGTGGAGGCTTCCCGGAGGCCTGACACCCACGGGTACTCGGTCTCCAAGGGCATCCCGCGCCTGCGCAAGGCGATCTGCGACTGGTACAAGCGCCGCTACGCGGTCGAGCTCGACATGGACAAGGAGGCGATCGTCACGATCGGCTCCAAGGAGGGCCTCGCGCATCTGATGCTCGCCACGCTGGAGCGCGGCGACACGGTGCTGGTGCCCAACCCCTCGTACCCGATCCACATCTACGGCGCGATCATCGCTGGCGCCGACATCCGCTCGGTGCGCATGACGCCCGGCGTGGATTTCATCGCCGAGCTGGAGCGCGCGATCGGCGAGCTGATCCCCAAGCCCAAGATGCTGATCATCGGATTTCCGTCGAATCCGACCGCGATGTGCGTCGAATATGACTTCTTCGAGAAAGTCATTTCGATTGCAAGGCAGCACGACATTCTGGTGGTCCACGACCTCGCCTACGCCGACATCTGCTTCGACGGCTACAAGGCGCCCTCGATCATGCAGGTACCGGGCGCGCGCGAGGTCGCGGTCGAGTTCTTCACCATGTCGAAGAGCTACAACATGGCCGGCTGGCGCATCGGCTTCATGGTCGGCAATGCCGAGATGGTCAACGCGCTCGCGCGCATCAAGAGCTACCACGACTACGGCAGCTTCACGCCGGTGCAGGTCGCGTCGATCGTGGCGCTGGAAGGGCCGCAGGACTGCGTCGAGGAGGTCCGGCTCACTTATCAGAAGCGCCGGGACGTCATGGTCAAGGGCCTGCACGACATCGGCTGGATGGTGGAAGTGCCGAAGGCCTCGATGTACATCTGGGCGAAGATCCCCGACTACTACGCGAAGATGGGGTCGATCGAGTTCACCAAGCGGCTGCTCGAGGAGGCGAAGATCGCGGTGTCGCCCGGCATCGGCTTCGGCGACTACGGCGACGGCCACGTGCGCATCGCGCTGATCGAGAACGAGCACCGCCTGCGCCAGGCCGTGCGCGGCATCCGGGAGATGTTCCGCAAAGACGGGTTGCTGAAGGGCGCCGCGTGATCTCCCCCAAGCCGGCGACGCTGGAGGCCAACGGCATCCGGCTCGAGCCGCTGTCCCCCGATCACCACGACGGGCTGGTCGCGGCCGCGGCCGACGGCAGGCTCTGGGAGCTGTTCTACACGTCGGTGCCGGAGCCGGACAAGACGCGCGCCTACATCGAAGCCGCGCTCGAGGGCCAGAAGGCCGGGCACATGCTGCCCTGGGCGGTGCGCGACCTGAGAAGCGGGGCGCTCGTCGGCAGCACGCGCTACCACGACATCGTCGCCGCCGCCGACCGCGTAGAGATCGGCTGGACCTGGTACGCGCAGCGCTGCCAGAGGACGCACGTCAACACGACCTGCAAGCTGCTCCTGCTCGAGCGTGGCTTCGAGAAGGTCGGCTGCAAGGTGATCGGCCTGCGCACCGACAACTTCAATTTCCGCTCGCAGCGCGCGATCGAGGCGCTCGGCGCGAAGAAGGACGGCGTGATCCGCCATCACTGGCCGCGCCGCGACGGCACGATCCGCGACACGGTGATGTACAGCATCCTCGCCTCGGAGTGGCCGGACGTGAAGCGCCACCTGCAGTTCCGCCTGAAGAGGAACGCGGCGTGAAGCAGGGCGGCATGAAGCCGATCCAGGTCGGCCTGCTCGGCATCGGCACGGTCGGCAGCGGCGTCTGGGACGTGCTCAACCGCAACGCCGACGAGATCCAGCGGCGCGCAGGGCGCGCCATCCGCATCGTCCAGGTCGCCGACAAGGACACGCGGAAGGCGCAAGCCATCGTCAAGAAGCGGGCGCGCGTGCTGTCCGATGGTTTTGCTCTCGTCAAAGACAGGAACATCGATATCGTCGTCGAGCTCGTCGGCGGCCACACGGTCGCGCGCGAGCTGGTGCTCGAAGCGATCCGGCGCGGCAAGCACGTGGTCACCGCCAACAAGGCGCTGCTCGCCATGCACGGCAACGAGATCTTCAAGGCCGCGCAGGAGAAGGGCGTGATGGTCGCTTTCGAGGCCTCGGTAGCGGGCGGCATCCCGATCATCAAGGCGCTGCGCGAGGGGCTGGCGGCGAACCGCATCGAATGGATCGCGGGCATCATCAACGGCACCTCGAACTTCATCCTCTCGGAAATGCGCGCGCGCGGCCTGCCGTTCGCCGCGGTGCTGAAGGAGGCGCAGAAGAAGGGCTACGCCGAGGCCGACCCGAGCTTCGACATCGAGGGCGTGGACGCGGCGCACAAGCTGACGATCCTCTCGGCGCTCGCCTTCGGCATCCCGATGCAGTTCGCCAAGGCCTACACCGAGGGCATCGCGAAGCTCACGCAGGAGGACATCCGCTATGCCGAGGAGCTGGGCTACCGGATCAAGCTGCTGGGCATCACGAAGCGCGTGGAAAAGGGCATCGAGCTGCGCGTGCACCCGACGCTGATTCCGGCGCGCCGGCTCATCGCCAACGTCGAGGGCGTGATGAACGCGATCCTCGTCAAGGGCGACGCGGTCGGCGCGACGATGTACTACGGCGCGGGCGCCGGCAGCCAGCCCACCGCGAGCGCGGTGGTCGCGGACCTGGTGGACGTGACGCGCCTGATCACGGCCGACCCGGAGCACCGCGTGCCGCACCTCGCGTTCCAGCCCGACCGCCTGGCCAAGGACCCGATCCTGCCGATCGGCGAGGTGCGCACCTCGTACTACCTGCGCATGCGCGTGAAGGACCGGCCCGGCGTGCTCGCCGACATCACGCGCATCCTGGCCGACTCCCGGATCTCGATCGACGCGATGGTGCAGAAGGAGCCCGGCGAGGGCGAGCAGCGCGTGGACATCGTGATGCTCACGCACCTGGCGATCGAGAAGAACGTCGACGCCGCGATGGCGAAGATCGAGAAGCTGCCGACGGTGCTCGGCAAGGTCACGCGCATCCGCCTCGAAGAGCTGCTGTAATGCGCTACGTCTCCACGCGCGGCGCGGCGCCGGCGCGGCGCTTTACCGAGATACTGCTCGAGGGCCTGGCCCCGGACGGAGGCCTCTACGTGCCCGAGGAGTTTTCGCGGGTTGCGCTTTCCGGATTCAGATCGAAGAACTATCGTGAGCTCGCGAAATCCGTCCTTTCGCACTTCATGGACGACGTTCCCGGCCTGGATGCGATCGTCGAAAGGACCTACACGAAGGAGATTTTCGGCAGCGACGACATCACGCCGCTGAAGACGCTCGAGCCCGGCCTGCACCTCCTCGGGCTGTCCAACGGGCCGACGCTGGCGTTCAAGGATATTGCGCTCCAGCTTCTCGGCAATTTGTTTGCAGGGGAACTGGAGAGAAGGAACCAGACCCTGAACGTCCTCGGCGCCACTTCGGGCGACACCGGCTCGGCGGCCGAGCACGCGCTGCGCGGCAAGGCGCGCGTGCAGGTGTTCATGCTCTCGCCGCACGGGCGCATGAGCGCGTTCCAGCGCGCGCAGATGTACGCGCTGCAGGACGCGAACATCCACAACCTCGCGGTGCAGGGCACCTTCGACGACTGCCAGGACCTGGTGAAGAAGGTCAACGCCGACGCGGATTTCAAGCGGCGCTACCGCATCGGCGCGGTGAATTCGATCAACTGGGCGCGCGTGGCCGCGCAGGTGGTCTACTATTTCAAAGCATACTTCGCCTCGACTTCTTCGGATTCCCAGCAAGTATCGTTCGCGGTGCCCTCGGGAAACTTCGGCAACATCTACGCCGGCTACGTCGCGCGCTGCATGGGCCTGCCGATCCGCCGGCTGATCCTCGCCACCAACGAGAACGACGTGCTGGACGAGTTCTTCCGCACCGGCCGCTACCGCCCGCGCGGCAGCGCGCAGGCGACCTCCAGCCCGTCGATGGACATCTCGCGCGCGTCGAATTTCGAGCGCTACGTGTTCGAGCTCCTCGAGCGCGACGGCGCCCAGGTGCGGCGGCGCTTCGCGGCCGGCGGCGACATCGACCTGTCGCTCGTGCCGCGGCCGGGCTTCGTCTCGGGCAGCAGCGCCCACGCCGACCGCCTCGCCACGATCCGGCAGGTGCACGCGAAATACGGCGTCGTCATCGATCCGCACACGGCCGACGGCGTCAAGGTCGGGCTCGCGCACCGCGAGCCGGGCGTGCCGCTGATCTGCCTGGAGACCGCGCAACCCGCCAAGTTCGCCGAGACGATCCGCGAGGCGCTCGGGCAGGAGCCCGCGCGCCCGCCGGGATTCGAGAACCTGGAGGCGCTGCCGCAGCGCTTCGAGGTCGTGCCGCCGGAGGCGGAGGCGGTCAAGGCGATCATCGCCCGCAGCCTGCCGGGGTAGGTCGCCCCCCGCCGGAAGGCGGGTTTTTCTGATCAAGCTCAAATCGGCCGCTTGCGCGCGCCGGTAGACTCGGCGCCAATCGCCTCCCGGAGCGCGCCCATGTTCACCACCGACAAGGCAAAGAGCTACTCGGTCCTGACGATGAACACGTTGGCCTTCACGGTCAACTTCGCCATCTGGACCATGTTCTCGATCATCGGCATCCGCATCAAGAACGAGCTCGGCCTGAGCGAGACCGAGTTCGGCCTGCTGGTCGCGACGCCCATCCTCACCGGCTCGCTCATCCGCCTGCCGCTCGGCGTGCTCACCGACCGCTTCGGCGGCCGCATCGTCTATTTCCTGCACATGATCCTCGTCGCGATCCCGACCTACGGGCTCGCGTTCGCTACGCAGTACTGGCAGTACCTCGTCATCGGACTGTTCGTGGGGCTCGCCGGCGGCTCGTTCGCGATCGGCATCGCCTACACCTCGGCGTGGTTCCCGAAGGAGAGGCAGGGCACCGCGATGGGCATCTTCGGTGTCGGCAACGCGGGCTCCGCGGTGACCAACCTCGCGGCGCCGCTGCTGGTCGTTGCGTTCGGCTGGCGCATGGTGCCGCAGGTGTACTCGATCTCGCTCATCGTCATGGCCGTGATCTTCTGGTTCTTCACGTATCCCGACCCGAAGCTCGAGGAGCGCAAGCGCAAGGGGCAGTTCCCGACGCTCGGCCAGCAGCTCGCGCCGCTGACCGACGCGCGCGTCTGGCGCCTCGGCCTCGCGTACTACTTCGTGTTCGGCGGCTTTGTCGCGCTCGCGCTGTGGCTGCCGAAGTACTACATCGGCGAGTACGGCCTGGATTTCAAGACGGCCGCGTTCATCACCATGTTCTTCACTCTGCCCTCGGGCGTGATCCGCGCCGCGGGCGGCTTCGCCTCCGACAAGTGGGGCGGCGACACCGTGACCTGGTGGGTGTTCTGGATCTGCATCGTGTGCCTGTTCTTCCTCGCCTATCCCCAGACGACGCTGACGGTGCACGGCATCAAGGGCGATGCGAGCTACAAGATCGGCGTGGGCGTCGTGCTCTTCACCGCCCTCGTGTTCGTCGTCGGCATCGCGCAGGGCTTCGGCAAGGCGAGCGTCTACCGCAGTCTCGCCGATCATTACCCGAGCAACATGGGCCCGGTGGGCGGGCTCGTCGGCGTGATCGGGGGCCTGGGCGGCTTCACGCTGCCGATCGTCTTCGGCATCGCGGCCGATGCGACCAACGTACGCTCGAGCGCTTTCATGGTGATGTACGCGATGCTGGCGGGCGTCATGGTCTGGACCTGGGCGGCCGAGCGCGGCGAGCGCGCGGAGATCCTCGAGAAGGACGCGCGGCTGCGCGAGCAGATGGTCGAGGGGCACCTGCTCGATGCGCGCGCGGCGCGCGGCAGCTGGCTCGTCGACTGGCGGCCGGACGACGCGGCTTTCTGGCAGGCGACCGGCCGCAGCATCGCGCTGCGCAACCTCGCCTTCTCGATGCCGGCGCTGTTCCTTTCGTTTGCCGTGTGGATTCTCTGGAGCATGGTGGTGGTCGAGCTGCCGAAAATCGGCTTCCGCTTCAGCACCGGACAGCTCTTCTGGCTCGCGGCGCTGCCGGGCCTTTCGGGCTCGGCGCTGCGGCTGGCGTACTCGTTCGTCGTGCCGATCTTCGGCGGGCGCAACTTCATCGTCTTCAGCACGGCGACGCTGCTCCTGCCGACGATCTGGATGGCGCTCGCGGTGCAGAACCCGGAGACGAGCTACACGGTGTTCGTCGTGATCGCGCTGCTCTGCGGCCTCGGCGGCGGCAATTTCTCCGCGAGCATGGCGCACATCAGCTTCCTGTTCCCGAAGCGCATGCAGGGCACGGCGCTCGGCTGGAACGCGGGCGCGGGCAACCTCGGCGTCGGCGTGATGCAGGCCGTGGCGCCGGTGAGCATCTACGGCGGCGCGCTCGCGTTCTGGGGCGGCAGCGCGCAGACCTACAGCGACCCGGCGATCGGCCAGGTCTGGCTGCAGAACGCCGCCTACATCTGGGTGCCGTTCATCCTGCTCGCCGCCGCAGCGGCCTGGCTCGGCATGCACAACATCCGCGGCGTGCGCGCGACCTTCCGCGAGCAGGCGGCGATCTTCCAGCGCAAGCACTCCTGGATGCTCGGCTGGCTCTACGGCGGCACGTTCGGCTCGTTCATCGGCTTCGCCGCCGCGTTTCCGACGCTGCTCGCGACGCAGTTCCCGGACTCCGGACTGCTCAAGTACGCGTTCGTGGGCCCGCTGGTCGGCGCGCTCATCCGGCCGCTCGGCGGCTGGATCTCCGATCGCGTCGGCGGCGGGCGCGTGACGCTGTGGAATTTCGTCGTCATGTTCCTCGCCTCGGTGGCGGTGTTCGCCTACCTGCCGGGCGGCTCGGACCCGGGATCTGCGGGCGGGTTCTACGCCGCGTTCCTGGTGCTCTTCCTCACCACCGGCATCGGCAACGGTTCGGTCTTCCGCATGGTGCCTACGGTGTTCCATAAGCTCCACGAGCTGCGCGCCCGGGGCGGCGACGCGGAGGCGATGGCGCGGGCGAAGCGCGAGGGCGAGATCGAGGCCTCGGTCGCGCTCGGCTTCACGGCGGCGATCGCGGCGTTCGGGCTGTTCTTCATCCCGGTGGTGGTCGGCATCGCGCTCCAGGCGACCGGCAGCCCGCACGCCGCGTGGTACGTGTTCATCGCCTTCTACCTGAGCTGCGTACTCGGCACCTGGCACTGGTACCGGCGCAAGGGCTCGGAGATCTATTGCGAGTAACTTGATGCCCATCAACGCGCTTTCGCGCGCGGCGATAAGCTTGATATGCATCAAAGCTGCGCCGGCGCGCGGCCCTAAAGTTGCCGCAACTTCCTGAGGAGTCATGATGGCTACCCCGCCGCCGGTCACCAAGCGCATGGGCAAGACGCTCGCGATCTGGACGCCCGAGGACAAGGCGTTCTGGGAGCAAGAGGGCCGCGCGATCGCGAACATCAACCTGTGGATCTCGATGCCGTCGCTGTTCCTCGCCTTCGCGGTCTGGCAGCTGTGGAGCGTGGTCGCGGTGAACCTGCCGGCGCTCGGCTTCAAGTTCACGCCCAACCAGCTGTTCTGGCTCGCGGCGGCGCCCGGACTGTCGGGCGCGACGCTGCGCATCTTCTATTCGTTCATGGTGCCGCTGTTCGGCGGCCGGCGCTGGACCGCGATCTCGACGGCGTCGCTGCTGATTCCCGCGCTGGGCATCGGCATGGCGATCCAGGACAAGTCCACCAGCTACACCACCATGCTGGTGCTCGCGCTGCTGTGCGGCTTCGGCGGCGGCAATTTCGCCTCCAGCATGGCCAACATCAATTTCTTCTTTCCGAAGGAGCACAAGGGATCGGCGCTCGGGCTGAACGCGGGCCTCGGCAATCTCGGCGTCTCGGCGGTGCAGTTCCTCGCGCCGCTGGTGATCGGGCTGGGCGTCTACGGCCCGCTCGCCGGCGGCCCGCAGCAGATCGTCAACGACGCCGGCCTGGCGAGGACGATCTGGGCGCAGAACGCGGCCTTCGTCTGGGTGCCGTTCATCGTCATCCTGACGATCGCGGCTTGGATCGGAATGAACGACATCGCCGACGCGAAAGCCTCGTTCCGGGAGCAGGCGGTGATCTTCAAGCGCAAGCACAACTGGCTGATGTGCTGGCTGTACCTCGGAACCTTCGGCTCGTTCATCGGCTACGCGGCCGGCTTTCCCCTGCTCATCAAGTCGCAGTTTCCGGGCATCGCTCCCCTGCAGTACGCCTGGATCGGGCCGCTGGTCGGCGCGGTGATCCGGCCCTTCGGCGGCTGGCTGTCCGACCGGCTCGGCGGCGCGGCGGTGACGTTCTGGAACTTCATCGTCATGACGCTCGCGGTGATCGGCGTGCTCTGGTTCCTGCCCTCGGGCGGCTCCGGCGGCAGCTTCGCGGGCTTCTTCGTCTGCTTCCTGGTGCTGTTCCTCACCACCGGCATCGGCAACGGCTCGACGTTCCGCATGATCCCGGTGATCTTCCTCACCGAGCGCACGCGCGACGCCGCGGGCAAGGGCACGGCCGCGCAGGAGCAGGCGGTCAAGGACGCCAACAAGGAGGCGGCGGCCGTCCTCGGCTTCACCTCGGCGTTCGCCGCCTACGGCGGTTTCTTCATCCCGAAGAGCTACGGCACCTCGATCTCGATGACCGGCGGCCCCGAGGCCGCGCTGTACGTCTTCATCGTTTTCTACCTGACCTGCATCGCGATGACCTGGTGGTACTACAGCCGCAAGAACGCGGAGATGCCATGCTGAGCGCATTGCTGCCGCGCGCAAAGACCCTGATGACCATGTGCTCGAAATATTCGGCGTTCGCTGCTAGCGTTCGCCGGGCAGCCAGCTCGAAATCCGGAGATTGCCGATGAGCCACTTTCTCGATCGACTGAAGTTTCTCGGCGCTGCCGGCGAGAAGTTCTCCGGCGGCCATGGCGTGACGCGCCGCGAGGACCGCAGCTGGGAGCAGGCCTACCGCCAGCGCTGGAGCCACGACAAGATCGTGCGCTCGACGCACGGCACCAACTGCACGGGCTCCTGCTCTTGGAAGATCTACGTCAAGGGCGGCATCGTCACCTGGGAGACGCAGCAGACCGACTACCCGCGCACGCGCCCGGACATGCCCAAC
Organism: Burkholderiales bacterium; assembly: GCA_035542795.1. Taxonomy (GTDB): domain Bacteria; phylum Pseudomonadota; class Gammaproteobacteria; order Burkholderiales; family SG8-39; genus RBG-16-66-20. Next base: position 14,324 of record DATKKT010000047.1, read on the forward strand.
CACGAGCCGCGCGGCTGCTCGCGTGGCGCCTCCTACTCCTGGTACCTGTACAGCGGCAACCGGCTTAAGTACCCGATGGTCCGCAGCAGCCTGCTGCGCATGTGGCGCGAGCTGCGCAAGCGCTACGAGCCCGTGGAGGCCTGGCGCTCGATCGTCGCCAACGAGGCGGCGCACAAGAAGCAGCGTGGCCTGGGCGGCTTCCTGCGCGCGAGCTGGGAGGAGGCGACCGAGCTCGTCGCCGCGGCGAACGTCTACACGGTGAAGAAGTACGGGCCCGACCGCGTGGTCGGCTTCTCGCCGATCCCGGCGATGTCGATGGTGTCCTACGCCGCGGGCAGCCGGTACCTGGCGCTGATCGGCGGCGTGTGCATGAGCTTCTACGACTGGTACTGCGACCTGCCGCCCTCCAGCCCGCAGACCTGGGGCGAGCAGACCGACGTGCCCGAGTCGGCCGACTGGTACAACTCGACCTTCATCATGATGTGGGGCTCGAACGTGCCGCAGACGCGCACGCCCGATGCGCACTTCATGACCGAGGCGCGCTACCGCGGCACCAAGATCGTCTCGGTGTTCCCGGACTACGCCGAGGGCTCCAAGTTCGGCGACCTCTGGCTGCACCCGAAGCAGGGCACCGACGCTGCGCTCGCGATGGCGATGGGCCACGTGATCCTCAAGGAGTTCCACGCGGGAGGCAAGAGCGAGTACTTCCGCGAGTACTGCCGGCAGTACTCCGACATGCCGATGCTGGTGCGCTTGGTGAAGCAGGGCGAGCGGCTGGTGGCGGAAAGATTTCTGCGGGCGTCGGATTTTCCTGATGGCTTGCGGGAAAAGAACAACCCCGAATGGAAAACCGTCTGCATCGACGAGGCGACCGGGCAGCCCGCCGTGCCGCTCGGCTCGATCGGCTTCCGCTGGGGCGAGAAGGGCAAGTGGAATCTTGCGAAGACCTCGATTCGACCGGCTCTGTCTTTGAAGGATTTCTCTTCCAGAAGCGAAAAAGTCGCGTTCCCGTATTTCGGCGGTATCGCGCACGAGCACTTCCCGGCCAACCCGCAGAAAGACGTGCTTGAGCGCGAAGTCCCCGTAAAGGACGTCGGCGGCCAGCTGGTCGCCAGCGTCTATGACCTGATGCTCGCGCAGTACGGCGTCGGCGCGGCGCAGTCCTACGACGAGGACGCGCCCTACACGCCCGCCTGGCAGGAGAAGATCACCGGCGTGCCGCGCGCGGACGTGATCACGGTGGCGCGGCAGTTCGCCGACAACGCCGACAAGACGCACGGCAAGTCGATGGTGATCATCGGCGCGGCGATGAATCACTGGTACCACGCCGACATGAACTACCGCGCGATCATCAACCTGCTCGTGATGTGCGGCTGCATCGGCCAGTCGGGCGGCGGCTGGGCGCACTACGTCGGGCAGGAGAAGCTGCGGCCGCAGACCGGCTGGACCGCGCTCGCGTTCGCGCTCGACTGGGCGCGCCCGCCGCGGCAGATGAACTCGACAAGCTTCTTCTACGCGCACACCGACCAGTGGCGCTACGAGAAGCTGGGCGTGCGCGAGATCCTCTCGCCGCTCGCCGACCCGAAGCGCTACGGCGGCAGCCTGATCGACTTCAACGTGCGCGCCGAGCGCATGGGCTGGCTGCCCTCGGCGCCGCAGCTGCAGGTGAACCCGCTCGGCATCGCGAAGGAGGCGGCGAAGCTCGGGCTGGAGCCGAAGGACTACGTCGCGCGCGAGCTGAAGAGCGGCAAGCTGCGCATGAGCTGCGAGAATCCGGACCACCCGGACAACTTCCCGAGGAACCTGTTCGTCTGGCGCTCGAACCTGCTCGGCTCCTCCGGCAAGGGCCACGAGTATTTCCTCAAGCACCTGCTCGGCACGACGAACGGGGTGCAGGGCGCCGAAACGCCATCCCAGGACCAGGACGTCGAAAGGCACGGCAAGGGCCCGGAAGGCAAGCTCGACCTGCTGGTGACGCTCGACTTCCGCATGAGCACCACGTGCCTTTACTCGGACGTCGTGCTGCCCACCGCGACCTGGTACGAGAAGAACGACCTCAACACCTCGGACATGCACCCGTTCATCCACCCGCTGTCGCAGGCGGTGGACCCGGTCTGGCAGTCGAAGAGCGACTGGGAGATCTACAAGGCCATCGCGAAGAAGTTCTCGGAAATCGCCAAGAACCACCTTGGCGTGGAGAAGGACGTGGTGCTCACGCCGCTCATGCACGACACGCCCGGCGAGCTCGGCCAGCCCTTCGAGCCGAAGGACTGGAAGAAGGGCGAGTGCGAGCCGGTCCCCGGCAAGACCATGCCCGCGGTGACGGTGGTCGAGCGCGACTACCCGAACGTGTACCAGCGCTTTACCTCGCTCGGGCCTTTGATGGAGAAGGTCGGGAACGGCGGCAAAGGCATCTCCTGGGACACGAAACACGAGGTGGAATTTCTCGGCCGCCTGAACGGCAAGACCCAGGAGCGTCCAAGAATCGAAACTGATATCGACGCCTGCGAGGTGATCCTCAGTCTCGCGCCGGAAACGAACGGCGAAGTGGCGGTGAAGGCCTGGCAGGCGCTGTCGGACATCACCGGCCTGGACCATACGCACCTCGCCAGGCCGCGCGAGGACGACAAGATCCGCTTCCGCGACGTGCAGGCGCAGCCGAGGAAGATCATTTCCTCGCCGACCTGGTCCGGGCTGGAATCCGAGCACGTCTCCTACAACGCCGGCTACACCAACGTGCACGAGACCATCCCCTGGCGCACGCTGACCGGGCGCCAGCAGCTGTACCAGGACCATCCGTGGATGATCGCCTTCGGCGAGGGCCTGGTGTCCTACCGCCCGCCGGTGGACACCAAGACCGTGGCGCCGATGCTCGGCAAGCGCTCGAACGGCAACCCGGAGGTGGCGCTCAACTTCATCACGCCGCACCAGAAGTGGGGCATCCACTCCACCTACACCGACAACCTGCTCATGCTGACGCTGTCGCGCGGCGGGCCGATCGTCTGGATCTCCGAGAAGGACGCGAAGAAGGCCGGCATCGTGGACAACGACTGGATCGAGGCCTACAACCTGAACGGCGCGCTCACCGCGCGCGCGGTGGTGAGCCAGCGCGTGCCCGAGGGCATGGTGCTGATGTACCACGCGCAGGAGAAGATCGTGAACACGCCGGGCTCGGAGATCATGCAGACGCGCGGCGGCATCCACAACTCCGTGACGCGCACCTGCCCGAAGCCCACGCACATGGTCGGCGGCTACGCGCAGCTGAGCTACGGCTTCAACTACTACGGCACGATCGGAACCAACCGCGACGAGTTCGTGATCGTGCGCAAGATGGCCAAGATCGACTGGATGGACGGGGAGGCGGCATGAAGATCCGCGCGCAGATCGGCATGGTGCTGAACCTGGACAAGTGCATCGGCTGCCACACCTGCTCGGTCACCTGCAAGAACGTCTGGACCAACCGCCCGGGCATGGAGTACGCCTGGTTCAACAACGTCGAGACCAAGCCGGGCATCGGCTATCCGAAGGACTGGGAGAACCAGAAGCGCTGGAACGGCGGCTGGGAGCGCACCGCGGGCGGCCGCATCCGGCCGAAGCAGGGCGGCAAGCTCGCGCTGCTGGCGTAGATCTTCGCCAATCCGAACCGGCCCGAGATCGACGACTACTACGAGCCGTTCACCTTCGACTACGAGCACCTGCACACGGCGCCCGAGTCCAAGGCGGCGCCGGTGGCGCGGCCGCGCTCGCTC
>DATKKT010000048.1:0-4094 GCA_035542795.1 Burkholderiales bacterium
TACGCTTGCTTCGAAATCGTCGTCGGTCAAGCGCCCGCCACCACGCGCCGGCCCGCCAGCGCGTCGATTTCGCCCTGCGGGAGCCCCAGCTCGGCGAGGATCTCGCGCGTGTGCTGGCCGAGGCGCGGCGCGGGCCGCGGCGCGGACTTCGGCTGGCCCTCCACGTGCATCGGCGTGTCGATGGTGCGCACGCGGCCGAGCTCGGGATCGTCGAATTCGGGGAACACGCGGTTCGCCGCCATCTGCGGGTCGGCGACCACTTCGTCGTAGCTGGAGAGCACCGAGAACGGCACGTCCGCCTCGCGCAGCCTTTCCTCCCAATAGGCCATCGGCCGCCCGCCGAAGACGCCGTCGCAGAGCGCGATCAGCTCGGCCATGCGCCCCTCCTGGCGGCGGTCCTCGAGCGTGGCGTAGCGCGGGTCGTCGGCGAGCGAGGGCCGGCCCAGCGCGCGGCAGATCTTCGGCCAGTCGCGCTGATGATTGACGATCGAGAGCTTGAAGATGCGCTTGTCGGCCGCGCGATAGTAGACCGAGGTGAAGCTGCGCGCCTGCTCGCGCGGCTTGCGCTCGAGGAAGGTCGCGCCGAGGAGCTTGGCCTGGATCATCACCGCGTTCGACCAGGCGCCCGCGGCGAGCAGCGAGCAGGACACGCGCGTGCCCTTGCCGCTGCGCTCGCGCGCGAGCAGCGCCATCAGCACCGCCGAAAACAGCGCCATTCCGGTCGGGTGGTCGCCCGTGCCGTAGCCTAGCGACCCCAGCCAGCCCTCCATCGGGAACAGGCTCGCCTCCATCGCCGAGCGCGACCAGTACGACACCGAGTCGAAGCCCGGCCGGCCCGCTTCCGGGCCCGCGTCGCCGTAGCCCGTGCCGTGCGCATAGACAAGGCGCGGATTGAGCGCGCGCAGCGCTTCCCAGGTCATGCCGGCGCGCTCGAGCGCCTGCGGGCGCAGGTTGGTGAGGAACACGTCGGCGTTCTCCACCAGGCGCCGCAGGATGCCGCGCGCCTCGGGCGCCTTCATGTCGATGGCGAGGCTCCTCTTGCTGCGGTTGTCGGGCAGGAAGCAATACTCGTAGTTCTTCGGGTGCACGGGCATCCCGGGCGTGTGGTGGCCGCGCCGGTTCAGGTCGCCCTCGGGCGGCTCGATCTTGATCACCTCGGCGCCGTAGTCGGCGAGCAGCGCGCCCACCGAGGGCACCATGATCATCGAGGCCGCCTCGACCACGCGGATTCCCTGCAGCAAGCCTGCTTGCGCCATGCCTCGCCCTCCCATGGGCCGAACAGTAGCGCAACGGGTGTAAATTCGCCGCTCCCGGAGGAGAAACTCCATGCCGAAGCTGAACGAACTGGGCGCGCGCGAAGCCGCGCGCAAGCTCGCCGCACGCGAAGTCACCGCCGAGGCGCTCGTGCGCGCGTGCCTGGAGCGCATCGACGAGCGCGAGAAGACCGTGGGCGCCTGGATCCATCTCGATCGCGACGCGGCGATCGCGCAGGCGAAAGCGCTCGACGCGGGGCCGTTGCGCGGTCCGCTGCACGGTCTGCCCGTGGGCGTGAAGGACATCATCGATACCTGCGACCTGCCCACTGCCTACGGCTCGCCCGCGTACGAGGGCAACCGGCCGGCGTGGGACGCGGCGGTGGTCGCGGCGGCGCGCGCCGCGGGCGCGGTGATCCTCGGCAAGACGGTGAGCACCGAGTTCGCCTGGTTCCATCCGGGCAAGACGGCCAACCCCTGCGATCCGGCGCACACGCCCGGGGGCTCCTCGAGCGGCTCGGCGGCCGCGGTAGCGGATTTCATGGCGCCGCTCGCCTTCGGCACGCAGACCGCGGGCTCCATCGTGCGGCCGGCGGCCTTCTGCGGCATCGCGGGCTACAAGCCCAGCTTCGGCACGCTGCCGAGGATGGGCGTGAAGCTGCTCTCGGAAAGCCTGGACACGATCGGCGCGCTCGCGCGCTCGCCCGGCGACGCGGCGCTGCTCGTGGGCGCGCTCAGCGGGCGCGAGCTCGTGCCCGAGGAGCTCGAGCGCGCGCCGCACCTCGCGCTCTGCTTCACCTACGAATGGCCCGCCGCGCTGCCCGAGACCGAGAAGGCGCTCGAACTGGCGGCGAAGGCCGCGCGCAAGGCTGGCGCGCGCGTGAAGGAGATCGAGCTGCCGGACGAATTCGCGGGCCTCGCGCAGGCGCAGTCGGACATCCAGAACTACGAGACCTTCCGCTCGATCGCGAGCGACCGCCTGCACAAGTGGGACGCCTTCAGCGCCACGCTGAAGAAGCTCACCGAGGCCGCGGGCCGGATTTCCACGGAGCGCTACGACGAGGCGCGCGCGCTCGCCTCGAAGTGCCGCGCCAGGCTCGCCGCAGCCTTCGGCGACGCGGACGCGATCCTCGCGCCGAGCGCCCCGGGCGAAGCGCCGCTCGGGCTGCAGGCTACCGGCGACCCGGTGTTCTGCCGCATCTGGACGCTGCTCGGCGCGCCGGCGATCAACGTGCCCGGCGCCAAGGGCCCGAAGGGGCTGCCCGTGGGCGTGCAGGTCGTCGGTCAGCCGGGCGAAGACGCGCGCGCGCTCGGCATCGCCGAATGGCTGCACCGGCAGTTCGCAGGCTGACGCCGAGCCTGGGTTAAATTCCGCCTTCCCCGATACGGAGCTCCAGGAATGCACGCCCTCGCCCGCAGCGCCCTCGCCCTTCTCTTCGCCGCCCTCGCCCCGCTCGCGCTCGCGCAAGCGCCGGCGCAGGAGCACAAGGAGCCTTTCGAGCCGCACTCCGGCCAGGCGGGCAAGGACGTGGTCTGGGTGCCCACGCCGCAGTCCCTCGTGGAGAAGATGCTCGACATGGGCAAGGTCACCAAGCGCGACTACGTGGTCGACCTCGGCTCGGGCGACGGGCGCACCGTGATCGCCGCCGCCAAGCGCGGCGCGCGCGCGATGGGCGTGGAGTTCAACCCCGACATGGTCGCGCTCTCGCGCCGCAACGCCGAGCAGGAGGGCGTCGCGAAGAAGGCGAAGTTCGTGCAGGGCGACTTCTTCAAGGTCGACTTCCACCGGGCGACGGTCGTCACCATGTTCCTGCTGCCCGACCTCAACGTGAAGCTGCGCCCGAAGCTGCTGAAGATGCGCCCGGGCACGCGCGTCGTCACCAACGCCTTCACGATCGGCGACTGGGAGGCCGACGAGACGCAGACGCTCTCCACCGAGCAGGGCTGCGACGGCTCCTGGTGCACCGCGCACCTGTGGATCGTGCCGGCGCACGTGGCCGGCAAGTACTCGCTGCCGCAGGGCGAGCTCGAGCTCACGCAGAAGTACCAGAAGCTCTCGGGCACGCTCACGCACGACGGCCGCACGCAGGCCGTGGAAGGCACGGTGCGCGGCCGCGAGGTCACGATCACCACCGGCAGCGCGACGCTGCGCGGCCGGATGAAGGGCAAGACGCTCGTGCTGCGCTGACGCGCATGGCGCTCAAGCGACCGAAGGGCCCCGCCGGCACGGTCGTCGTGCTCGAGCACGACTCGAAGATCCTGCGCGGCAACCCGCTCGGCGATCCGCACGTGAGGAAGCTCGCCGTCTGGCTGCCGCCGCAGTACGACGGCAGCGGCAACAAGCGCTTTCCGGTGCTCTACGACCTCGTCGGATTCACGGGCTCGGGGCTCTCGCACCTCGGCTGGAAGCCCTTCGGCGACAACGTGCCCGAGCGCGCGGCGCGCCTCATTTACGAGAAGAAGATGGGCCCGGCGATCCTCGTCTTCCCCGATTGCTTCACCGCGCTGGGCGGCAACCAGTACGTCAACTCCTCGGCGATCGGCGACTACGCCGACTACCTCACGCGCGAAATCATTCCCTTCGTGGACCGCGAGTTCCGCACGCTCGCCAGCCGCGAGCACCGCGGCTGCTTCGGCAAGTCCTCCGGCGGCTACGGCGCCATCCTCCACGGCATGAAGTACGCGCAGCACTGGGGCGCGATCGCCGACCACTCGGGCGACGCCTACTTCGACTTCGTCTACTGGCACGACTGGCCCAACACCCTGAACGAGCTCGCGCGGCACCGGCTGCCCAAGCGCCGCGCCGGCCGCTACGACGCGCTGAAGGACTCCCGCCGCCGC
>DATKKT010000049.1:0-8347 GCA_035542795.1 Burkholderiales bacterium
TTGGGCTCGAACTTGTTCGAGGACTTGTCCACGATCACGTAGCGCGGGAAGTCCTTGGGCGCGTTGAATGCATCCTGAAAGACCTTGTCGACATTGAACGGGAACATCCCGCAAGCCAATTCCCGGGCGTCATGGACCAACTCCGCGTACGCGCTCAGCATCGACAGCGAGCCGCGTGGGCTGAAGAACGCTGTAATCGCGTCGTTGGCGAGATCGTCGGCCGCAACGTCCGCCTGCAGCGCCATGACCGCGGCCACGAGATTCGCCTTGGCCGGGTCCTTCTTCAGCTCTTTCCAGTAGTCCAGGTAGCGGCCGGCGAGGGTGCCGTCCTTGAGGGCGTGGCCGGTGTTGCACTGGCCGAAGATCCCCTTCTCCGAGATGTTGGTGGAGCCGGTCCACAGCTCGATCGGGGTATCGCTCTTCGAGCATCGGACCATGAACTTGTTGTGCGGGATCTTGGCGTTCATCCGCCATTTCTTCACCATGCTGGCGATGCCGGCCTTCTTCACGGCGGCCCTGTTGTCCTCGCCGTACTGCTTGCCGTCCACCACCAGTTGCACGGTCACGCCGCGGGTGCGTGCGGCCTTCAGCAGGGCGAGCGTGCGCGGCTCGTGGAACTCGTAGAAGGCACCGTAGATCCTTTCGTCGGGCTCGGCGCGCTCGATGAACGCCTTGAGTCCCTCGAACAGGCCGCGCGACAACCATTCAAACGCGCGCTCGCGCGTGGCCGGCGGCATCGCGCTGATCTTCCCTGCCGGAAAGTGCTGGGAGTACGACTGGCTGCCCGAGACGCCACGATTGAAGTAGACGCCCTGTCGGCCGTCCCATTCTTTCTCGGCCTTCACCGTGATCTCCGTGGGGGTGCCGTACTGAAGCTGGCTCGGCGTGCCGCGGACCGGCGTGATCTTGAACGTGTACTCACGCCCCGGTACCAGGGTGAAGTCCTTCCACAAGAGCCCTTGAATGGGATGCAGATGGGTGGGGTACTTCTGTCCCTTCACAGGATTGGGGACGATCGACCGGAAACACTTCTGGCCCTCGAGCCAGGTGATCAGCCCGGTGGTGTGATCGCGGCGTTCGAACGCGAGACCCAGAAGATTCTGAGGCTTCGTCTTGAAGTCGAGCGACAGGACCGCAGTGTGCGTCCCCGCGACGGCGTACGCTTCCAGGTCGTTGGCGATGTTGCGCGCTCGCATGCGGCCTCCTCGTGGCTACGAAGACCGCTGCGTCGCCCGCCGCGGCCCTCCGGCAGTGCCCATACCATCCTGGCGAAACGATAGCGCGTAGAGGGATCCGCGTCACGAACAGGTTGAGCGATCTCTTAACTGGAACGCAGAGCAAATTCTCGATTGCTATCTGAATTCTAGATCGCCGAATTCGACGCGGTCCCGGCGTTGAGGCCAGAATTGCAGCTGGCTGTCTGCGCAAGGGGGACAACGCGTGGATGCCACCGAACAAGAGAAGGCTCTCAAGAAGGTCTCCATCGAGATCGAAAAGCTCGCGCTCGAGGTCGAGAATCTGCGCAAACCCGGAAAGGCGTTCTTCCGGAATCCGGCCCACTGGCTGGGCGCCGTCACCGCGTTCGCGAGCCTTGCCGGAGCCTTGTTCGCGGTCTCCGCCTACGACAACAGGGTCACCATGGCGGAAATCAAGGAAGCACGGGCGCTCCAGGCCGCCGAGAAAGCGGAATCCAAGGCACGCGAAGCGACCGAACTGCGCAAGCATGCGCTGACCGATTATGAGGAGAAGGTGCGGCTGGTCGCGAGCCTGGAAAAGAAATTTGCCGACAATCAGAAGCAAATCCAGCTTGCCGCCCTCAGTCTGCCGGCCGACGGACGCTCGCCCGCGAGCCGATCTCGCGGCCCGGCATCTGCGCGCAAACGGGTTCGCGGTCCCCCGGGTGGAGCTTGTGGGCGCCAAGATGGACAATCTGAAATCGTCGCAGGTGCGCTACTACTATCAGCCGCAGGACACGGAGAAGGCGCAGGAAATCGCGGCGATGCTTGCGCGCGACGTCGGCATCGGGGACGTCGAAATCAAGGTATTCCCCGAGTATCAGGGCAAGGTGCGCCAGAACCAGTTCGAGGTCTGGCTGAAATAGCAGGCCGCTACAGCTCGCCCGCTGGAATGCGAGCTCGTTGGAAGGAGCTTAGTCGGGGCCGTGGGCGGGGTGCTGGCATTCCCAGACGCCGTGCTCGTCCCACACTTCTTTGATCTTGTCCGTAAGCTTCCGCGCCGATTCGAATTCGCGGTGCTCTCCGTGGCCCCACTGATGCATGGCGAGCTTGTATGCTGCTGTTACGTCGTCGTTCTCGATGAACGTGCATTCCTCGTGCATCGGACAACGCGCCAGCACGCCGGCGGCTATCAGAATGTTCAATGCCGTCTCGCACCTCTCTCCCTGTTCGATCTGAAGCTCGCTCATCCGGCCCATACTTGCCCCCGGAAAGTGAAAAATGCTGACGTTGGACAGCGACCCCCGGCATCTGGTTGCAAATTGGGTTGCGGCGCTTCAACGGGCGGTTACGACACGGCGTAGGCCGGTGTCATCCGCGTTGCTCAGGCGGCTTTGGCGGCCTGGCGCGCCCGCGTAGAGATTTCGGCTTCGGACTCCTTCCTACTTGGGGCCGAGCGCGCGATCGACCATCGCGCCAGCGCTGCCGAGATAGTTGCGCGGGTCGAGCAGGCGCTCGAGCTCCGACCGATTGAAATGCGGGCCGACCTGCGGATTCGCGGCGAGTAACTCGAGCAGCGGCCGGTCGCTCTCGGCAGCCGCGCGGCAAGCGTCGTAGACGACATCGTGCGCGACTTGCCGGCCCAGCTTGGGGGCTAGGCCCATCATCACGGCCTCGGCGACGATGAGGCCCGAGGTCATGCCGAGGTTGCGCTGCATGCGCGCGGCGTCCACCGTGAGACCTGCGAGCATGAGCTTCGCCTGCCGGAGCGCCCCGGCGGTGGCGAGGAAGGTCTCGGGCAGCGCGATCCACTCCGCGTGCCAGGGCCCGGTGGCGCGCTCGAAGTCCTGCACCATGGCGTCGAGCATCAGCGCGCAATGCTGGCGCGCGAGCTTCGCGCAGGCGACGATCAACTCCGAGGAGATCGGATTTCTCTTCTGCGGCATGGTGCTGCTGCCGCCGCGGCCATGCTCGAAAGGCTCGAAGGCTTCGCCGAGCTCGGTCGCCATCATCAGCATCACGTCGGTGGCGATCTTGGCGAGCGACCCGGTCACCAGGCCCGCGAAGAGCACGGCCTCGGCGAGGCCGTCGCGCGCCACGTGCCAGGTGATCGCGGGCTCGGCGAGGCCCAGCTCGCGCGTCAGCGCGGCGCGCACCGCAAGTCCCTGCTCGCCGAGCGACGCGAGCGTACCCGCCGCTCCGCCGAACTGTCCGACCAGCACGCGCGGCCGCAGCTGCGCGAGGCGCTCGCGATGGCGCTCGATCGGCGCGCGCCACACCGCCGCCTTGAAGCCGAAGGTGATGGGCAGCGCCTGCTGCAGGTGCGTGCGGCCCGCCATCGGCGTGTCGCGGTGGTGGCGCGCCAGCGCTTCGAGCGCCGCCGACACGCCCTGCAGATCGGCTTCGATCAGATCGAGCGCCGCGCGCAGCTGCAGCACGAGCGCGCTGTCCATGATGTCCTGCGTCGTCGCGCCCCAATGAACGTAGCGCCCCGCCTCTCCCGCGCAGGCCGCGGCGAGCTGCTTGACGAGCGGCAGGATCGGGTAGCCGACGACCTCGGTCTCGCGCTTCAGGCGCTCCAGGTTCAAGATGCCGGGCTGCGCCTTGGCGCTGATCTCGCTCGCCGCCGCCGCCGGGATCATGCCGAGCCCGGCCTGCGCGCGGGCGAGCGCCGCCTCCACGTCGAGGCAGCGCGCAAGGTAACCGGCATCGGAAAAGATCGCGCGCATCTCGGCGGTGCCGAACATGTCGCGGTAAAGCGCCGAGTCGAAGACCGTAGAGCCCATGTGCCGTGCCTAGCGCCCGCGGAAGAGCGCTTTCAGCTCCTCGTCGATCGGCTGGCCCTTGAGCGGGCTGCCCGGGCCGTTGGTGTAGCGCCCCCACACGCGCGTCTCGGTGCCGACCGCGAGCAGCGTGCCGTCGGCACGCACCACCTCGTGCTCGATGACGAACGACTTGCCGCCCCAGCGCACGATGCGCGAGCGCACCTCGGCGCGGTCCTCCTGCTCGGCCGGATGCTTGAACTCGCATCCGGCGGACACCAGCGGCATCGCCATGTGCTCGGCGCGCATGCGCTTGGCGTGGTAGCCCACCTCGGCGAACATATTCCAGGCGGCGGCGTCGAACCACTGGAAATAATTCGGGTAGAAAATGATGCCCGCCGGATCGCACTCGCCCCAGCGCAGCTGCACGGGCAGCGTAAACAGCTTCGATTTGAACTCTAAATCGCTCACGCCGCCGGATAATATCAGCACGATGCGCACACAAGTCGGCATCATCGGCGCCGGTCCAGCGGGGCTTCTGCTCGCGCACCTGCTGCGCCTGCAGGGCGTCGACTCGATCGTGCTCGAGACGCGCAGCCGCGAGGAAATCGAGGCCACGATCCGCGCCGGCGCGCTCGAGCAGGGCACCGTCGACCTGCTCGAGCAGGCCGGCGTCGGCGAGCGCATGCGGCGCGAGGGCATGCCGCACGAGGGCATCGTGCTGCGCTTCGGCGGCGGCAGCCACCGCATCCCGCTCGCCGAGCTCACCGGCGGGCGCTCGATCATGATCTACGCGCAGCATGAGGTGATCCGCGATCTCGTCCAGGCTCGGGTCGACGCGGGCGCGACGCTCCTGTTCGGCGTACGGGACGTCAGCCTGCTCGATCTCGACACCGCGTCGCCGAAGATCCGCTTCCACGACGCAGGAGGAGCGACGCGCGAGATTGCCTGCGACTACGTCGCCGGCTGCGACGGCTTCCACGGCGTTTCGCGGCCGTCGATTCCCTCGCGCCAGCGGCGCGAGTTCACGCGCGTCTATCCCTTCGGCTGGCTCGGCATCCTCGTCGAGGCCCCATCCGCGACCGACGAGCTCATCTACGCCTACCACGAGCGCGGTTTCGCGCTGGTGAGCACCCGCTCGCCCCGGATCCAGCGCCTGTACCTGCAGTGCAACCCGAACGACGAGCCCGGCGCCTGGCCCGACGCGCGCATCTGGGAGGAGCTGCACGCGCGCCTTGCGGGCGAGGACGGCTTTCGCCTCGCCGAAGGGCGCATCTTCCAGAAGGGCGTGATCGCGATGCGCAGCTTCGTGGTCGAGCCGATGCAATACGGGCGCCTCTACCTCGCCGGCGACGCCGCGCACATCGTGCCGCCGACGGGCGCCAAGGGCCTCAATCTGGCCGTCGCGGACGTGCGGGTGCTGGCGCGCGCGCTCGCGGAGTTTTATGCTTCCGGGAACGCGCGGCTGCTCGAGCGCTATTCGGAAACCGCGCTGCGCCGGGTCTGGCGCGCCGAGCACTTTTCCTGGTGGATGACCTCGATGCTGCACACCTTCCACGACGAATCGCCGTTCCACCACCGCATGCAGCAGTCACAGCTGCGCTACGTGACCGAATCGCGCGCCGCCGCCACCATGCTCGCCGAGAACTACGTAGGCTTGCCTTTCGAGCAGAACTGAGATGGCCGCCGCCGGCAACTGGGCCTTCCCCGACGCCCTGCAGCCCGATCCCGCTCAGGCGGACTTCGACCTCGAAGCCGCGCTCGACGCCGTAGTGCTGCTGCGCGCCGAGATCCCGGCCGACGCGTTCACCGCGCAGATCCTCGGCACCGAGCGCGCCGGCAACGGCGTGGTGATCGGCGAGGACGGCCTGGTGCTCACCATCGGCTACCTGATCACCGAGGCCGAGACGATCTGGCTCACCACCAATCGCGGCGTCGTGGTGCAAGGCCATGCGCTCGCCTACGACCAGGCGACGGGTTTCGGCCTGGTGGCGCCGCTCGGGCGCCTGGGCGCGAAGCCGCTCGCGCGCGGCAGCGCGCGCGCCGCCGCGCCCGGCGATGCGGTGATCGTCATCAGCCAGGGCGGGCGCGCGCATTCGCTGAAGGCGAAGATCGTCGCCAAGCGCGAGTTCGCCGGCTACTGGGAATACGTGCTGGACGAGGCGCTCTTCACAGCGCCCGCGCACCCGCAGTGGGGCGGCGCAGCGCTCGTGGGCGAGGACGGCAAGCTGCTCGGCATCGGATCGCTGCTGGTGCAGGAAGCGGTCGGCGGCAAGTCCGTGGACGGCAACATGTTCGTGCCGATCGACCTGCTCGCGCCGATCCTCGATCCGATGCTTTCCACCGGCCGGCCGGCGCGGCCGCCGCGTCCCTGGCTGGGGCTCTACGCGACCGAGCTCGAAGGCCACGTGGTGGTGGGCGGCCTCGCTCCCGGCGGCCCAGCCGAGCAGGCCGAAGTGCAGCTCGGCGACCTCATCCTCGAGGCCGCCGGCGAGCGCATCACCGGCCTCGCGCAGCTCTTCCGCAAGATCTGGAGCCTTGGCCCCGCGGGCACCGACATCCCGCTCACGCTCTCGCGCCGCGGCTCTTCCTCGGTGGTACGCATCCGCTCGGCCGACCGCGGCGACTTTCTGAAGAAGCCGCGCTTGCACTAGCGGCCGCCGTGCGCTCCTAGCGCGACGCGAAGGCCTGCCGCAGATTGTTCGACTCGAATGCCTGCGGGACCTTGCCTTCGATCGCGTAGACGTAGGTGGCGCTCAGTATGATCGCGTGCAGCGCGCTGCCGGCGAGCACGACCAGCACCGCGAGCGCGAGCGTCAGCACGCCGCCGGCGATGCCGGCCGCCACGCTCCCCGCGTTCACCGCGAGGACGATCGACGCGACGCCGCAGGGAATCACCAGCAGCACGAACGCGAGCGTGCTCACCAGCCCCACGCCGGCGTTGCTGACCAGCGATTCGCCCCAGGTCTTCTTGATGATCGCCGCCGAGCGCTTCGCCGCGTCCACCGGGCCGAGCTGCTCGACCACCAGCACCGGCACCACGAAGTAGGTCGCAATCGTCCAGGCTGCGCCGAGCAGCGCGACCACGATCTTGCCGACGAAGCCGACGCGCTCCTCGATCACACGCAGCACCACGCCGACGGTCGCCGCGAGCGCCGCCCAGGCGGCGATGCGGCCGAGGTTCGCGGTGGCCGCGCGCAGGCCGTCGGCGACCGTGGGCTCGCCGCCGCGGAAGCGGATCATCGCGCAGGACACGAGCGCCGAGTTGAAGAACACGATGACGAAGTAGCTGGCGAAGTAATAGAGGAAGAACAGCGCGAGGAACAGCGGCTCGCTGATCTGGCCCTCAGGCCGCCCGTGCGCGCCCGCCCACAGGCTGGCGGCGAACGTCGCCAGCACGAAAAAGCTCGCGATGCCGCTCGCCAGCGGGAACAGCAGCAGCGACTTGTCGAGCCGCAGCACGCGCAGGCCCTGCGCGGCGAGCGCCAGGCCATTGCGGATTCGCCCGACCTTCACCAACGGCGCCTCGGGCGCGGCCGGCCGCAGGGCGGCCGGATTCGGAAGCGTCGTCGCCGGCGCCGGCTTCACGGCCGCCGGCGCAGCCTTGGCGGGAGTCGACGGCACCTGGCCCGGGGCTGGCAACGCCTTCGAATCGAACCCGCAGCGGATGCAGAGCGAAACGTCGTTCGGCATCAGGCCGTTGCACTTCGGACAGCGCTTCATGTTCCCTCCCTCACGAGCGCCAGCGAGCGGGAGGCAGACTCTATGCCGCTGCCCGAGGGGGGTCAAGCCGGCGTCGAGGGTCGCGCGCGATTTGCTGCGGTCGATCACTGTCCCGCGACGTTTGACGGGCCGGGGCAAGTTGGGCAGACTAGCGCCCCTGCGCCGATTTGATGTTCAGCTTGCGGGCGCCGCACCGCCGGAGAGCGGGGAAAAACAAGTACCGCTAAAGAGACGCGCCCCGAATCGTTACTGCGACGGCCCGTTTCGCGAAAGCTGAACGGGCGTTCTTGTTTTCAGGGCCGCATGGACGATCGCACGCCGTTGCTCAAGCAGCTTCTCGAGGACCGCATCCTGGTCCTCGACGGCGCCATGGGCACAATGATCCAGCGCGAGCGCCTCACCGAGGAGCAGTTCCGCGGCGAGCGCTTCCGCGGCTGGGGCCGCGAGCTGCGCGGCAACAACGACCTGCTCACGCTCACGCAGCCCGCGCTCATCCGCCGCCTGCACCGCGACTACCTCGCCGCGGGCGTGGACATCATCGAGACCAACACCTTCAACTCCACCGCGGTCTCGCTCGCCGACTACGGCATGGAGGAGCTTGCCTACGAGCTGAACCTCGAAGCCGCGAAGCTCGCGCGCGCGGCCGCCGACGCCTGGCAGAAGGAGGACCACTCGCGGCCGCGCTTC